>NZ_OY735139.1:2550975-2901951 GCF_963457605.1 uncultured Gellertiella sp.
TGTCGCTTGCCCATGCCCGCATCATCCGCCGCACGCTGGAAGAGGCGGGCTTTACGCGGCTCCGGCTCGTGCTCTCCCACTGGCATACGGATCATGTGGCGGGCAATGAAGTATTTCGCGATTGCGAGATCATCGCCAATTCAAGGACACTGAAGGCGCTTCAGGACAATCGCGATGCGCTCGAAAACGACGATCCGCCGATCAGGCCGCTGATCCTGCCCGGCACGATCTTTGAGGATCACCTGTCGCTGACGGTCGGCAGGCTCGATGTCGAGCTGCGGCTGGTCGATATCCACAGCAATGATGGCACCGTGCTGCTGCTCAAAAGCCGGGATCTGCTGCTGGCCGGGGATACGCTCGAAGATACCGTCACCTATGTCTCCGAGCCCGAGCATCTCGCCACCCATCTGCGTGAACTGGACCGGATGGCGGGCTTTGGCTTCGGGCGTATCCTGCCGAACCATGGCGACCCTGGCATCATCGCATCAGGCGGCTATGACCGGCGGCTGATCGATGCGACGAAGCTTTACACCGCCCGGTTGCTGCGGCTGGCGGACGAACCCGGCCTTGCGGAACAAGGGCTTGAAACCTTTGCCGAAGACAGCCTTGCCACCGGCGGCATTCATTATTTCGAACCCTACGAGCGGGTGCACCGGCACAATGTCGCCTGTGTGCTCAAGGCTCTTCGGTAGCCTGCCGCAATGTACATGCTGACCGAAACCGGCACATTTGCGCAGGAGATCAGGAAGAGCCGTTTCGTCGCCTGGGCAGGCCCGGTTGCCGGTGAGGAGGAGGTGCGGGACTTTCTTCTCCGCCACGCCGATCCCTCGGCCAGCCACAATTGCTGGGCCTACCGGATTGGCCCGAAGGTGCGTTTCAACGATGATGGCGAGGTGGGCGGCACGGCGGGAAAGCCGATCCTGCAGGTGATCGAAGGGCAGGAGCTCGACCATGTCGTGGTGCTGGTCACCCGCTGGTTCGGCGGCACGCTGCTCGGCACCGGCGGTCTGGTGCGCGCCTATGGCGGCACGGCGGGTGCCTGCCTGCGGGGGCTGGACAAGGGGCCGATCATCACCTTCACCCGCTTCAGGGTTAGCTGCGACTTTGCCGATCTCGCCCTGGTCAAGTCACGACTGTTGTCGATGCCCGGTCTGGCGCTCGAGACCGAAAGTTTCAGCGCGCAAGGCGGCACGCTCGCCTTCCGCCTGTCCGCCAGCGATCTAACCAAAGTGCAGGACCTGATCCGCGACCTCACAAGGGGACGGGCGATGATGGAAATTGCGGACTGACGTCAGACCTTCGGGTCCGGGTTTTCCGTATGGCCATCGACCGAGATGATCTGGCCCGAGACCATGCGGGCGGCGTCCGAGCCGAGGAAGACGGCCATGCTGGCGACATCCTGGGCGGTGACGAAGCTGCGCATCGAGGTGCCGGAGGCATAGCCCTGGTAGATCACGTCGCGGGTGGTGCCCTTGGCTTCGGCTTCCTTTTCCATCACCCGTTCCATGCGCGGACCATGCACGGCTCCGGGGCAGATCGAATTGGCCCGGATGCCGAAGGGGCCAAGCTCCATCGCCAGCGTCTTCATCAGGCCGTTGATCGCCCATTTGGCCGAGGCATAGGGGGCGCGGTTCGGATAGCCGTAGATCCCCGCCGTCGACGAGGTCAGGATGATCGCGCCGGATGCCTGCCGTTTCATCACCGGCACCGCATATTTGGCAAACAGGAAGGCACCTTCGAGATTGACCGAGACGCAGCGCTGCCAGTCGGCAAGCCCGATATTCTCGATGGTCGCGGTCGGCCCGGCGATCCCGGCATTGGCGCACAGCACGTCGAGCCCGCCGAACCTCCCCTCAAGTTCCCGGAAAAGGGCGGCAACCGCCGTCTCGTCGGTGACATCGACATGGGCGCGGTGCCAGCTGCCGGGGCAGGTGGCGAGCGCGGCGGCATCCGCGTCGGCGACTGCGACCAGCGCCCCGGAGGCGGCAAAGGCTTCCGCCATCGCCTTGCCGATGCCGCTTGCCCCGGCGCTGATCAATACCCGCTGTTGTCCCTTGCGCATCCGTCAGTCTCCCTGTTCAGGCCTTGCCGGTTCCCGGTGATGTCATGTCCGGACCTGTGTTTCAGATGTCGCGCCTGCCGTTGACGAAGGGGCTGAACACCATCAGGCTCAGGATCTCGAACAGGACCTGCGCGCCTGCCTGGGCGGTGTTTGTGGTCGCGTCATATTGCGGTGCGACCTCCACCACGTCGCCGCCCACCAGATTGACGCCCTTGAGCCCGCGCAGCAATTGCAGCACCTCGCGCGTCGTCAGCCCGCCCACTTCGGGCGTGCCGGTGCCGGGCGCAAAGGCCGGGTCAAGGCTGTCGATGTCGAAGGAGAGATAGGTCGGGCCGTCGCCGACGACGGACAGCGCTTTGGCAATCACCGCCTCGATCCCCATCGCCGCCACTTCCTCGGCATGGATCACCGTCATGCCGCTTTCATAGGAAAACTCCCAGAGATATTCGGCGGGCCCCCGGATGCCGATCTGGATGGTGCGGGTGGGATCCAGCACCCCGTCGAGCACGGCATTGCGCATCGGGCCGCCATGGTGGAATTTGGTGAGGTCGAAGGCCCCGCCGGTATCGCAATGGGCATCGATATGGATGAGGCCGACCGGACGCTTCCTGCCGACCGCCTTCAGGATCGGATGGGTGATCGAATGGTCACCACCGACACAGAGCGGCACCACCCCGGCCTCGACGATCTGGCTGATCCGCCTTTCGATATCCTCATGGCTCTGTTCGAGCCGGTAGCGGCTGGCAAAGGCGATGTCGCCGATATCGGCGACCCGGAGTTCAAAGGTCGGCGCGCATTCCAGCACATGGTTATAGGGGCCGATCCGCTCGATGGTGCGCAGTGCCCGCGGCCCGAAGCGCGAGCCGTTGCGGTTGGTGACGCCAAGATCCATCGGCACGCCTGACATCGCCACCTGCAGATCCCCGAAATCCGGGTTGTCGGTTCCCACATCCCGGTAGGGCGCGGCCAGAAAGGTCGGCAGGCCCGCATAGGGCGCAACGCGGGTCCCGGATTTGGAAAAGATCCGGTCGGCCACCTTGCGGAACTTCGGATCGAAGATCTCGCCGCCAGTGAGGTCGCCGAATTTCGCCCTCAGCGCCTTCAGGCGCTCCGCATCGAATGTCATGTCCGGCCTCCGCTCCATCAACCCGGCCACTAGATTTCATGGAAAACCAAAAGGCAACCCGGATTTTCCGCCTTTCACTTCGCCGTTGCAGGCAACGGGCAAGGTGGCGTATCGATGGAAACATGTTTTGAGCCAGAACACAGGAAACCTGCCGCCGATGTCCCGTTTCAATCCGCTTGTCGAACGCCTCAATCCGCCCGCCATCCCGACCGTGCTCGGCTGGGGCCGTGCCTATGACGGGCACCGGGGCAAGATGATCGACCTTTCGCAGGCGGTGCCCGGCTATCCACCGCATCCCGACATGCTGCGCTTCCTTTCCGAAGCGGCGCTGTCGCTGGACAATATCAGCTACGGCCCGATCGAGGGCGAGCCGGGCCTGCGCGCCGCCTATGCCACCTATGTCACGGAAGCCTATGGCACGCCCGTTGCGGCGAAGAACATCCACATCACCGCCGGTGCCAACCAGGCCTTCATCGCCACCTGCCTTGCGACCATGGCCCATGGCGATACGATTGCCACCACCAATCCCTTCTATTTCAACGAGGAAATCTCGCTGTCGATGCTGGGCATGAAGGTGCGGCAGGTGGACTGCACGCCGCAATCCCGCTTCATCCCGGATCTTGAGGCAGTGCGTGCCGCCATCGACCCCTCGGTCAAGGCCTTCGTGCTGGTGACCCCCAACAATCCGACCGGTGCGATCTATCCGGAAGACCTGCTCGAAGGGATCTTCGACATCTGCCGGGAAAATGGCTGCTGGCTGATTCTCGATGAAACCTATCGGGACTTCCTGCCGCAGGCGATCAGCCGCCCGCACGGCTTGTTTGCCCGTCCGGACTGGGATGAGACGCTGATCGGCCTCTACAGTTTCTCGAAAAGCTTCTGCATTCCCGGCCAGCGCATGGGCGCAATCACCGCCTCGCCGGAACTGGTGGCCCAGGTCGCCAAGGTGATGGACAACCTGCAGATCTGTGCCCCGCGCGCGGCGCAGGCGGCGGTGACCCGGGCCCTGCCGGCGCTTGCCGTCTGGCGGCAGGACAATCGCGTCGAGATCGACCGCCGCGCGGCGGCCCTGAAGGCGGTGATGGCCAGGGCTCCGGACTGGCGGATGGATTCGCTCGGCGCCTATTTCGCCTTCATCCGCCACCCGTTCCCCGGCGTGCCTGCTGCCGTGGTGGCGGAAAGACTGGCGCGGGATGCAGGCGTGCTCTGCGTCCCCGGCTCCTATTTCGGCGCGGCACAGAATGGCTACCTGCGCTTTGCCTTCGCCAATGCCGATGCCGAAACCATCTTGCTGCTGGCCGAAAGACTGAACGGCTTCAGCATCAACTGACGCCGGATCGCACAAAAACGCGGCGGTTGCCGCAAGACCGCTTCACCCATTCGTATCGCTGGTGCCGATTGCCCGTGCGGGCGGAAGAAGATCGGTCACCGGCCGGTTTTTCCGCCCAGTCTCGACCCAGGCCGCATCCTGTACCTTTGCGGGCGGGGCAGAAGCCATTCGCTCTCCTGTTCCAAAGACTGGAGGTCACCGGGGCAATGGTGAAGTGGGGAGCCCCAGTGACCGGGAGTAGAAAAACCGCTCGCAAACGGTCGCCCCGGTTTTTAAACCGAAGATCTGGACATGACCGGGGCCTCCCGGCCACATGGCAGGAAGCTATAGGGGATCGGGACGCGCCGGGAAAGACACGAACCGCAGCAGCAATGGGGTTTTCGAGGCACCGGAAGGATGGGTCACCACCCTTCCAATGCGGAAACCACCACAAAGAGAATTTCAGAAAAAGGGAATGTAGCGGGATTGTGGGGGAGGCGATGGCCTGCCGGGCATGTGCATCGTATCGGGCGAGGAAAAAACGCACACAGGCATATTTATCGTTTGCTCCTCTAGTCGCTAGAGGGATTAGGCACCAGTTCAAGATGTTTCTGGAGTGCCCGACATGGACGATATCAGGACCCGCTACCGGGTTGAAGGCATGGATTGCGCGAGCTGCGCGCTGAAGATCGACACGGCGGCCCGCCGGATCGATGGTGTCAATGACGTGGCGGTGTCCGTCACTGCGGGCACCATGACCATCACCCATGATGGATCGGCGGATTTTCCGAAGCTGGAAAAAACCATCACCGGGCTCGGCTACCGCGTCCGGCCGCTGGCGGCGGAGGGGGGAGCCCAGCCGTCAAAGGTGGCGACGTGCACCCACGACCATGCCGGAGGTCACGGGCATGACCACGGGCATGACCACGGCCATGATCACGAACACGCCGCCGGTCACGGTCACTCTCATCGATCTGCCGGGGGTGGCGATCATGGCCATTACCATGGGCCCCTGGAAGGGGTCTGGTGGAAGAGCGCCAAGGCGAAGCTGGCGCTGGGTGCGGGTGCTTCCCTTGTTGTCGCCTATGGTCTGGGTCTGGCGCTCCCGGCAATTGCCATGCCCGCTTTCCTGCTCGCCCTGCTGGTTGGCCTGGTGCCGGTCGCAAGGCGTGCCTTCATGGCGGCGCGTGCCGGAACGCCCTTTTCCATCGAGACGCTGATGACCATTGCCGCCGTCGGTGCGGTGCTGATCCATGCCACCGAAGAAGCGGCCATGGTGGTGTTCCTGTTCCTGGTCGGCGAGCTGCTGGAAGGCATCGCCGCCACCCGGGCGCGTGACAGCATCCAGTCGCTCTCGGCGCTGGTGCCGAAAACCGCCTTTGTCGAGGTGGATGGCGTGGTGCGGGAGGTGGACGCGGCAAGCCTCAGGCCCGGCGATCTCCTGCTGGTGCGCCCCGGTGACCGGGTGGCCGCCGATGGCGTCATCGTCTCCGGAGAAAGCGGCATCGACGAATCGCCGGTGACCGGCGAGAGCGTGCCGGTCCGCAAGGCTGCCGAAGATCCGGTCTATGCCGGGACGATCAATGGCGAAGCGGCGCTGAGGGTCAGGATCACGGCCTCTGCCTCCGACAATACCATTGCCCGGGTGATCCGGCTCGTGCAGGAAGCCCAGGAATCCAAGGCTCCGACCGAGCGCTTCATCGACCGTTTCTCCCGCATCTACACACCCGGCGTGCTGATCGTCGGCGCATTGGTAGCCATCCTGCCGCCCTTGCTGATCGATGGAAACTGGGGTGGCTGGTTCTACAAGGGACTTGCCGTCCTGCTGATCGGCTGCCCCTGCGCCCTGGTGATCTCGACGCCTGCTGCCATCGGGGCTGCCCTTTCCGCCGGTGCCCGGCGTGGCCTGCTGATGAAAGGCGGTGCTGTGCTGGAACAGATCGGCAAGGTCACCGTCATCGCCTTCGACAAGACCGGCACGCTGACCGAAGGAAAGCCCGTTGTCACCGATGTCATCGCCTTTGAAGGCAGTGAAGACGCCGTGATCACCCGGGCCGCAGCGCTCGAAACCGGCTCCAGCCATCCGCTGGCGAAAGCCATCCTGGCGCGGGCCGAAGGCATGGTCCTGCCTGCGGTCGAGGGCAACCGCGCCATCGGCGGCAAGGGGGTCGAGGGCGTGGTGGACGGGGCCCGCGTCTTTCTCGGATCGATGAAGGCGGTGGAAGCGCTGACCGGTCTGGCGCAAGGCCAGCGGTCGAAGATTGCTGCACTGAATGGCGAGGGCAAGACCGTGTCGCTGCTGCTTGCCGATGGCCGCCTTGCCGGTGCCATTGCGCTGCGCGACGAGCCGCGACCGGATGCCATCGCCGCGATCCGGTCCCTTCAGGCACGCGGCATCCGCACCCTGATGCTGACAGGTGACAATCACCTGACCGCGCAGGCCATCGGCGCGACGCTGGGCATGGATGTCCGCGCCGAACTTCTGCCGGAAGACAAGCAGCGGATCATTGGCGAGCTGAAGGCAAAGGGTGACGTGGTCGCCAAGGTCGGCGACGGCATCAATGACGCCCCCGCCCTTGCGGCCGCCGATATCGGCATTGCCATGGGCGGCGGCACGGATGTGGCGCTTGAAACCGCCGATGCCGCAATCCTGCATGGCAAGGTGGGCGATGTCGAGCGGATGATCCGGCTGTCGCGCGATGCGATGGGCAACATCCGCCAGAACCTTGCCATCGCGCTCGGCCTGAAACTGGGATTCCTGGTAACGACGATCATCGGCGTGACCGGCCTCTGGCCGGCGATCCTTGCCGATACCGGGGCGACCGTGCTGGTCACCATGAATGCCCTGCGGCTGCTGCGGCCACGGGACTGAAACCGGACATAAATCGTTTGAATAGGCCTGTTGCCAGAGCGCGGAAGGACCATTACGGTGACCGCCTGTGATGTTTTCCCGCTCTTTTCCAAGGGGTTCCCTGATGTTGCGATTTGGCATTCTCTCCACTGCGAAAATCGGGCGCGAACTGGTCGTGCCTGCCATTCAGGATGCGGAAAACTGTGTGGTGACGGCGATTGCCAGCCGTGATTCCGGCAAGGCACGCGCCATGGCCGACCGGTTTTCCGTGCCGCATGCCTTCGGATCCTATGAAGAGATGCTGGCAAGCGACGTGATTGACGCGGTCTATATCCCGCTGCCGACCTCCCAGCATGTCGAGTGGACGATCAAGGCGGCGGACGCGGGCAAGCATGTGCTCTGCGAAAAGCCGATTGCGCTGAAGGCCGGCGAAATCGACGTGCTGATTGCGGCGCGCGACCGCAACCGCGTGGTGATCTCGGAAGCCTTCATGATCACCTATACCCCTGTCTGGAACAAGGTCAGGGCCTTGCTGCGGGAAGGGGCCATCGGCAGGCTCCGCCATGTGCAGGGCGCCTTCACCTATTTCAACCGCGACCCCGGCAACATGCGCAACATCCCGGCACTTGGCGGCGGCGGTTTGCCCGATATTGGCGTCTACCCGACCATCACCACCCGTTTCGTCACTGGTGCCGAACCGCTGAGGGTGCAGGCAACCACCGAGCGCGACCCGGAATTCGGCACCGACATCTATTCCTCGGTGCGTGCCGATTTCGGTGCATTCGAACTGAGCTTCTATATCTCGACCCAGATGGCCGCCCGCCAGGTGATGGTGTTCCATGGCATGGAAGGTTTCATCGAGGTGAAGTCGCCGTTCAATGCGGATCGCTACGGGGCGGAGGAGATTGAACTCACCAACCAGAACCACGGCATCTCGCAGATCTTCCGCTTTCCCGACAGCCGCCAGTATCGCTGCGAGGCGGAAGCCTTTGCGCGCGCCGCGACGGGGCAACCGGCGGAACTCGTCAGCCTGGAAAGCTCGCGCGCCAACCAGGCCCTGATTGACGCGATCTACCGCGCCAGCGAGCGGGACGGCTGGGAGAAAGTGTAAAACGAGAGTTTGTCAGGGAAAACACGCAAACGAAGTTTTGCGTCTGGAATCCAGTTTTCCCGAATAGACAAACGACAACAAGGGGAGCCAGAGTCTGTCTGGTTCAATTTGAACCAGACAGACTCTAGGTGTTTTCCCGGTTCTTCGTCCCGAAGACGAAGCGGGAATAGCCGAAATAGCTGAAGCCCATGGCCGCCAGCGAAGCGGCCACCACGGCAACGACGGGCTGCAGCAGCGGCATGGTGAAGATCAGCGTCGCATAGACGCCGTAATTCAGCAGCGCCCCCAGAAGCCCGACAAATCCGTAGCGCACCCCCTCGTCGGTCTTCGACCTGCCGGACTGGTCGAAGGTGAAATTGCGGTTGATCTGCCATGTCACGAGCATTGCGGTCGCAATCGACAGCACGCGGGCAAGATAGGGGCCAATCGGCGTATAGGTGATCAGGACGTGCAGCAGCCCGGCATCGGTCAGGAAGCCGCTGGTGCCGGCAATCACGAACAGGGCCAGTCTCTTGAGGCGCGGGGAGAGAATCATGCGGCCTTGATACGCTTTTTCGGTCGTTCTGTCGCCGTGGGGCGGGAAAGCGTGCCGAGTCTCGGCATGCTGTTATAGTAGAGCCGCATCTGCTCTGCCCGCGCCCGCGCCAGGCTGTCGAGGATGGTGCCCGCCGTCAGAAGCATGAAGGAAATCATCAGGAGCGCCATCGACAGGATCCAGGTCGGCTGGCGCGGCACCAGCCCGGTCTGCCAGTATTCGATCAGGATCGGTCCCATCAGCAGGGCACTTGTGGCGAGGAACAGGCCGCAGAGCAGGCCGAAGAAGGTGAAGGGCCGGGTCTCTTTCATCAGCATGGCAAACATCCAGAGGATTTTTGCCCCGTCGCGAAAGGTCGAGAGCTTGGAATGGGAGCCTTCCGGGCGACGCCCGTAGTCAAGCTCGATCTCGCTCACCGGCAGCTTCAGCCGCCAGACATGCACCGACATTTCCGTCTCGATCTCGAAGCCTGCGGAGACGGCGGGAAAGGTCTTGGCAAAGCGGCGCGAAAAGGCGCGGTAGCCGGAGAAGATGTCGGAAAAGCCGGTGCCGAAGATCGCCCGGTAGAGCGTGTTGAAGATCCGGTTGCCGAAGGCATGGCCCTGCCGTCCGGCATCGTCATGCACGCCACGGCGGGTGCCGACCACCATGTCGGCGCGATTTTCGACGAGTTCGGTGATCAGGTGGCCGGCATCGGCGGGCGAATAGGTACCGTCGCCATCCGCCATCAGATAGATGTCGGCCTCGATATCGGCAAACATCCGGCGCACCACATGGCCCTTGCCCTGCCGGGTCTCGGTATGGACGGTGGCCCCCGCCAGCATCGCCTTCAGCGCCGTGCCGTCGGTGGAATTGTTGTCGAAGACGAAGATGTCGGCCTCCGGCAGCGCCGCGCGAAACCCTTCCACCACGGCCCCGATGGTCGCCGCCTCGTTGTAACAGGGGATCAGCACAGCCACATGGGGTTCAGCAGTCATTGCATCGGCCATTGTTTCTACTCGCTACACAGGAAATCAGCCGAAGGACAGGGCTGGCGGCTTTGATGGATATTGGTGTTTTTACTATTTATTGAGAAGGTTAAGGCTAGGTTTCCGCTGCGCATATTCATCGCCTGCAAGTCATGGAAGAGGTACAAATCTGGTGCAGCCCCCGGCAAAAGCCTCCTCTGACGCGCCCGCAAGCCTCAAGCCCTCCCCCGATACCCGCGAAAGCTACCCGCTTGCGGCCCTGCTCTATGGTCTGGCGATGGTGCTGATCCTGCTGGTCGCCCATCGTCTCGAAGCCACCGACTATGTCGGTGCCGACAATGATGACGTGATGCGGCTGATCGAGGTGCGCGATCTGCTTGGCGGGCAGGGCTGGTTCGACATGACCCAGTACCGGCTCGGGCTCGAAGGCGGCACGCTGATGCACTGGTCGCGCTTCATCGATCTGCCGATTGCCCTGCTGATCCGGCTTTTCGGCCATTTCGCCTCCAGTGAGCGGGCAGAACAGCTGGCGCTCGCCGTCTGGCCGCTGTCGCTCGCCTTCTCGATCGTGCTGCTGACGGGGCTTGCGGCTTTCAGGGCGGGCGGGCGGATGGCGCTGCATGTCGCCTCCATCATGACGATCATCTATGTCTATGGCATGGGCCGGTTCGGGGTGGGTTCCATCGACCATCACAATGCCCAGCTGACGCTCGCCACCCTGGTGCTGGCCATGCTGGTTGATCCCGAAAGGCGGATGGTGAGTTTCGGCATTGCCGGATGTGCTGCGGCCATGGGCATTGCCATCGGGGCCGAATCCGCACCCTTCGTCGCGGCTAGCTGCCTGATCATGGGCGCACTCTGGGGCTTTCACGGTGCCGCACTCTCCCGTCCGGTTGCCGCCTTCAGCCTCAGTTTCGTGGCGACTGTGTCGACGGCGTTTTTCCTGACGGTGCCGCCGGAACACTACCGGCTTGTCACCTGCGACAATCTTTCACTCGGCTTTTATGCGCTGGCCTCCATCGGCGGCTTCCTGCTGGCCCTGCAATCGCTGCTGCTGGGGCAGTTCTCCAGACGCTTGCGCTTTGCCGCATTGGGTGCAACCGGGGTGGTCCTCGCCATCGCGGCCAGACTGATTGCGCCGGAATGCCTTGGCAACCCACTGGCGAGCCTCGATCCGATGCTGACCGAGCTGTGGCTGAACAAGGTGATCGAGGCCCGGTCCTTCCTGGCGCAGCTGCATGCCCAGCCAAGCACGGCAGGCGGCTTCTATGCGGTCGGCTTCATCGCACTGATGGTTTGTTCTGGCCGGATCTGGCGCGGCGAGCGGGTCGAACTTTACCTGCTGCTGTTGCCGCTGGTCGGCGTCAGCTTTGCTGTGTCGCTGGTGCAGGTGCGCGGCTCGATGTTTTCCAACCTGCTGGTGATCCTGCCGATGGCCCTGCTGGTCGCGGACCTGCGCCGCTGGCAGAGCCGCAAGCCGGACAGTATCGGGCGGGCGCTGGCGCTGTTTGCGAGTGTTCTTGCCTCGGTGCCGCTGTTCTGGTCGATTGCAGGCCTTGCGGCAGCTCAGGGCCTGAAGGGGCTCGCGGCGCAAATTGCGGCGGACGCCCATCCGGCTGGCCCCGCTTGCGCCTCACGACAGGCGCTGGCGCCGCTCGAAACATTGCCGCCGGGCGTGGTGATGGCACCGTCGGAGGTTGGCGTTCATATCCTGCGCTATACCAGGCACCGGGTGCTGAGCGCACCCTATCATCGCGATCAGGGCGGCATGCTGACCGAACTCAACGCCGGCCTTTCAAGACCTGACGAGGCGATTGCGTTTCTGCGGGGGGCGAAGGTCGATTATCTCGTGTTCTGCGCCGGCGAAGTGCAGACCAGAAGCCTTGTTGCCATGAAACCGGACGGTCTCTATGCCGCCTTGAGCGCCGGGCGAATACCCGCCTATCTTGAGGCCGTTGCCGGGGGGGCCGGGAAGGGGATTTCGATTTTCAGGGTCGACAGGCGGTAAGGGCGACGGAGGCCCCCGCTCAATGGGCCGCAGCAGTCCGCGAACCGGAAATCAGCACGCCGCCGGCGAGGAGGCCGATCAGGCCCAGATTGTAGCCGAGGATAGCAAGGCCAAGTGCCATTAGTGACGCTGCATGCAGGCCGACGAGTGAGGCTGCAAGGAAGGTGGCGGCAATCATCAGGCCGACCATGGCGACAGAGACGACGGAGCGGGTCATGCCAGCGGCAAGTCCGAGCGCCATGCAGGTGACTGCAATCATCTTTCTGTCTCCTATCCATTCCTTACCGGCTTGATAGTGGGCCAAACATCTTACCGAAAGCTTGTTTGGGTTTTGACCATTTTAGGAGACACCTGAAAAATGGCCTGAGCAGGGTCGAATTGTGGTGTGCTTTGCCCGATTTGGTTGACAATTGGTTCAATAAAGCCGGGAAATCTTGTAAAACAAGCAGATGAGCAGCCTTTTCGACCCCGATTCGCCGAGCAATCTGACCGAATATTCGGTCTCCGAACTGTCCGGCTCGATCAAGCGGACGGTGGAAACGGCCTTTGACCAGGTCCGGGTCAGGGGCGAAATCTCCGGATATCGCGGTCCCCACAGCTCCGGCCATGCCTATTTTTCGCTGAAGGATGATCGCGCCCGCATCGAAGCGGTGATCTGGAAAGGCACCATGGGGCGGCTGAAGTTCCGGCCCGAGGAGGGCATGGAGGTGATTGCCACCGGCAAGGTCACCACCTTCCCGGGTTCGTCGAAATATCAGATAGTCATCGAAACGCTGGAGCCTGCGGGTGCCGGCGCCCTGATGGCGCTCCTGGAAGAACGCAAGCGCCGTCTGGCGGCCGAGGGTCTGTTCGAGGCGTCCCGCAAGCAGTTGCTGCCCTTCATGCCCCGGGTGATCGGTGTCATCACCTCGCCGACGGGGGCCGTGATCCGCGATATCCTGCACCGCATCGCCGACCGTTTTCCGGTTCATGTGGTGGTCTGGCCGGTCAAGGTGCAGGGGGAAGGCTGCGGCGATGAGGTGGCGCGTGCCATTGAGGGTTTCAACGCCCTCCCGGCGGGCGGCTCAATCGCCCGGCCGGATCTGCTGATCGTGGCACGCGGTGGCGGCAGTCTGGAGGATCTCTGGGGCTTCAACGACGAGGTCGTCGTGCGGGCGGCCGCCGAAAGCGGCATCCCGCTGATCTCCGCCGTCGGTCACGAGACCGACTGGACGCTGATCGACCATGCCGCCGATGTCCGCGCCCCGACGCCAACCGGGGCTGCGGAAATGGCTGTGCCGGTCAGGGCGGATCTCGAGGCAAAGCTGTCCGCCCTGTCTGCGCGGCTTTCGGCTGCGGTGTCGCGGCGGATGGGGGAAAACCGGCAGGGCTTGCGCGCCCTGATGCGGGCGCTCCCCTCGCTCGATCAGTTGCTGGCTTTGCCCCGCCGGCGTTTCGACGAGGCAGCGGCCGGGCTTGGGCGGGGTCTCGAGCTCAACACACTCAACAAGCGCCAGCGTTTCGAGCGGGTTGCGGCAAGGGCGAGGCCGGACATGCTGGCCGGTCGGCTGCTGCATGCCCGCCAGGGTCTCGACCAGCAGATGCTGCGCATCCGTCGTTCGGTGGAAAGGCTCGTCGACCAGTCCCGCTTCCGTCTGTCGCGCGCCGGCGGGGTTCTGGACCAGGTGCCGCAGCGGCTCATCCGTGATTATCAAGGCAAGCGGGAGAGGCTGGGCAATCTTCAGCGTAGCGCCGACAATGCCCTTGAAAACCGCCTGCAACGGCATCGCCAGGCACTTGTGGCACAGGACCGCATCCTGCAGTCGCTCGCCTATACCAATGTGCTGAAGCGCGGCTATGCGGTGATCCGGGACGAGGAGAACCGGGTGATCTCCACCGCCGCCGCACTCGAAGGTGGCGGGAAGATCGACATCCAGTTCAGCGACGGGCACATTGCGGCGATGACGGGCGAAACGGAAAGCCCCCCGGCACCCTCCGCTCCACGCAAGAAGTCCGCCGTTTCCCAAAAGCCGCAGCCGCCGAAGCAGGGCAGCCTGTTTTAAACCGGATTACCTGTCCTGCCTGCCGAGAGCCTTGCGCGCGGCAGCCGTCAGGCCTGCATCGATGGCGTCCGCCAGACCCATATCGGCCATGGCCTGAAGGCCCGCCGCCGTCGTGCCACGATAGGCCTTGAAGATCTCGACGATCCCGGCGGGCGGGCGCGGATCGCGGGCCAGCAGCGTGCTGCCGCCGAGAAAAAGCTGGCGCACGGCCCTGTCGGCAAGTTCCGGTGCAAGGCCCAGCCTTGTGGCGGCGGCAAGCATCGCATCCGCAAAGGCTGCCAGATAGGCGGGACCAGATCCGGTCAATCCGGTGAGACAGGCAAGCTCGCGCTCGCTCTTGACCTCGACCACCTCGCCCGAGGCGGCAAACAGGCGCGTGGCAAAGTCCCGGTCCGCCGCCGTGCAGGCGTGACTGAACAGCAGCGGCGTGAAGGAGAGGCCGATCTCCGCGCAGGCATTCGGCATCGCCCGCACGATCCGCTGGCTTGAGAACCGGCCGGCAAGCTCTCCCGCATCCACCATTGCCATGACGGAGAGCAGCAGTTTTCCCGGGAGGTCGAGATCGAGCCCGTCGCCATCTTCCGGGCGGACCGACAGAAGCACGACATCCGAACGGGCGGCGAGCGCCCGATTGTCCGCCGTAAAGCGGATCTGCGGCCAGCGGGCAAAAGCATCCCGGCCCTTGTCGGTCCGGCTCGAAATCCACAGCGCGGCGGGATCGAGAATGCCCTGTTCCAGCGCGGGCAGCAGCATCGCCCGCCCCAGCCAGCCGGTGCCGCCGATCACGCCGAGCAGGGTCATCTCAGGCCCATTCGCCGCGGCGCAGCACCGGCACCCGGCTGCCATCGGCACGCAGACCGTCGATATCGACCTGACCCGAGCCGATCATCCAGTCGATATGGATCAGGCTGGAATTGCCGCCCTGTGCCTTGATCTGGTCTGCCGAAAGCGCTCCGCCATTGACGAAGCATTTCGAATAGCACTGGCCAAGCGCGATATGGCAGGAGGCGTTTTCATCGAAGAGGGTGTTGTAGAACAGCACGCCGCTTGCCGAAATCGGCGAGGAATGCGGCACGATGGCCACTTCGCCGAGACGCCGCGCGCCCTCGTCCGTGTCGAGCACCTTGTTCAGCACCTCTTCGCCCCGACTCGCCTTCGCCTCGACGATCCGCCCTGCTTCAAACCGCACCCGGATATTGTCGATCAGGCTGCCCTGGTGGGAGAGCGGCTTGGTGCTGGAGACATGCCCCTCCACCTTCAGCGCATGCGGCGTGGTGAACACCTCTTCGGTCGGAATGTTGGGATTGCACAGGATGCCGTTCTTGGCGGTGGTGGCGCCGCCGTGCCATTCGTGGCCATCGGCAAGCCCGACCTTCAGATCGGTGCCGGGGCCGGTGAAGTGCAGCGCATCGAAGCGCTCGCCGTTCAGCCAGGCCGAGCGGCGGGCGAGATTGGCATTGTGGTCGCGCCAGGCGGAAACCGGATCGGCGACATCCACCCGCGAGGCGGCAAAGATCGCCTCGGCCAGCTGATGTACCGCCTGTTCCTCGGGCAGATCGGGAAAGACGAGTTTCGCCCAGGACGGGCTCGGATAGGCAATAATGTTCCAGTTGATTTCGAAATTGGAGATCTTCTCCAGCGCCGGCTTGTAGGCCGCCGAATTGGCGCGGCTGGCGCGCGACACCCGGGCCGGGTCTTCCGCCGCAAGCAGCATGGGATTGTCGCCGGCAATGGCCAGACGCGCGGCACCCGCATCATAGGCTTTCGCCATGCCTTCGTAGAGCCAGCCCGAGGCCCGGTCGAAACTGGCGTCCCGGGCATGCCGGTAGCGCGCCAGCGTGCAGGCTTCATCCGCATAGAAACTCGTGACCAGACCCGCACCGGCCTTGTAGGCCTGCGTGGTCAGCAGCCGGACCAGCGGCAGGGCAGCTATCGGCGCGGTGATCACCAGATCCTGGCCCTCCTGCAATTGCAACCCGATGCGGATCGCCACTTCGGCCAGTTTCTCAAGCTTTTCGGGGTCGACGGATGCGGGCATGTAAAGGCCTTTCGGGATCGAAAAATGGCAGACGAATCTTTTTCATTCTAGGCCGATTGCGCCCAGGCGCGAAAGCCCGCAATTCTGGCCCTGACGGGGTCGCAAGCTTTTGCCAAAGCACGGCGCCGCATGTTACCCCCTTGCATGGCGCGCCGAAGCGCGGGATCTGGCGAGAACGCGTGCAATGGTTCCCGCTTCAAGGGACTGGAATGGGTGGCAGGGGGAAGGCATGACCGGGGAAAATCGCGCAACGCTGGTCGGCATCATTGCCATCCTGCTCTGGGCCATGCTGGCCCTCTTTACCGCCACCGCCGGGGCCATACCGCCCTTCGAACTGATGGCGCTGACCTTTGCCATTGCCTGGCTCGGCGGCATGGTCGCCCTCGGCCTTCGCGGGCGGGCAGGCCTTTGCGAGCTCTGGCAGCCGCTGGCCCCCTGGCTCACCGACTTTGCCGGCCTGTTCTTCTATCACGCCCTCTATTTCTATGCCCTGCAACAGGCGCCCGTCGGCGAGGCGAGCGTGATTGCCTATCTCTGGCCGCTGCTGATCGTGCTGTTTTCCGCCCTGCTGCCCGGCCAGCGGCTGCGGATCTTCCATGTGGCGGGCGGATTGCTGGGTTTTGCCGGGACGGCGTTGATCATCCTCGGCAAGGGCGATGGTTTTACCGGTGAGGGATCGGCCCTGGGATACCTGGCAGCGCTCGGTTGCGCCTTCACCTGGTCGGGCTATTCGGTCCTCAACCGGCGTTTCCAGAAGACGCCGAGCGGCATGCTGGTCGGCGTCTGCGGCGCGGTGGCGCTGGCGGCTTTCGCCTGCCATCTGGGCCTTGAACCGACGGTAAAGCCCGTGTCGCTGCAATGGGCGGCGATCCTCGCACTGGGGCTTGGACCGGTCGGGCTCGCCTTCCTAGCCTGGGATCATGCGACCAAGCACGGTCAGATCGCGCTTCTCGGCACCCTGTCCTATGCCGCCCCGGTGCTCTCCACGGCACTTCTGGTGCTGACGGGGGCGGCACCGGCTTCGCTGCGACTGCTGCTTTCGGCGGTGCTGGTCATCGGCGGCGCGGTACTTGCCTCAGGTGTCGGGCGCAAACCGGCGTGATCGCGGTGGCATGGCGGCCAAATCATGCTATGCGTCCCGCCATCTCCGGAGAGATAAAGAGGCCAAGGCATGATCCTGGTGACGGGTGGAACGGGTTTTGTCGGAACGGCGCTGCTCGAGGCGCTGAAGGCAGCGGATATTGAATTCAGGGCTGTCAGCCGCAGCGCCCGGGACGGCTTCCTGCCCGTAGGCCGATTTTCCGCGACGACGGACTGGGATTCAGCCCTTTCCGGTGTTGAAACCGTCGTCCATCTGGTGGCCCGCACCCATGTGATGCGCGAGACCGCCTCTGATCCCTTGGCCGTGTACCGGGAGATCAACGTGGCGGCGAGCGTGCGTCTTGCCGAGGAAGCGGCCCGCCAAGGCGTCCGGCGTTTCATCTTCATGAGTTCGATCAAGGTCAATGGCGAGGAAACCGTGCCTGGCAAACCCTTCACGGCGGAGAGCCTGCCCCGCCCCGACGATGCCTATGGAGTGTCGAAGCTCGAGGCGGAAGAGGCGTTGAAGGCGATCGGTGCCCGAACCGGCATGGAAATCACCATCATCCGCCCGCCGCTGATCCATGGGCCGGGCGTCAAGGCCAATTTCGCCAGTCTGGTCCGGCTGGCGACATCTGGCCTGCCGCTCCCCTTCGGCCTCGTCCGCAATCGCCGCTCGCTCCTCCATGTCGGCAACCTCGCCGATTTCATTCTGGCGGCGATCCGCCATCCGCAGGCGGGCAACCGGACATTCCTGCTTGCCGACGAGCCTGCCTTGTCGCTGGCCGAGCTGATCCGGGCGATTGCTGCGGCCCGTGGTGAGAAAGCCCGGCTGCTGCCGGTGCCGGTGACACTGCTGAAGATGGGGCTGGTTCTGATCGGCCGGAAAGGCATCGCCAGACGTCTGTTCGGCTCGCTCGAGGTCGACAGCAGCCTTGCGCGCACGGTGCTCGGCTGGCAGCCGCCCCTGACACTGGAAGAAGGGCTGCGGCGAACGCTGGGACGGAATTAGCCCTTGAGTTCCTGCAGGCAGTTGCCGCCATCGACGACGAACATCTGGCCGGTGACATAGCCCGCGCCGGGGCTGCTGAGAAAGGCGACCATGGCCGCCATTTCTTCCGGCGTGCCGGACCGGCCCATCGGGGTCGCCCGCCCGGCGCGCGCCTCGAATTTGGCAAGCGAAGCGGTCGCCACCCAGCCGGGCGCGACATTGTTGATCGTCACGCCGCTTTTGGCGACATCCAGCGCGATGCTGCGGCTCATCCCCACCATGGCGGCCTTGGCAGCGCTATAGGCTGCTTCGCCCGGCATGCTGACCAGCGGGCCGGTGACCGACGACATGTTGACGATCCGGCCATAGCCACGCTCCACCATCCCCGGCAGAACCTGTCTCGTCATGTTGAAGCAGGTGGTGAGGTTGCGCTCCATCGCCCGGTCCCAGCTCTCCGGGGAAAGCTTGTGGAAAGCCGCTGATTTCAGCGGTGCCCCTTCCATCGCCATGCCGGCATTGTTGACCAGAATGTCGATCTTGCCAAATGCGCCGATGATGCTGGCAACGAGGTCGGCGACAGCGCCGCGATCCGTGAGATCGGCCCGAAGCGCCGTGCAGGCAAGCCCCGCCGCCCGTAATTCCTCCGCCCGGTCCTCGATGCGCGGACCGGTGGCGGTGATGGCAAGTGTCGCGCCAAGTTCGCCGAGCAGCCGGGCACTGGCAAACCCGATCCCCTCTTCGCTGCCCGCGCCCGTCACCAGCGCCACCTGGCCGGAAAGATCAAAAAGCCTGTGCATTCCTACCCTTCCTCAACCCTGACGGTGGCGTGGCCCTATTCCCACTCGATTATTCACCATAAACGTAAGAACATGATATTAAACGGAAAAATATTTTTGTGCGGCCGCGATACCGTCGAAGGCGCCAACAAAAAGTCGGGCTGTTGATATCATTGGAGAATTCGCCCTCCTTTTTGAAACCCACGTTTCCGGGTCAATCGCCACCTTTCGCGCCACTCGTCGCATATGTGGTCGATTGCCTTTGAGCTCAGATCAGGAAGAAGCACCGAAAAAATACCGTCACAGGCCGCGTCAAAGAGGCATACAGATAACAACGAATGCGGTCACCAGAAAACCAACATGGTTACCGTTGTTGGCCTACTAGCCGATCTCGGCCCGGCGGTCTCCGGTGGCGCCTATTTCGAAGGTGCCTTCGTTGCGCTTTTCTGAAAGAGGGCCACAAGCCCAACAATTGCGATCGCGAGCACAACTGATGCCAGTGGCCGGCTGAATGCCAAGCCTCCATGATCGAGCGGCTTGTCGAGGAAATCTCCCACGGCCGCGCCCAGCGGACGCGTCAGGATAAAAGCAGACCAGAAAAGCGTGACCCGGCTGATATTCGTCGCGAAATATCCCGCTGCCAAAAGCGAAAGCGCGGCAGCAAAGATTGCCGCGGCACCGAGGTAGCCCAGGCCGCCGGTGTCAGCGAGCCAGTCGCCAAGCGCAGTGCCGAGCGTCTGGGATATTGTGATCGTGACCCAGTAAAACAGCTCTGCACGCGGCTCATGGACCGTTTCAACTGATATGGAGCCGAGCGCCCGATACCAGGCGAAAAGGGAGAGTAGTACGAGCGTCAACAAGAGCGCTGACCCTCCCGCGTATCCAATTCCGAGGGAGCGGGTGGCGAAATCAGCCATCATTGTGCCCGCAGTCGTCGATGCGATGATCGTCGCCCAATAAAGCGCCGGTCGATAGCGTGTTGCGGCAATCTGCCAAGCAACCAGCGCGACAAGCACGCCTAGAAAGATCGCGCTGCCCACCAAATAGCCGAGGTTCAGCGTCATGCTGACAGTGTCGCCGGCTGTTTCACCAAGGGTGGTCGCCAGGATCTTGATGATCCAGAATCCCAACGTGATGGCGGGCACTTTGATAAGTGCGGCTCGGGCCTGGTTCGTCATAGACATTGGGTTTCCTTCAAGCACCTTTGCAGCGCGTCTACGCCCATTCTGCCGCATCCAAACCGGCCAGCCTCGACATTGGGGTTTTGTATAGAACTGCCAAGCTGGCCCCAATCGCGCTGTCCTATGCATGTGCGATGACGCGCGCCCTCCACCCTGCATTGTTGTTGCCCATAGTTTTGCTCCACGGATGCGGCAGCGAACCTTCGGCGAAGCCTGTCGCACCGGCCAAGGCTGAAGCGGTTGCCCATGAGGCCGACCTCCTGAAGCTTACGCTAACGTCTCAAGCCCAACAGCGACTTGGCATTCGCGTCGTGCGGATCGAGGGCGGCAGCGCGGAGCGGACGCGCGAGACGAGCGGAGAAATCGTCGTGCCGCCATCCGGCGCGGGCGGCGTCCCTACGGGCTCGACCAGCAACATTGCCCAGATCGGCGCCAGCCAGGCAGCAGCCGATGGTGAGGTTGCTCGAACCCAGGCACTCGTTCGTCTCGCTCGCATCGCCCTTGCCAGAGCCGATGCGCTGGTCCGGGAAGAAGCGGGCAGCGTGCGCGCCCGCGATGAAGCAGCGGCGGGATTAGCGACGGCACGCGCCGTGGCAGATGCCGCGCAGGCGCAGCGGAGATTGCTTGGGCCTTCAGTGGGCGCAATGGGAAATCAAGCGACGCTGTGGGTCCGCGTACCCGTATTTGGGACTGACATTGGCAGCGTTGAGAAGGGTCGGGCGGCTACCGTACGGCCCTTGGGAGACGCTGCCGGTCCACCGCGCAGCGCACGCGCCGTCCAGGCGCCACCGTCGGCGAATGCGACAGCGGGGACCGTTGACCTGTTCTTCGCTCTCGACAACCGCGACCGCACCTATCGTGTCGGACAGCGGGTAGCTGTCGCGCTACCGCTTGGCGGAACGGACGCCGGGCTATCCGTACCGACCGGGGCGATAGTCCGGGATATATATGGCGGTGAGTGGGTCTACCGGCGCACCGCGCCAAATATCTATGTCCGCCAGCGGATTGAAGTTGCGAGCGTCGCCGGCGACCGCGCCTTGCTGTCCCGCGGGCTTGAACGCGGGATGGAGGTCGTGACCGACGGGGCCGCCGAGCTTTTCGGCACCGAGTTCGGGACGCCGCATTGATGCTTGCCTGGCTGGTTCGCGCCGCGCTGACCCAGCGCGTGCTGGTGATCGCCATGGCGGCGCTGCTCGTAGTCCTCGGCTTGCGCGCCACTGGCGACGTTCCGCTCGACGTCTTTCCGGAATTCGCGCCGCCAATGGTCGAGGTGCAGACCGAAGCGCCGGGCATGTCGACCGAAGAAGTCGAAAGTCTGGTCACCGTCCCGATCGAGGTGGCGGTGAGCGGCGTGCCTGACCTTGCGACGCTGCGCTCAAAATCGGTGCTGGGGCTGTCCTCAGTCCAGATCCTGTTCAAGCGCGGCACCGATGTGATCCGCGCGCGCCAATTGGTGCAGGAGCGCGTGACGCAGGCCCAGGCGCGCCTTCCCGCCGCAGCCCGGCCGCCAGTCATGCTGCCACCGCTTTCATCGACCAGTCGTGCGATGAAGATCGGCATTACCTCGACCAAGCTTGATCAGATGCAGATCTCGGAGCTGGCGCGCTGGACGGTCCGGCCACGGTTGATGGCGGTGCCTGGGGTCGCCAATGTCGCGATCTGGGGCCTGCGCGACCGGCAGTTGCAGATCCTCGTCGATCCTGACCGCCTGCGCGCAGCGGGGGTAACACTTGCCGAACTGCGCTCAGCCGCTGGCGATGCGGTGCTGGTCGGTGGCGGCGGGTTCGTCGGCCATCGAACGCGCACGGCCTGCCATGCTCGATCGCGACCGGCTTGACGCCTACGAGCCGCTCGAACCCGCTAACGGTCGGATGCGCGGCGTCATGGATGACGTGTTCGGCGATGGTCTCGATCAACATCTGTGGATTCCGCCATCCCTACCCTATTACGGTCCCGAGCGATCCGGGCCGCCACTGACCAAGGCGCTGATCTTCTCGTCCTGGTCGATGGTGCCCGATGCGATCGCGTCAATCCTGTCCTACGAAGCCGAACGGCGTATGGGTGTCGGCGCTTCGGGGCAGCGATATTTCGGTCATGTTCGCCCACGCCCCATCCAGTTCCGGCAAAACCAAGGGCGACTTGTCGCCATGCGGGCAATGCACCTGGTCTATCCGTCGCCGACCTTGGCGCGCCTTGCCGACCCTCTTGCGATCTTTGGAGCGTCGAACGAGACCCTGTCGGTCGAAGCCATGCGTAAAGCCGTCGCCGACCGCTTGCGCGAGAGCGTCGCCGCACTCGCCGAGCGGTCAGGCGACACCGCAGATGGCCGCGATTGGGAATGGGCTGCCCCGGCCGTCATCGACGCCATGGCGAAAGCCAGCTCCGTCGCCTGGGTCGACTCGCCTTCCGGCTTCGCCCTCCTCGGCAACAAAGAGGGTTTCAAGGAGCATGTCGCCGAACTGCGGACTGTGACGACCGAACGCACCTTTGGACCCGTACCGGACACGCTGATTGACCTCCTGGTCGATGTCGCTCTCGGCAGCCCCGCAGTCTGTGCGCTGCGCTCCCTGCACCGGATCGCGCCCGATCTCGCTTGGGACGATCATCGACTGCTGAAGGCGGCGAACCAGATCTCCTGGGGTTTCCGCACGCTTTTCAACCAGCACGATGCCGTCGCCCTCCTCCGCAAGGACGACGATGATCGCTATTGGCGCCAGGTGCTTACCTACGGCGTTGAGCATAACCTTCAGGCCGTTCTCGACGAGTACGTCCACTATCTGCTCGACGCCGAGGGCTTGGGCGCCAAGCCAGCCGTTGATCGTATCGCTGGGATCAGCAAGGCGATCTCGGAGGCGTTGGCCATTCGCCCCTCGCAGATCGATGTTGAGGATCCGACGGTCGACGGTAAGAAGCTGGTGATCAACAAGTTTCAGATGCGCGGGCGCTTCGCCATGCGCCTGGCCGACTACAAGGACGAGGAAGGCGGGGCCGCACGCCTCTCCAGCGTTCGCGACGCCTTCAACTCACCGTTCCGACCCTTCGCGCTTGCCACGACCTCCGTCGGACAGGAAGGCCTCGACTTTCACCCTTATTGCTATCGGCTCTATCACTGGAACTTGCCCGGAAATCCTGTCGATCTCGAGCAGCGCGAGGGGCGTGTCCACCGCTTCAAAGGTCACGCCATCCGCCTAAATCTGGCGCATCGGCAGGTCGACGTGGTGCGTGGGCGCGAGAGAGATCACGATGATCCCTGGCAGATCATGTTCGACGCAGCTCGCGCCGAGACCGAGAATGACTCTGACCTCATTCCCTACTGGATTTACGAAGGCCCGGTGAAGGTCGAACGCCGCGTGCCCATGCTCCCGTTCAGCCGCGAGGTCAGACGACTCGAGTGGCTCAAGCGAAGCCTGACCGTCTATCGCCTCGCGTTCGGGCAACCGCGTCAGGAAGACCTGCTGGAGTATCTTCACAGCCTCATGGGAACCGCCATGGCGGCGGAAGATCTCGCCGACCTGCAAATCCGGCTCCAACCGTGACGTCGCGCCGCTCAGTCGCCTTCAGCGGCAAGTGCCGTGCAGCGTTCCCCGACCAAGGCGATCACCTTGCCCTGCGCTGTTTTGGCGGCCTCAGCCTCGGCCGCGAAGACAGGTAGCTGAAGCCCCTGCGCCCGTTCGGCCACACGCGCGGTCAGGTCCGCAATCGCAGTCTCGGCATCTCCGGCGGATACGCCGATTGTCCGCGCCAGCGCGAGGAAGTCCTGGCGCGTCAGACGGTCATCCTTGCCGTTGAGCTTGAGCGCCATCCGATCGCCCCCCAAACCCGGGAAGACGCGCGTGGTGACGGCGTCGTAGAGCGGCGCGAAGCGCACGCTCGTGAAGGCCTTGGCATCCACCTCGGCGACTTTTAGCACAGCGAGATTCTTGAGGTGCATATCGCCATCGGCGATGAGCCAGGCGAACACGGCGCGGCGAAACAGGATATCGAGATCGCTGGCCGGATCAGTTGACAGCGGTCGTAGGCCGCGCGCCATCCGCTCGATCGTTCCGTCGTATTTGGCGGATGCGGGAAGGTCCAGAATGGAGCAAAAGTCCTCCATCGCCAGACGCCGCTGATCCGCTGGCCCGCGACGAATATCGAACCGCTCGACGACCAGTGCAGGCGACATGCCGTCGGGCATCTCCAGCAGCGCGGCGTCGGGCACATCGAACCCGGCCGAGCGGCCAAGCTCCAGGCAAAGCCACTCGACGACCGGCAACGTCTCGAAGCCCGCCGTACCGGCGGGCTTGAGGATATGGGTGAACGGCTGATCGATGGCCGGAACGAGGGCGCCATCAGGCATCAGGCTCATCGGCGCCTTGATCTGGACGCCCGACAGGCGCGGCGTTTCCGCGCGTGCGAAGATGCGCGCCAGGTTCTGCTCGAAGGTCTCCTCGATCTCGCCCCGCGCCGGACCGGCGTAGCGGCCCGTGAAGCGACCGGCGTCGATGTATCCAGCCAGTGTTGTCGTGAGAATGTCAGCAGGCAGCGCCGCCAGTTCCTCTCGACCCTCGACGATGACGATGTTCGACATATATCGCCGTCCGCGCCGGAGCGCCTCGCGTTCATCGCGTTCGTGGAGAACCTGCGCCAGCCAGCCCTCGGGAAGCAGCGATTCGATGAAGGCCGGCAGCTTGCCCGGTGTGGTTTCGCGCACGAGGGCCGGTCCCGCTCGACGCCCCGGCTTCCAGCGCCATTCAAATCCATCGTGGGTCAGCCGGCCGAGCGGCTCACCGTGCCAGGCGACGAGGAGATCGAGCGCTGCCTTGTTGACCGGCGCCTTGGCAACGCCCGGCTGAGCTAGCAGAAAGCGTTCGGCGCCTTCACCTTCGCGATACCATTCGTTCTCACGCGCCAGCACCCAGACGGCGTCGGCCGCGGCTTGGGGCGTCCCATGCTCCTCCACCAGACGCGCCGCCATCTGCGCACGCATGTCGGCGGTAACCGCGCTCGCATGTTCGCTGCGCAGGCGGAACGCTTCGAGAAAGCGCTGGCGCGGTGATGAGGCATCGATGCGCAATTCGCCCAAGTCGTCGCCGATGACAGCGATCGCCGTCGATGGATGCTTCGGCGCTTCGTTCTGGATGATCTCGAGCGTCCGCAACCGCGTGCGCTGGTTGCGGCGGCCGCTGATAAACAGCCGCCCGTCGGGCGTCGGCGCGAGTAGCGCTGCACTCGCCGACGACAGATAGGCGTTGGGATAGAGATAGTGTGCAATCCGGACCGCATGACCGAGGATCGTCGCCTCGATATCCCCTTGGTCGTCGACGTAAATCCCACGCACGAGCTGGATCAACTCGCCGGCCTGCGCGCGCTGATGGGCGCGCTTGGCGTCAATTGTCTCACCGACCAAATGAAGAGCCATAGGATTATCTCGCATCTCAGATGCGCGTTAATCCCACCATCCGGCTTCGCGTGCAAGAATTATCGCGCATCTGAGATGCGCGATAATTCCGACGCGAAGAGTAGTTGGAGCGCGCCGACCCGGAATGATCGGCGCGCTCCAGAACAGTCATGCCGCGAACGGCACGCAGCCAGCCCTATGACGACTGGCCTAGCGGGCTCCGAGCGGGTTCGCCGCCATCCCCGCCACCGCCCTTGATCCGCCCCTCGCGGCGGCTTCTCCGACGGTCCCGGCGCTTCTGGGTCCCGGTCCCCAAGCTTGAACTGTCAGGGCGTCGTCGATTGATCGAGCGAGGTGGCCTGCACGATGGCGCGGAAATTCTCCAGAAATTCAGGGTGCCGCCCTGCCAGAAATCCCTCGATCTCAGGCTTCGCCAGCAAGCGCTCGATAAAGCCGGACGCCACGACCAGGACCAGCATGTCGTCGCCATAGGAGACCTCAAGCTCCTTATAGTCCTCACTCACCGACGCCATCTCCCGTTCGAGACGCCCCATCTGCTCGGCCGACAACCCCGTCGCCTTCTTGAGTTCGTCAGGCTTGTGCAGATCTGACGGCTTCGAGGTCGCCAGGAGCGCCTTGGCATAACTGACCGTATAATTGTTCGCCGACACCATCAGTTCGGCCACCTCGAGCTGACGGATCGGCTTCATCTTGCGCAGCTTCTGGAAGGCGTGGTGCCCAACCGGCTTGTCCTTCAGCAGCTCCGCGACATCCCCGCTGATCCCTGCCAGCAGATGGCGGCGCTGGCGGATCACCTTCACGTCGACATTAAGCGCGCGCACGATCATGTAGTGTTCCTGAATCGTCGCCAGCCGGTTGACCCGCTTGTTGTAGGTGAAGGACTCGTCGTCGTCGGCGACAACGCAAGGGGCCTCGGCCGCACCAAGAAACCGCAGGGCATCCAGCCGCATGTGTCCGTCGAGGAGAAGGTAGCTGCCGCCTTTCTGGCGCGCGATCGACAGCGGCTCGATTAGCCCGACTTCCGCAACAGATGCCGCGATCCGGCGATATTTGACGGACTCACGCACACCCGCCGGCAGCGCCTTGGTCGCCAAGAGCTCACCGATCGGGAGAGCTAGGATCTTGCGCTCGAAGGCGATTTTGACCGTATCGGACATCTTACGCCTTCGTCGGTCCGATCCGCTCGGCCAGTGCGCGCGGCAAGGTGCTCAGCCCCTCCGCGCGCAGCAGCGTCACGAAATGATCGTCGGCCAGCAGACGCCGCATCGCGTTGGCGACGAACAGCAACCGGCTGCGCGCCAAGGAGGCGCGCTTGATCAGCAGCTTCTGCCGCTCCGTTTCGCGCTGATAGGCGCGGATCAGGCTCTCCGATGTGACCGGCTTTTGGGTGCGACCAACCCGCGATCCGCGCTTGTGGAGCTGCTTGCCGCTGGTGTTGCGCTGTTCGATGATCTGCCGGATCGCGAGCACCTGATTGCCCGGGATCGACTTTTCCTCATAGGCCTGCGCCAACGCCTGCTGAACCTCGCCTTCCTTGGCGCGGGCGATCTCCATGGCGATCGAATGCGGGATGACGCCGCGCTCGACCGCCGCGATCAGCTTCTCCTCTCCATTGTCGAGTAACAGGCAGATCGCACTGACATACTCGACGGAGAAATCGACCTTGGCGGCAATCTCCGGGTGCGAATAGCCCCGGGCGCTCAGTGCGCCGATGGCGTGAACCAGTTCCAATGGGCTGTGCTGGCGCCGCGCCAGGTTCTCGACCAAGCTCATAACGTAACAATCTTCCTCGGCCGCATCGATCACGATGGCCGGGATTTCGGTCTGGCCGAGCGCGATGAAGGCCTCAAGGCGACCTTGACCGCACACCAGGTCAAACCGCGTCTTTCCGGGTCGCTGGCTGACCGTGATCGGCTTCTTCAGCCCGAGATGGGCAATGCTATTCACCAGCTCCTGGAAGATCCGCTTGTTGCGTACCCGCGGATTGAGAATGGTGATCAGATCGACCGGCACCGAGCGGATTTCGGGGGGCGGCGCGCTCATGCGGCAACCTTCAGCGGCACGCGGCGCGTCAGATCGAAAAACGCCTCCAAGGTATCGAAGCGGTAGGCATCGAGCAGGATGCCGTTCTCTGGTGCGAGCCGCAGATTCGGCGTGGCGCCGACGTCCAGCCATGGCAGCAAGTAGTAGTCGTGTATGGCGGCATTATCTTCCTGCATCCGCGCCACGATGGTGATGCTGGGCCTCAACCCGCTGTCGAAGCGCACCTTCCAGCGCAGCCCGCCGGCGGGGCTGATGTGGCACCGAGAGATCACCAGCGAGGCCGTGAACTCGTCATTGATATGCAGTAGGTCGGTGACGGGGTCGCGGCGCACCGTGCCGCCGGCCGCGCCAATGTCGGCGATGACCTGTGCCACGACATCGGGATGCAGTGTCCGCAGCGTTCGATTGGTCTCAACGTAGCGATAGTCCCGCGAGGGGGCGTACCCGACAAGCTGATAGGCGCGCACCAGGCTTCCGAAACGGTGTCGGAACGTCGAGCTGGACGGCATGTCCTCGACCTCGTCGATCACGAGCCCAGACAACCAGCCCTTTTCGACCAGCAAAGCAGACAGCCGACCAAGAAGCTCCTCGTCGGTGAAGCGGCGACTGCGCTCTTGGATAATCCGCTGGGCCGCCTCGAAGAAATCACGCTCGACGATCGCCTCGAAAGCCCCATCACCCCGGACCCACATATCGGGCGTGTTCACCACCCGCTTCGCCTTCAGCTTGAAGGACGCCCGATTGTAGACGTTGTTGCCGATGTACTTTTCATTGGTCAGCACCTGGTGAACGGTTCCGCGCGTCCATGGCCGACCAAGATCGGTGAGGATGCCCTCATCATTGAGGGCTGCGGCGATCTCCGTTTCGGTGCGGCGCTGTACGACGAACATCCGGTAGAGACGCCGGACCACCTCGATCTCTTCAGGTGGCCCCGGCCTCAGCACGACCCGGTCCGTTTGCAGGCTCTTCTGCTCTCCATGATTGAGGACCGCTTTGGGCTGGCGATGCTCATCTACGAGATAGCGGCGTAGGCCAAAGCCCGCTGCGCCGCCTTGACGGAAACCGAGGCGGATCAACCGGCACTGGCCGGTGAAAACCTTCACCGACAGCTCACGGCTATATTCGCCAGCCATCGCCCGCTTCATGCTCTTGATGATCGTCGCGCTCAGGCTGCCATCATTCTCGAACTGCTCGGCGCAGTATTGAACGGCGATCCCCGCTTCCCGGCAGATGAACTCGTAATAGGCGCTCTCATCTGCGTCCTGAAACCGGCCCCAGCGGCTCACGTCATAGACCAGGATCGCCTTGAAGTCGGTCTGACCGTTTCGCACGTCGGCGATGAGCTGCTGAAGCGATAACCGACCATCGAGCCGAAGGCCGCTTTTGCCCGAGTCCTCGTAGGTCTTCACGATCTCGAAGCCACGCCGAGCGGCGTATTGGGCGATGATTTCGGCCTGGTTCTCGGTCGAATATTTCTGATGCTCCGTCGACATACGGACATACTGCGCAGCGCGCACCGGAGGTCGCGGCGATGCTTCAGCAGTGACCGACTCCGATAAGTTCATCACACCGGCTGCTTTCGTTTAGGCTCCGAGCGGACAGGTTCGACTTCCCACCAAATCTATTGGGAGTCAGGACGAATGTCGTTCTCCGAGAAAGACCGAAAACTTCAGTCGAAAACTGGAAACTCTTTTCCGTCGCCCCAGCCAAACGAGCCGCTCGCCGCCGCGATCGCCGCGGCGCTGAAGGCGGAATTCGGCAACACCCCCTCCGCCCACAAGACCGTGGCGCAGCTCACGCGCTCAAACGAGCGCGCGGTTCGGAATTGGTTCGAGGGCAAGAACAGCCCCAGCGGGGGGAACCTGGTAATCCTGATGCGACACTCTGATCTCGTCCTCCGCACGATGCTCAGCCTGGCGGATCGGCAAGACTTGGTTTTGGCGATCGGTCTGGCGAGCCTGCGACGACAGCTTGTTGACGCCGTCGCGGCGATCGACGGACTGCCCCTCGCGCCTGACTAACGGCTACCGGACGACAAGCACGACCCCGCCGATTTGCACGCCATTGCCGCCGCGAGCCCTACGCCGGAGCGTTCGCTCTTTTCATGTCGGGTCTATCGGCTCCAATCGGCATCAGACGCCAATCTCGTTGGAGTAGAGTTATGTCGATGAAATCTGAGGCCCTCAAAAAGCGGATGATCCGCCGCCATGAGCTTCGGCAGATCGTACCGCTGGCCGACACCACCATCTATGAGATGGAACAGCGCGGCGAATTCCCTCGTCGCTTTGCGCTCACCCCGCGCTGTGTGGTGTGGGATCTGGCCGAGGTCGAAGCCTGGCTGACCGAGCGCCTAGCGACAGCCCGGCGATCACCCATCGACCGGGCGCCGCATCCCGATGTACGCAAGCGCAAGGCGCGTCCCGTCAAAGCGCCGGATCAGGCGCGAGCATAGGCATCGATGGCGGAATCAGGACCGGCACGCGCTTCTGCCCCGCGACCCAGGCATCGATGATATCAGACCATTCCTGCATCATATGCCGCCGCTGATGCTCGTATTCCGCCTTGTTGTAGACTCCCCGCGAGGACCGCCCATCTTCATGGGCCAGGCACTTTTCGATCCAGTCACTGTTGAACCCCAGTTCGTTGAGCAGGGTCGATCCGGTCCGGCGCAAGTCATGTACCGTGAACGGCTCCAGCGGTAAGCCTTCCTTCTTCGCGCGATCAACGACGGCATAGGTGACGCGGTTGAAGGTCGCCCGGGACATCGGCGCATCCGCATCATACCGAGACGGCAGAAGGTAGCGCGAGTTGCCCGCGCAGGTCTTCAACGCGATCATGATGTCGAGGCATTGCTGCGAGAGATAGACGTTATGCGCCTTGGATCGCTTCATGCGCTGTTTGGGGATCGTCCACACAGCGTTCTCGAAGTCGACCTCGTCCCAGACCGCATCCTGCAGCTCGCTCTTGCGCACCATTGTCAGCAGGAAGAGGCGCATCCCGAGTCGGATCGTTGGCAGCGTTGCCACATGGTCGAGCTGCTTGAGCATCACGCGGATTTCCGTGGGCGACAGCGACCGGTCCTTTGGAACGAACGTCGCGATCGAGGCGGGGCCGACATCGTCGGCCGGATTGGCAACCTTCTCGCCGTGCAAGATCGCAAACCCGTAGATCTGCTTGAGGATGTCGCGGACATGTATCGCAGTCGCGGGAGCGCCGCGATCGACGATCTTACCGCAGTGGGCGCGCAGGTCATCCGGCGTGATTTCTGTCAGCAGCCGATTCTTCCAGACTGGCAGAAGCTCTCGTTCGAAAATCGAACGCCGCATCGCGCGGGTGCTGTCTGCCATCGGCGCCTTCACCAACCAGCGCTCACCAAACTCACCAAAGCTCTTGGCCTCTTTGATCCGGCGTTTGTCGCGTTGCTTTTCCTGGGCCGGGGACCTGCCTTCAAAGACTGCACGCTTGGCGTCGATCGTCGCTTCACGGGCTCGCGCGAGCGACAAGCCGGAGGGACCGTACTTCCCGAGCGTGAGCGTCTCGCGCCGCCCATGCAGCCGGTAGTCCAGCCGAAACGTCAGCGTCCCGGAGGTTGAGACCTGAACATAAAGGCCATCACGGTCCGTGACCTTGTAGGCTTTTTCGCGTGGTTTCAGGTTCTTAAGGGCAACATCGGTGAGCATACCGACCTCCTCTACGAAAAATACCGTCAGGCGATTTTTGGCCATTTTCGCCAACTTTATCGCTTGATTTACAATGGCTTAGTGCGGAAAAAATACCGTCACTGGCTTCAATGCCTCTGACGGTATCGCTGGATTGGGCCAAGTGCAAGTTTGCCGGATACCGTCACGCATGACGCCAGAACCAACCGCTGCTCCGCGATTGATCTCGATAGACAACGCGAGATAATCTTTTTATTTCAATGTTTTGATGGGACAATGCCGATTGATCGCGATAGCCAAAAATGGCCCCGAATCATTCCCACTCGATTGTTCCGGGCGGCTTTGACGTGACGTCATAGACCACCCGGTTGATGCCGCGCACCTCGTTGATGATGCGGGTGGCGGCGCGGCCGAGGAATTCCATGTCATAGTGGTAGAAATCCGCCGTCATGCCATCGACCGACGTGACGGCGCGCAGGGCGCAGACGAATTCGTAGGTGCGGCCATCGCCCATCACGCCGACCGTCTGCACCGGCAGCAGCACGGCAAAGGCCTGCCAGATCGCGTCATAGAGGCCGGCCTTGCGGATTTCGTCGAGATAGATCGCATCCGCTTCGCGCAGGATTTCGAGCTTTTCGCGGGTCACGCCGCCGGGGCAGCGGATCGCCAGACCCGGTCCGGGGAAGGGATGGCGGCCGATGAAGCTGTCGGGCAGGCCGAGCTCGCGGCCCAGTGCCCGGACCTCGTCCTTGAACAGCTCGCGCAGCGGTTCGACCAGCTGCATGTTCATCCGCTCCGGCAGGCCGCCGACATTGTGATGCGACTTGATGGTGACCGAGGGGCCGCCGGTGAAGGAAACGCTTTCGATCACGTCGGGATAGAGCGTGCCCTGGCCGAGGAAGTCGGCACCGCCGAGCTTCTTTGCCTCGTCCTCGAAGGTCTCGATGAACAGGCGGCCAATGATCTTGCGCTTGGTTTCCGGATCGGAAACGCCCTCAAGTTCGCCGAGGAACTTCTCGGATGCATCCACATGCAGGAGATGCAGGTTGTAATGTTGCTCGAACATCGCAACGACGTTCTTCGCTTCGTCCTTGCGCATCAGGCCGTGGTCGACAAGGATGCAGGTCAGCTGGTCGCCGACCGCTTCATGGATCAAAAGCGCGGCAACCGAACTGTCGACGCCTCCAGACAGGGCGCAGATGACGCGCCTGTCGCCGACCTGCTTGCGGATCGCCTCGACCGCGCGGTGGCGATAGGCCGACATCGTCCAGTCACCCTTGATGCCGGCGATATGGTGGACGAAATTGGCAATCAGCTTGGCGCCGTCTGGCGTGTGGACCACTTCAGGGTGAAACTGCACGGCATAATATTTGCGCTTCTTGTCGGCGATGAAGGCAAAGGGCGCGTTCGGCGAGGTGCCGACGACCGAGAAGCCGGGCGGGATCGCAGTGACGCGGTCGCCATGGCTCATCCACACCTGATGGCGGGACCCGACCGACCAGAGACCTTCAAACAGCGGGCAATCCTGTTCGATCTCGAGGAAGGACCGGCCAAATTCGCGGTGGTGGCCGCTCTCGACCTTGCCGCCGAGCTGCGCGCACATCGTCTGCTGGCCATAGCAGATGCCGAATATCGGCACGCCGCTGTCAAACAGGATTTTTGGCGCGCGCGGGCTGTTTTCGTCGAGCGTCGAGGCTGGGCTGCCGGACAGGATGACACCCTTCGGCTTCAGCCGCTCAAAACCCTCGGCGGCGGACTGGAAGGGAACGATTTCGCAATAGACGCCGGTTTCGCGAACGCGCCGGGCGATCAGCTGGGTTACCTGGCTGCCAAAATCGACGATGAGAACGGTATCGGAAGGTGCTGTCTGGGTCATGGCGAGCCTTTAGAGAAAAAGGCCCGGTCTTGCAATCACCTTCATCGGCGAAGGGGCGGTTTTATTGTGCCGATTGTCCCCCGGAACCCTTGCAGGGCACCGGTTTCAAGCGCCTCGAACAGAAGGTCGATGGCACGGCTGAGCTTCTCGTCCACCACATGCAGATACCCGGTCCAGTCGCTCAATCGGTTCAGCTCCGCCTTGCCGTCGGAAATGCCGCGAAGGCCGATCAGCGGGATGCCGTGATGCTGGCAGGCACGCAGCACCGCATAGGTTTCCATCTCGACCAGATCCGCATCGATATCGGCATAGGCCGCCCCCGAAATGATGTTGGCCCCGGTCGACAGCCGGGCCGGTGCGATGCCGGGAATGGTGATTGGCAGCTCGATTTCCGCAGGCAGGTCGACAAATGGCGTGCGGCCCTTTTCAAAACCGAGCGGACATGCATCCATGTCCCGGTAGGAAACGGACCGGATCTGGTAGACTTCGGTATGTTCAAGGGTGGCGGAGCCCGCCGATCCCAGGCAGACCACGAGATCGGGCAGCTTTGCCTGCGCCTTCAGGCTTTCCAGCACCCGCGCGGTGGCAATTCCGGCCTCGACGGGGCCGACCCCGGTCAGCACTGGCTCGATCCGGGCACGCAGATGCGGGCCATATTCCGCATCGACCGCCATCAGGAACAGGATCCTGTGGCCCGCAATCTCCTTCAGCGGCGTGTTCATCCGGCAATGCCTTCCCGGCCACGGATCACCATCATCGTGCCGGTCATCGAGGCGATCAGCTTGGCGGGCCCGTCGCTGAGCGCATAGGCGCGGCCATCGGCAACGATGATGGTCGAGCCGGGCTTGGTCACCTCGCCGCGAAACAGGAAGCGCTCGCCACGTCCGGGTGACAACAGGTTGATCTTGAATTCGATGGTGAGAATCGAGGCCTCGTCGTCGATGACGGTATAGGCGGCATAGCCGCAGGCGGTATCGAGCGCGGTGGAAATGATGCCTGCATGCAGGAAGCCGTGTTGCTGGGTCAGCAGCGGATCGAAGGGCATCTCGATTTCGATGGTGCCCTGTTCGATGCGCGTCAGCTCGGCACCGATGGTCTTCATCGCCGCCTGCCGTGCAAAACTCTCTGCTATCCGCCCCCTGAAATCGCCCGCCTCTGCCATCCGTTACCCCTGCCAAAACCGGTGCGACCTTGGCACGGCGGGGTGGACCAGACAAGCGGCGGGCGCAAACTTCCGGAACCTATCCAAGTCGGGCGAGATGCTGGTCCCAGTTCACGGCGCTCTGTGTGCCGAGAAGCTGGCCCTCGTAGCTGGAAACGGCAAAGCCGCGCCGATCCGGGGCGATGCCGGCTGCATCCCGGATCCAGCTTTCGTCGAGCACCCGACCCGAGGTGGCGTCGATGGTGACGGCATAGCCGAGCTTCGGCGAGGCAAGCCCGACCGTGTGGTCCCGGCGGTTACAGGCGATGGCCCCGACATAATTGGCAAGCCGGGCGGTGACCGTCTCCGGCAGGGACAGGAAGGTGAGGTCTTCCCCCTTTGCAAAGGAGCCGACCAGCGGCGGATTGTCGGTGCGCGCCCCCTCGTACTGGCAGGCAAACCACACCCTGCCCCTGTCATCGACATCCACATGGCGTGTCGACAATTGCCGCAGCGCTGCGGGCAGGTCATGCCGCTCGATCAGGCTTCCCGTCGCCGCATCCAGCAGCACCAGCGACGGCTGCATATGGTCGAGGTTGAGCTTGGTGCGGCCAAAATCCGGATGGGTCTCGATGCCGCCATTGGCAATCACCAGCATGCGCCCGTCATCGGAGACGGAAATGTCATGGGTGCCGATGCCGTGATTGTCGAATTCGCCGATCCGGCGGAAGCCGGCCCCGGCATCATAGATCCCCGTCATGCCGCGATTGGCGGAAAAATCGTTTTCGCTGGCATAGAGAAACCGGCCGTCCGGCGAAAAGCAGCCATGGCCGAAGAAATGCCGGTCTTGCCCGGCGCTGACCACGACGGGCTCGCCGCCACCTTTCGGATCGGTCACCATCAGGAAGGTGCCGGGCCTGCGGGCAAAGGCGGCCACCCGGCCTGTCGCCCGGCAATGGGTGACGCCATGGGCACGCGATGGCAGCAGCGAGCGGGAAATGATCTCGCCGCGCTCGCTGATCAGCGCAAGGCCAAAACTGCCATCTTCGGCACGGAAGGCCGAGGCATAGACGGCATCGGCTTGTTCCAGCGCAAACAGCTGACGGGGTGCGAGGCCCGCCAGAAAGGCGATGCCTGCCGCCTTGACCAGGCAGCGGCGGTCGACAAGCGGCCCCTGTGCCATGTCAGTCTCCGTCCGAGAAGGAGAAGCCGGCCCCGAGCCCGAGCGCCTTGCCGTAATCATCGCCGAGACGAACGATCAGGTCCTTGCTGTTCAGCATCAGGAAATCCACCTTGGCCCGTTCGGTCTTGTCGGTGATCGACCGTTCGATGTCGGGCGTCACGGTCGGGGCCATGCGAACGAGCGATTTCAGCACGAAGCCGATGGAGCTTGCAATCGAGCGCTGGTCGTCCTTCAGCAGGATTTCCATATGGGCCTTCTTCCAGAGCGTCGAGAGACCTTCGAGATTGGCCGTCATCAACGTCCAGGTCTTGCCCGAGCGCCAGAAGGGCGCTGCCTTCGGGTTGGACTTGCTGTCGGTGACGGGGAAAAAGCCCTTCAGCCTTTGCTCGCGCACCATTTCGGCGCCATGCACCATGGTGCCGAGCAATTCGGTGACGGCCTCTTTTTCGTCGCGGAATGCCGGGTTTTGCGGTCCCGGCTTCTTCCAGCGGTCGCCGATGCCATCGGGCGCGTCCCAGGCACTGGCAAGCTCGCCCGCAATGGTGTGGAGATTGCCGGAAATGGCCGCCCCGTAGCGGCAGCGGTGGCCGTTCTTTTCGCTCGCCAGCACCTCGTTACCGGTGCCATAGAGCACGAATTCCAGCGCCCCCAGCCCTTGCACGCCGACGCTCTTGCCGGCCAGCGTGCCGGCATTGGTGGCGGTCTCGTCCCGGGTGGCGAGGATCGCCTGGATCTGCTTCAGGCCGATGCTCTTGCGGTCGGGATAATAGAGCACCCGCTCGAAACGGTTCATCTCCAGCGCCGGGCCGGAGCGGATGATTTCGATGGCCCCCCAGGCTTTGAGCGTCTCGTCAAAAGCCGCCCGGGCCTTTTCTTCGCCCGCGGGCGAGGGGGCGGCGCAAAGCGCGCTCATGGCGTCGCCGAGCTGGACGGTCCTGTCGAGAAAGCGGTGGTAGCCGGGCCGGATCACCTCATCGACCACATGGCCCAGAACCGTCTCGGTCCTGTCGACTTTTGCGGGTGCATCCGTGGCGAAGGCGGGTCCCGCCAGCGCGAGGAGGCCGAGCGAGGCAAGCAGGGGGATATGGCGCATCAGATGGACTCCAGAAAGGTGGTCAGGGATTGCCGGTCGATGGCATTGAGGGTCTTGAAGGCATCGCGCGCCTTTGCCGCCTCGCCGCCGTGCCAGAGAATGGCTTCGTCGAGCGTGCGGGCCCGCCCGTCATGCAGGTAGAACGTGTTGCCGTTGACTGTCTTCGTCAGGCCAAGCCCCCAGAGTGGTGGCGTCCGCCATTCCTGGCCGCTGGCGTCACCCACCGACTGGCCATCGGCCAGACCTTCGCCCATGTCATGCAGCAGGAAATCGGAATAGGGCCAGATCAGCTGGTAGGACAGCGGACCAAAGGCCGCATCCCTGCGGCTCACGTATTTCGGCACATGGCAGGCGGGGCAGCCGAGCCCGTAAAACACCTGCTTGCCCTTCAGCACATCGGCAAAACTTGCCTTGCGCCGGGCCGGGACGGCCAGATTCTGCGCATAGAAAGTGAGGAGATCCAGGACCGGGTCCGGGGCTTCCGTCTTGCCCAGTCGTTTCTGCACGCCATCAGGGCGTTTCAGGCAGGCGGTCTGGCGCGGCTGGCAGTCGCCTTGCGGCTGGTCCACATCCGGCGAGGAGATGCCGATGTCTCCGGCCAGAGCCGCCGCCGTCTGGTCACGCACCGTCGCATTCTGCGCCTTCCAGCCAAACCGGCCGAGGGCGGGCTTGCCGGTCCGGTGATCGCGCACCATGGCGGCACGGCCGGAAATTCCGTCCCCGTTGCGGTCGTCCGGGTCTTGATGGGCGAGGATATCGCCGGGATCGATCGCCTCGACCAGCCCGAGGCCGATCATCGGCTGGGTCATGCGCGGCGACAGGTTTGTCTCCGGCGCAAGCGGTCCATAGGCCGGGTGTTCGATGGCATAGCGGGGAACGCGGAGGCTGACCGTGGTTCCGTCGGCCAGAACCTCGCGCCTTTCGCCATAGGTCACGGCAACCGCACCCTCGGCGGCAAGGCCCGGGATCGCCCTGTCCTGCAACTGGGAGCCATAGACCGGATCGGGAAAATTCAGCGCCTGATGGGCTGCAACCGCCTGTTTCTCCTCCGGCGTCGCCGCAGGCCGCGCCAGCCGCAGGAAGAAGGAGGTGGCATCCCCATTCGGAAGCGGCGGATGGCCGCGCCCGTCGCGCTGGTGGCAGCTTTCGCAGGAGCGGGCATTAAACAGCGGGCCAAGCCCGTCGGAGGCCTGCGTCGAGGAGGGGGCGGGAACCCAGCGCTTGCGAAACAGCGCCCGTCCCAGATGAAACCGCATTTCCTGATCGGTCGGCAGGTTGCCGGAAAGGTGTGAAAACGCCTTGCGGTCGGGCGGTTCGATGGATGTCGCCGCCCCGCCGGACAGCGTCTCGAACGGCTCGGCCGCAGCAAAGTCCGATGCCGGGGCGACCGTCGCTGCAACCCTGGCTCGCTCTGCGGGCGTCAGGTCGGACCGCCAGTCCATGCCAATATCCACCGCCCTGACCATGGGGGGCAGCGCAAGGGTCGCGCCGGCGACACCGAGGGCAATGAAGAAAAGGCGGAAGAGCCTGAGCATGGTGCGTTCTTTGTGTGTCTGGCCCTGCCGCGCGCAGGCGGGGCAGGGCGGATTGTCGTCTGCGCCTATTTGAACACGGCCTCGGGCTGATCGAGGCTCTTCGACCCCTGGATCTTGATGCCGCTCAGGCCAAGTGTCGCGATGATCCGCTCGACCGTCTTCGACTGGTCAACGAGGTCGGCAATGGCGTCATTGACCAGCGCATTGCCTGCGGTATTGCCCTCGGCGATCATCTGGTCATAGGCTTCGCCGCCTTCGGCGCGTTTTGCAATGGCCTGCATGGCGTTCACGGTCTTTTGAAGCTTGGCCTGCATCTCGTCATCAAGCGCCTTGTCCTTTGCCCGCACCATTGCCGACAGGGAAGGCCCCTGCATTTTCGTGCCGTCGCTGCGGGTATAGGTGCCGATATAGGCCTCCTCGAGGCCCAGCGCATCGTTCAGATGGGAATTGTGGGTATTGTCGGAAAAGCAGTCCTGCTCCTCTTCCGGATCATGCAGCAGCACGCCGAGCTTCATCCGCTCGCCTGCCATTTCGCCATAGGAGAGCGAGCCCATGCCGGTAAGAATGGCGCTGACGCCTTTGGTGGCGTCATCGGTGATCACCCGGGCCGCCTCGCCCCCTGGCTGCCATTTGGATACCATGTCGCTGAGATCGGAGACCAGCAGGGCGGATGCCGCCTTCAGATAGGCAGCGCGCCGGTCGCAATGGTCGTGGGTGCAGGCCTTGAGGTCATAATCCGTCGCGGGCCGGTTGCCTGCCCCCGGTCCGGTGCCGTTCAGGTCCTGTCCCCAGAGCAGGAATTCGATGGCGTGATAGCCGATGGCAACATTGGCATCGACGCCACCGGCCTTGTGCAGGGTCTTTGCCAGCAGATCCGGCGTGATGGTGGAGGCATCCACCGGCTTGCCGTCGACGGTCAGACGGGTATTGGCAATCACGTTGGCGGTGAAAAGCGCGTTCTCGTCGCTCTCGCTGCCATAGGAGGCATCGACATAGTCGATCAGCCCCTCATCCAGCGGCCAGGAATTCACCCGGCCCTCCCAGTCGTCGACGACGGGATTGCCGAAACGGTAAACCTCGGTATGCGGATAGGGCACGCGCGCCCTGATCCAGGCGGCCCTCGCAGCCTTCAGTCCAGCCTCGTCCGGCTTGGCAAGAAAGGCGTTGATGGCCACGTCCAGATCCTTGGCGGCAAGCCAGGTGTCTTCGAATTTCGCCAGTCCAACCTCGGCAAAATGCGCGGCAACGGCCTTTTCATCCGGCACGGAGGCCGCATGGGAAGGGGTGGCAAAGCCTGCGGCCAGCAACAGGGCAAAGGTGGAAAGGGTGCGGGTCGCGCTCATGATCACTCCTCAGGCGGGTTGATGCCTACAGCGCGTTCATGGCCGAAATTTAAACTGGTGTCAAATACTCTAGTTTGGAATATTTCGAAGCTGGAGCCGGTCAGCCCTGCCTTTTCAGCATGCCGAAGAAGAAGCCATCTGTGTCGGTGGCGGCGGGAGTGAGCGTCAGCGTCTTGCCGTCCCGGCTGTGCGGACGGGGGGCCTTTTCGCCGAAGAGCCGGGTCCAGCTGTCGCCTGCGGGTTCGATCACGAACTCGGGATGGTCCGCGCAGAAGCGGTCCAGCTGGTGCTCGTTTTCCTGCGGCAGGATCGAGCAGGTAATGTAGACGAGGTGGCCTGAAGGCCTGACGAAGCGGGCGGCCTGCGCCAGCGCGTCCTGCTGCTGGGAAAGCCGCTCGTCGAGATTCTTCTCGTTCAGCCGCCATTTGGTGTCGGGGCGACGGCGCCAGGTCCCGGTTCCCGTGCAGGGCGCATCGACCAGCACCCGGTCGAGCTTGCCCAGCAGGCTGTCGAGGGCGGCTTTCGAATCATGCACCTGCACATTGCGGGTTCCGGCACGCTTCAGCCGCTCGATGATCGGGGCAAGCCGCTTGCGGTCGGAATCATAGGCATGGATCTGCCCCTTGTTCTGCATGGTCGCGGCCATCGCCAGCGTCTTGCCGCCGCCGCCTGCGCAATAGTCGAGTACCTGTTCGCCTTCGCCGGGCAGGGCGAGATCGGCAACAATCTGCGAGCCCTCGTCCTGGACTTCGAACCAGCCCTTCTGGAAGGACAGTTCGGCGGTGACATTCGGCAGCCGCGAGGGGCCTTCACCGGCGGGAATGCGGATGCCCTGGCGGGCGATCCGGGCGGCGTGCGCGCCAGCCCTCTCCAGCGCCTTCACCACCTTGTCGCGTCCGGCCTTCAGTGTGTTGGCGCGAAGATCAAGCGTCGGGCGTCCGGCAAGCGCCTTTGCCTCGGCAAGCCACTGGTCGCCAAAGCTTTCGATGAAGGCGGCCTCCACCCATTCCGGGATGTCGCCCTGCACATGCAGCGGCGCGTCCGCCAGGGACCGGCTGGCAAATGCCTGGAGCGAGGCTTCGGAAATCGCAGGCGGCGCGAACTTGTCGTCGACCAGCTCTGCTGAAAGCCCTTCCGGCGTCATGCCCCACTGGCGGAACAGCACCGCATGGCCAAGTGCGACCGGGCTGTCGTCATCCATCATGAAGCCGTGGGACAGGCGCATCCTCAGCGCATCATAGACAATATTGCCGATGGCGGCGCGGTCGCCCGATCCGGCAAAGCGGTGGCTGAGACCCCAATCCTTCAGCGCATCGGCAACCGGCCGCTTGCGTGTTTCGATATCGGCCAAAACCTCGATGGCTCCTGCGAGCCGTCCACCCAGACGCATGCTGTGCTCTCCATGTCGGGCCTTGTCGGCAGAGCCTGCCAGAGGTCCCGGTATCGGTGGGGTGGTAACGGTGATTGACGCCAAGAGCAAGGCTTGATGGTTATGCCGGTCCCCGGCGCGGACGGTTTACCGGCGGCGCGGCCTTCCGGCAGCCGGTGCTCAGCCAATCGTTTCGTAGCAGACCTTGGCGGTACCGGACGAAATCATGCCGAGATTGCGGGCCGCTGCCCTGGAAACGTCGAGGACACGGCCACGCACGAAGGGGCCGCGATCATTGATGCGCACGATCACGCTCTTGCCGTTGCGGCGGTTGGTGACCTTCACCTTGGTGCCGAACCGGAGAGACCGGTGCGCGGCGGTCAGCGTTGCCGAATTCATTCGCTCGCCCGAAGCGGTGCGCGATCCCGCAGCATACCACGAGGCGCCGCCGCAGCCGGCGTTGCCGGCAAGAGCCGGAAGCGGCAGGGTGAGTGTCGCGGCGAGCAGCGCCGAAAACGCGAAGTTGAGCTGAAACTTATGCAATACGGACAGTCCCTTTTCAATCATTCGGAAGCCAGGGTTTTCCCCGTCTCCCGGATGGTTAAAGCGGCGTGAAACATGGCGAAAAAGTGCAATTCGAGATCACGGAATGTTACAGACTGTAACATAAGGTGTAAATGCGCAGCCGAGCGGACAATCAGGAAAAACGAGTCCCGAAGGAAAATAGGAAATAAAAACAATGTCAGGCCATTTCATAGCCTGCGATGCGGGGGAGGCTGTGGCCCGTTCACGGAATCGGCTGAAATATTTTTCCACACGCAGGAACAAAAGCCCTGAAAACCGTGATTTTAACCCGGTGTTAACCCTGTTTGCGGGGTAAAACAGACTCGCAGAGGGCTGAAAACAGGATTTTCCATCCCGTGACCCTTGGCGTCCTGAGGGTCCGGCCTCGGCCCTTCAGCCGCGCCATTTCCCGTCAAGGATGAGATCCGCCAGCGACGCGCGGTATTCAGGATAGTCAAAATCAAAGCCCGTCTGGCGGATCTTCGCATTCGAAACCCGCTGGTTCTTGCCATAGAAGGAGCGGGCCATGGCTGAAAGATTGGCGGTCTCGAAGGCCTGTTCCGGCGGTGGCGCGATGCCCATCAGCCGCGCGGCCTCGGTGACCACATCCTGCGGCGGAGCGGGTTCGTCGTCGGTCACATTGTAGATGCCTGCCAACCTGCGTTCGGCCAGATGCAATGCCGCCCTGCCGATATCCTCGACCCGGATGCGGTTGAACACCTGGCCGGGTTTGATCAGCCGACGGGCCGTGCCCTGTGCCAGATTGACGAATGTGTTGCGGCCTGGCCCGTAAATGCCGGAAAGGCGCAGCACGCTGACCGGCACGCCGAAAGCCTGACCCAGTTCGCTCCACGCCGCCTCTGCCACCAACCGCTCGGCTCCGCGTGCGGCTTCCGGCTGGCAGGCCGTCTCTTCGGTCACCCATTCCCCCTTGTGGTCGCCATAGACGCCGACGGTCGAGAGATAGCCGATCCACTGCAGCCCGGGCGCAAGCGTCTTCAGCCGGTCTTGCAGCGCAAGCGGCAGGGCGTCACCCTCGGGACCCGGCGAAATCGACTGGACGATGTGGGTGACATCGCCAAGCGCCGTCTCCAGGTCGGCAGAGAGTTCAATGCCGTCAAACAGATATGGGGTGATGCCCAGCGCCTTGAGGCCCCCAGCCTTTTCCATCGAGCGGGTGGTGCCCGAGACGGCAAATCCCCCCGTCATGAAGGTATCCGCGATGGCCTTGCCGGAATAGCCCGCCCCAAAAATCATCAGTTTCATTGCGGTTCTCCCATGGGTCGCTCCATTGCCATCGCCCATTCGCGCTCGACCGAAGCATCCGGTTCGTTTTGCCGTTGTGCCGCAAAGCGGGAAAGCCCGCCAGCCCCCAAAAACCGTGACAGCGCCCAGACCGCCATCCCGCGCACCAGCGGCGAGGGGTCGGAGATGAGAGCCGCGACCGGTTCGGCCAGTGCGGAAAGGCCTGAATTCCCGGCGGCAATCAGCACGTTGCGGACAAAGCGGTCGCGTCCGATCCGCTTGACCGGCGAGCCGCTGAACAGGCTGCGAAACCCGGCATCGTCGAGCGTGAGCAGATGGGCTATATCCGGTTCGAGCAGGTCGGCCCGCGCCTGGAGACGGATTTCGCGGGCGCTTTGCGCAAACTTGTTCCACGGACAGGCGGCAAGGCAATCGTCGCAGCCATAGATCCGGTTGCCGAAGAACGGGCGCAGAGCCGGATCGATCTCGCCCTTGTGTTCGATGGTCAGGTAGGAAATGCAGCGCCGCGCATCGATCTGGTAGGGGGCGGGGAAGGCGTCGGTCGGGCAGGCGTCGAGGCAGGCGCGGCAGTTGCCGCAATGGTCGGTCTCGGCCGCATCCGCTTCCAGCTTCGCGGTGGTGAAGATCGAGCCGAGGAACAGCCAGCACCCATGGGTGCGGCTGACGAGATTGGTGTGCTTGCCCTGCCAGCCAAGCCCTGCCTCCGCCGCCAGCGGCTTTTCCATCACCGGCGCGGTGTCGACGAAGATCTTGACGTCCTCGCCGGAGCGCGCGGCAAAGCGGGATGCTATTTCCTTCAGCCGTCCCTTCATCACATCATGGTAGTCGCGATTGCGGGCATAAACGGAAATATGGGCCTTGTCGGCTTTGGCTTGCAGATAGCGGGGGTCGCGCTCAGGCCCGTAATTCATCGCAAAGACCACGATGCTCGCGACATCAGGCCAGAGCCCCTGCGGGCTGGCCCGCCGCTCCAGCGTTTCGGCCATCCAGTCCATGGTGCCGTGGCGACCGAGGTCGACGAATTCGGCAAGATGCGCGGAAGCCTCGGCGTTCGACCGGGCAAGGGTGACCCGGCAGAGATCAAAACCGTGACGGGCGGCTTCGTCCTTCAGAAACCGGGTCAGCTTCTGCCGTCTGGCCTGCTCGCTGTGTGCCTGCCCGGTTCCCATCATCCTGGCCGGTCAGAAATCGAGGTCCGCATAATGCGACACCGGGGTCAGTCCGCGCACCCGGTCATTCAGCAGCGGGCGGAAGGAGGGGCGCGATTTCAGCCGCTGGTACCAGTCCTTGACCAGCGGGCTTTCGTTCCAGTCGATCTCGCCGAGATAATCCAGGACAGAGAGTGCGCCGGCGGCGGCAAGATCCGCATAGCTCATCCGGTCGCCCGCCAGCCACTGGCGCGAGCCTGCAAGCCAGGTCAGATATTTCATGTGCTGGCGAATATTGGCGCGCGCGGTGCGCAGCACCTTGCTGTCGGGCGCGCCGCCGCCCTGATCGGCGGTCATCTGCAATTTATAGGCTCGCTCGCGCGCCAGCGGTCGCGTGACATCCTGTTCCATCTTGACCAGGAACCATTCGGTCAGGCGGCGGATCTCGGCCCGCTGGAACGGATCTTCCGCCAGCAACCGCCGGTCGCGCTTCAGCACGCCATGGGTCTCGTCCAGATATTCGGAAATCACCATCGCGCCGCAGAGGGCCCGCATGCTGTCGTCGACATAGACCGGCAGCGTGCCTGCCGGGTTCAGCGCCAGAAAATCGCGGCGCTTTTCCCAGGGCTGCTCCTCGATAATGTCGGCTTGATAATTGTATTCCGACAGAATGAGCCGGACGAACCGTGACGCAGAAGACATGGGATGGTGATAGAGCGTGGGCATGGAGACTCGAAATCTGTTTTTCCTGGAGGTGAACGGGCTGAAAGACCTGCACCTCTGGTCATCACGGGGTAATAAAAGCTATAGGTGCTTGCCCTTCGCAACACAAGCGAATCAGCGGTTTTCACCATGTTTCAAAAGGAAAATACATGGCCGATCAGTCGATCATCAGCGCTCTCGTTCTGGGTCTCGTCGAGGGGCTGACCGAGTTCATCCCGGTTTCCTCCACCGCGCATGTGCTGCTGACGCAGCATTTTTTGGGTTTCAAGTCGCCGGGCGATACCTTTCCGGTCCTCATCCAGTTGGGTGCCATTCTGGCGATCCTTCTGGTGTATTTTCGCAAGCTTCTCGAGATCGCGACGGCCCTGCCGACCAGTCCGACGGCGCGGCGATTCGTGGTTTCGGTGCTGATCGCCTTCCTGCCGGCAGCCGTGATCGGCGCCATCGCCCATGATTTCATCAAGCGGGTGCTGTTTGAAACGCCGGTGCTGATCTGCATCGTGCTGATCCTTGGCGGTATCGTTCTGCTGGTTGTCGATCGCATGGAGTTCAAGCCGCGCTACAGGAATGTCATGGATTTCCCGCCGCTGCTTGCCTTCAAGATCGGCCTGTTCCAGTGCCTTGCCATGGTCCCCGGCACCTCGCGTTCCGGCGCAACCATCGTCGGTGCGCTCTTGATGGGAGCGGACAAGCGTTCGGCTGCCGAGTTCTCGTTCTTCCTCGCCATGCCGACCATGCTCGGAGCCTTCGTGCTCGATCTCTACAAGAACCGCCATGCACTGAGCATGGACGACACCTCGCTGATCGCCGTCGGCTTCATCATGGCCTTCGTTTCTGCCCTGCTGGTGGTGCGCTCGCTGCTCGATTTCGTCTCGAAGCGCGGCTACGGCGTGTTTGCCTGGTGGCGCATCGCCGTGGGAATCGCGGGCCTGATCGGCCTTTACGTCTGGGGCTGAGAAACCCTCTTGAAAACAGCAAAAAGGCCGGGTTACCCGGCCTTTTTCATGCAATCTGCAAAGATCGGCTTGTCGGCCGCCGTCCGTAACCGGCTGAGGGATATTACTGCGCCTTGGCGACAGGAATCGACGCGGTGGTGCAGGGGTCCACGCCATAGGCGGGGCTGCATTCGGCCTTCCCGGCGGCATCAGTACCGGGGGCAAGGAAGGAACCTGCGATAACAACGAATGCCGCACACGCAAAAAACAGTGCGATGGACTTGCCCATGTAGAAGCCTCTTCAACGGGTTGAGTGTGAGCCTGCGGTGCCGATTCCCGGCGGAACGCATGCGGTTTTATTTCGGGATTTCGTCCCCATCAATAGAAGAGTTTGCTAAATCCTCTGTTAACGCCGGACAGTCAGATTGAATGTGATCTCTTTGCAGCTTTTTAATGATCCCTGAAGTCAAAAACGGCCAGCAAGGTTCCCCTTCTGGCCGAATTTACATGGATTTCAGAGAGGTATCGGACGGTTCGGCAGCCGATGTTGCCAAAGGGTGACACCGAAGCGCGGGCAGGGCTGCTCAGGCAGCCTTGCCGGAGCCGGTAAACTGGCCTTCGGGGCGATATTGCACGAGATAGGAGGGCAGCACCGCGCTTGCAATCGCCGGAACGATGCCCATGCCCTTCAGCGTCCGCCCTTCGGCCTCGGCAGCTTTTGAGACGACATTGTCTGACTTCAGCAGCGTCACCTGATCCGGTGTGACAGGCGGCGTGACGAAGGGCACGAGGCCAGCAATCGAACCGAGCAGCGAGGCGAGGCCGAAGGGCAGCGAGACCAGTGGCTTGCTGCGGTCGGTCACCGACAGAACCAGTTCCATGCATTCCCGGAAGGTCAGGACTTCAGGTCCGCCCAGCTCATAGGTGGAACCAGCGGCAAGGCGGCCTTCCACGGCGCGGGCAACGGCCTCCGCCACGTCTTCGACATAGACCGGCTGGAACCGGGTGCGGCCCCCGCCGACCAGCGGCAGGAAGGGCATGGCGCGGGCCATGGAGGCGAAACGGTTGAAGAAATCGTCCTCAGGTCCGAAAATGACCGAGGGGCGCAGGATGATCGCATCCGGCTTGATCGCCAGAATCGCAGCCTCCGCATTGCCCTTGGTGCGGGCATAGGAGGAAGCCGACTGGCTGTCGGCGCCGATGGCGGAGACATGTGTCAGGGTCGCGCCGACGCCGCGAGCCGCCTCGGCAATTGCCCTGGCGCCAAAATCCTGCACGGTTTCGAAGGTGTTGCGGCCCTTGTTCGACAGCAGGCCAACGCAATTGACCACATGATCTGCCCCCTGAACGGCGGCATCGATGGAACGCCGGTAACGCAGGTTTGCCTGGGTCAGGGAAATCTGCCCGACATTGCCGAGCGGCTGCAGAAAGCCCGCAAGGTCAGGGCGGCGAACGGCGACCCGGATTCGATAGCCGCGCCGTGCAAGGGCGCGCACCACATGCCTGCCGACAAAGCCCGATCCGCCAAAAACGGTTACCAGCGGCGGAAGGTTGGACAGGGTCATCGGAGGCTCCTTGTTTGGCGGTCCCGGGGTGGCCGGGTGCCACCCTTCGTCGATTCTGCGGCATGACGCAGCGATGCGCTGTTCTTAGCCGAAAAGCGCCCTGAGGTGAAGGCCTCCGGGCATGACGGCAAACGGCAGATCAGATATCCCGGGCGGGATCAGATGCCTTCGACCAGCACCATTTCCGCATCGGCCACCTTCTGGCGGATTTTGGCGGCGATCTGGTATTCCGGCGAATTGTAGCAATCGACCGCATGCTGCAGCGACGGAAATTCGATCACCACATTGCGGGCACGGGCCTTGCCTTCGAGCTCGACGAACTGACCGCCGCGGGCGAGGAAATTCGCGCCGTATTTCTCGAAGGCGGGCTTTGCCGCTGCCACATAGTCCTTGTAGTTCTCGGTGTCGCGCACATCGACGCGTGCAATCCAGTATCCCTTGGCCATCTCTGGTCCTCCCTGCTGAAAAAATAGTGGTGAGATCAGGCCTCTGCCATGTCCCTGAGGATGGCGCGGGCGGCCTGAAGCGGATCGGGGGCTTTGACCACCGGCCGGGCGACGACGAGATGGGTGGACCCGGCGCGCATTGCCGCCTGCGGCGTCATCACCCGTTTCTGGTCTCCCCTGTCGGCACCGGCGGGGCGGATGCCCGGCGTGACGATTGCCATGTCGGGGCCGACGATGCTGCGGACCGCAGAGGCCTCCTCCGCCGAGCAGACGATGCCGCCCATGCCGGCCAGGCGGGCCTGTTCGGCACGGCGCAGCACCAATGTATGGGGATCATATTCGTAGCCCGCCTCGATCATGTCCTGCTCATCCATCGAGGTCAGCACGGTCACGCCCAGGAGGCAGAGCGGCGAGCCTTTGGCCGCCTCGACGGCAGCCCGCATCGCTTTCGGATAGGCATGCAGGGTCAGCATGCTCATGCCCATGCGGGCAATATTCTCGACGCCCGAGGCCACGGTATTGTCGATGTCGAGCAGCTTCATGTCGAGGAAGACCTTCTTGCCGCTGGCGGCGAGATCACGGGCAAATTCAAGGCCGCCGGCAAATACCAGCTGATAGCCGATCTTGTAGAACAGGATATCGTCGCCGAGCTTCAGGACGAGGTCTTCGGCCTCGCGGATGGTCGGCACATCAAGCCCGATGATCAGGCGGTCGCGCGGCTGCATGGCTTCCTCATCTGTTTTGGAACGGTGATTTGCCGTCCAGTCGCATGAGAAAGGCGATCCCGCAAGGCTTCCCTGCCGGTTTTCGACGGAAAAAAGCCCGACAGCGCCTCACCCGCGACGATAGAGCCAGATCTGCGCGGGCGGAATATTGCGCATGATGAAATCGAAATGCTGGATGTGATAGCGGTCCGGCATGGCGGCAATCGGCGAGACCGGCCCATAGGAAAACTGCACGACGGGACGGCCTGGCGGCAAGCGGTCAAGCAACTGCTCCAGCATGTGGACACGGGCATGCATCGGGAAATTCAAAAGCGGAATGCCCGAAATCACGCTGTCGAACTGCTGGCCTTCCAGATGGGCGAGCGTGTGATCTAGGTTGAACGCATCGCCGTGGATGAAGTTGACACCCGGATATTGCTCGACCAGATGCTGGTAGAAATCCGAGGAATACTCAATCGAATAGATCTTTTCCGGGGGCACGCCGCGACCGAGGATCGCCCTGGTGATCACCCCGGTGCCGGGTCCGAGTTCGAGAACAGGCAGGCCGGACTGCGGATTGATGACGCTTGCCATCCTGCGGGCGGTGTAGCCGGAGGTCGGCACGATGGCCCCGACGCTGCGGGGCTTGTCCATCAGACCCCGAAAGAACCGGATTTCGTCACCGAACTTCCGCTCAAACCGCTCCTTGATCCGCAAAGCCATCCGCGATCCCCATTTTTTCTTATTTAGCCGGATCATCCGGCTGCCCCTGAAGCTCAACGGCAGAATTAAGCCAAATTTATGAGCCTGTCCTGATGAAAAGCGAACCATGCTTGAAATCACCGGAAACAGGCGTGTGCCTTCAGGCTTTTCCCGCCGGGCAGGCCCGTGTGCTAAACCCGCATCGGCATCAGCACATAGAGCGCATCGTCGCCCGCGAGATCGCGGATCAGCGTCGGCGACCCTGCATCCGCCAGCATGAAGATCGCGTCCGTACCGGACAGCTGGCCGGTGATATCGAGCAGATAGCGGGCGTTGAAGCCGATTTCCATCGGATCGCTGTCATAGCTGACCGCCACTTCTTCCGTGGCGCTGCCGCTGTCGGGATTGTTGACCGTCAGCGTCAGCTGTCCGTCGCCGATGGCGAGCTTGACGGCCCGGCCCCGCTCGGAGGAAATCGTCGAGACGCGGTCGACGGCCTGGGCGAAGCTCTGGCAATCCACCCGCATTTCCCGGTCGTTGCCGGCCGGAATGACGCGCTGGTAATCGGGGAAGGTACCGTCGATCAGTTTCGAGGTCAGCACGATGGAGCCGATGGTCAGCCGGATCTTGGCGTCCGAGACCTCGACGCCGATCATCGCGTCCGGCTGGTCCATCAGCTTCTGCAATTCGCCGACCGTCTTGCGCGGGATGATGATCCCCGGCATGCCTTCGGAGCCGGAAGGGGCGACGACATCGGCACGCGCCAGCCGGTGGCCGTCGGTCGCCACCGCCCGTATCTTCAGCTCGCCGCCGCTCTCGATCGTGTGGAAGAAGATGCCGTTGAGGTAGTAGCGGGTTTCCTCGGTGGAGATCGCAAACTGGGTGCGGTCGATCAGCATCTTGAGATCAGCCGCTTTCAGGCTGAACGTGTGACTGAAGCTTCCGGCAGTCAGGTCGGGGAAGTCCGCCTCCGGCAGGCATTGCAGCGAGAATTTCGACCGGCCCGAGGCGACCGTCATCGACGAGCCATCGGGGTTGGTGGCAAGCAGCACCTCCGCCCCGTCGGACAGCTTGCGCACGATGTCATAGAGAAGATGGGCGGGAACCGTGGTCGAACCGGCCTGTTCCACATTGGCAGGCGTTGCTTCGGTGATTTCCAGATCGAGGTCGGTCGCCTTCATGTCGAGGCTTGCGCCATTGGCGCGCAACAGCACGTTCGACAGGATCGGGATCGTGTTGCGGCGCTCGACCACCCGGTGCACATGGTTCAGCGACTTCAGGAGGTTCGAACGCTCGAGAGTTATACGCATGGAATGATACCGCTTTCGATCTTCACAAGGCCCTGGTCGAAAGGGCCCCTGGGGAGTATTCGCCATCCGGCTTTGACCGGGGTGATAGTGGACGGGCAAAATGACAGAAATTCAACGCTCATTGCAAGCCAAGAACGCGGCAGAGGCGGGCGCAGCGTGATTCTTGCCCGTTATCCACATCTGTGAAGCCCGCCTGCCGGTCTTGTGCCGGGCGAAGGCCTCGCCCATAAAGATCGGCAAGCCCGATCCCGAAATGGCCGCTGGCCGAGAAGAATGCCGATGAATGACGACCAGACCCCGCCCTCCGGCGACAAAGTGAAACCGGCGCGCAGCTATCGCCTGAACAATATCAGCGTGCCCGCAAGGCCGCTGGAGCCTGCCCTCTATCTGGTCGCAACCCCGATCGGCAATCTTGGCGATATCACGTTGCGGGCACTGGAAACGCTTGCCGGAGCCGACGTTCTGGCCTGCGAGGACACCCGCGTCACACGGGTGCTGCTCGACCGCTTCGGCATCCAGAACCGGCCCTATGCCTATCACGAATACAATGCCAACGAGGCCGGGCCGAAACTTCTCGCCCAGCTTGAAGCCGGGCGCTCGGTGGCGCTGGTGTCGGATGCGGGAACACCGCTGGTTTCCGATCCCGGTTACCGGCTTGGCCAGCTGGCGATTGCCGCCGGACACAGGGTCGTGCCGATCCCCGGTGCCTCGGCACCACTGGCCGCGCTGGTCGGCTCCGGCCTGCCGAATGACGCCTTCTTCTTCGGCGGTTTCCTGCCGGTCAAGGACAAGGCGCGTCGCGCCCGGCTTGGCGAATTTGCCGCTCTGGAAGCAACGCTGCTGTTCTTTGAATCGCCGCACCGGATCGGCGCGACGCTCATTGCAGCCGCCGACGTGTTCGGGGCGGATCGTCCGGCGGCGGTCTGCCGGGAACTGACCAAGACCTTCGAGGAATTCCGGCGCGGGCCGCTTGGCACGCTTGCCGCCGACTATCAGGACAAGACCGTCAAGGGCGAGATCGTGCTGGTCATCGGGCCATCGACCTCTGTTGTGGAAACCTCGGAAGAGGATATCGACGCCATGCTGCTGAAATATGGCGAGACGCTGCCCGCCGCCAGGGCCGCCGCCGAGGTGGCATCGATAACCGGGCTTGCCCGCAAGCTTCTCTACCAGCGCCTCCTCGACATCAGGGCGGCAGATGCCGGCTGAGGTTTCCCCGGCGCGGCGGCGAAAGAAGGCGGAGCGGCGGGGCCGCTGGTCGGAATGGATGGCGGCCCTCTGGCTGCTCGCCCATGGCTACCGGATCGTCGCCCTTCGCCACCGCACGCCGCTTGGCGAAATCGACATCATCGCGCGGCGCGGCACGCTCGTCCTCATCGTCGAGGTCAAGGCGCGCCGGGAGCCAGGGGCCGCACTCGATGCGGTGTCCGCAGCTGCGCAACGGCGCATTCGCGCGGCAAGCGATCTCTGGCTCTCCCGCCAGCCGGATGCCCATCTCCTCTCCCTGCGCTATGACATCATTGCCATCGTGCCCGGGCGATGGCCGCAGCATCTGGCGGATGCGTTCTAGAGTCTGTCAGGTTCATATTGAACCAGACAGACTCTAGGGCCCTTTGTTTTCGTTTGTCTTTTCGGGAAAGCCGGATTCCACTTTTCCCTGACAAACTCTAGGTCTTGTCCTCAGGGCAAATATGGAACTTCGCTCGATTTTTAGCGAAATCCGAAAACGCCCCGCCTGTTACGCTCCAGCCAATGGATTGAAGCACCGGGGACATCGCATGGTTTGGAAAATGATAGTGGCAAGCGCGGTTGCCATCGGGGCGCGCGATCTCAGGGATCTGACATCGGCCCTTGCCACGCCGCCGAAAGCGCCGCCTGTCGTCTGCGCAGATGCCTTCGGCATGGTGCTGAAGGATGCGCCCATCGAACCTGTCGTCTGCGCAGATGCCTTCGGCATGGTGCTGAAGGATGCGCCCATCTCGTGGGTGCTGAAGGGCAATCCGGTCGCCCGCCTTGCCGAACATTCGCGCAGCGCCGACGAAGCGGCGGTCACGGCGGTCTGGGATTGCACGGCGGGCCAGTTCCGCTGGTATTTCGGCTGGGACGAAACGGTGATCATCCAGGAAGGCGAGGTGCATGTGACCGCCGAGGATGGCAGCGAGCGACTGCTGAAGGCCGGCGACATCGCCTATTTCAAGGGCAAGACCTGGGCGACCTGGACCATCGACAGCTATGTCCGCAAGATCGCCTTCGTCCGCAAGCCGTTTCCGGCCCCGCTGGCAATTGCCTACCGGCTGCGCAATCTGCTGCGTCCGGCCCGGTCCGGCACCGGCATCGCCGCCTGATCGCCCATTCCCCGCCTTGATCGAACGGGCTGCCGTGCGGGCGGCCCGTTGCGTTTGCGCGTCCGGCGTCCTACATCTGGCAGGACAATCACAGAGCAGAAAACGGGACTTTCATGGCGGGTATCAAGAATGTTGCGGTCCAGATGGACCATGTCTCCACCATCAATATCGCAGGGGACTCCACCTTTGCCATGAGTCTTGAGGCGCAGGCCCGTGGCTGCCGCCTGTTCCACTATACGCCCAACCAGCTCAGCCTGCGCGACGGCAAGGTTTATGCGACCGTCGAGCCGATGGAACTGCGCGACGAGAAGGGCAATCATTTCACCCTTGGCGCGCCGGAAAAGGTCGATCTCTCCACCATGGACGTGGTGTTGCTGCGCCAGGACCCGCCCTTCGACATGGCCTATATCACCTCCACCCATCTTCTCGAGCGCATCCATCCGAAGACGCTTGTGGTCAATGATCCGAACTGGGTGCGCAATTCGCCGGAAAAGATCTTCGTCACCGAATTTGCCGACCTGATGCCGCAGACGCTGATCACCCGCGATGTCACCGAGATCGCCCGCTTCCGCGAGGAGATGGGCGACATCATCCTGAAGCCGCTCTATGGCAATGGCGGCGCGGGCGTGTTCCATTCCTCGCGCGACGACCGCAACTTCTCCTCGCTGCTCGAAATGTTCGGCCAGATGTTCCGCGAGCCCTATATCGCCCAGCAATATCTGCCGGCGGTGCGCAAGGGCGACAAGCGCATCCTGCTGGTCGACGGCGAGCCGGTCGGTGCCATCAACCGGGTGCCTGCCGAACATGACAGCCGCTCCAACATGCATGTCGGCGGTCGTGCCGAAGCCACGGAACTAACCGCACGCGAGCGCGAAATCTGCGCCCGCATCGGGCCTTCGCTGAAGGAGCGCGGCTTCCTGCTCGTCGGTATCGATGTGATCGGCGACTGCATGACCGAAATCAACGTCACCTCGCCGACGGGGCTTCGCGAGGTCAAGCGCTTCGGCGGTGCCGATATCGCTGCCCTGCTCTGGGATGCCATCGAAAGCAGGCGCGCCTGATCCTGTCCGCAAGCCGGGAAGGCTGGCCCCGGTTTGTTCCCGGCCTGCAACCGGCCACACGCAAAATACCAACTGCCGGGCGTTTTTGTTCCTTTAATGTTCTTGTTTAGGGAGCGTTAATATGCAAGGATTGCCTCTGCGGACATGGCGTGGAGGCAGGGCAGATGGTGGCGCGGGTCAGTACGATTGCATTTCAGGGGATCGAGGGCGTGCCTGTCGACGTGCAGGTGATGGTCGCCCCCGGCAAGGTCAACATGCATATTGTCGGCCTGCCGGACAAGGCGGTGGCGGAAAGCCGCGAGCGGGTGCAGGCGGCGCTGCATGCCTCCGGCCTTGCCCTGCCGCCGAAGAAGATCACCGTCAATCTGGCACCGGCGGATCTGCCCAAGGAAGGCTCGCATTTCGACCTGCCGATCGCGCTCGGGCTGATGGCGGCGCTCGGAGCCATTCCGGGCGATGCGCTGGAAGGCTATGTGGTGCTTGGCGAACTGAACCTCGACGGCACGCTTGCCGCCATTGCCGGGGCGCTGCCTGCCGCAATCGGGGCCAATGCGCTGTCGAAGGGGCTGATCTGCCCGGCAGACAGCGGGCCGGAGGCCGCCTGGGCGGGGACCGAGATCGACATTCTCGCACCGCGCAGCCTGATTGCGCTCGCCAATCATTTTCGCGGCACCCAGGTGCTGACGCGCCCGGAACCGGCGGTGCGGGCAGCGCCCGCGCGTTTCCCCGACCTTGCCGATATCCGCGGGCAGGAAAGCGCCAAGCGGGCGCTGGAAGTGGCGGCAGCGGGCGGGCATAACCTGCTGATGGTCGGCCCGCCCGGCTCCGGCAAATCCATGCTGGCCGCACGGCTGCCCTCGATCCTGCCGCCACTGTCGCCAAGGGAATTGCTCGAGGTCTCGATGATCCATTCGGTTGCCGGGCAACTGTCGGGCGGCAAGCTCTCCGACCGGCGGCCCTACCGCACGCCCCACCATTCCGCCACGATGGCAGCGCTTGTCGGCGGCGGGCTCCGGGCGCGACCGGGGGAGGCGTCGCTTGCCCATCACGGCGTGCTGTTTCTCGACGAATTTCCGGAATTCTCGCCGCAGGCGCTGGACGCGTTGCGCCAGCCGCTCGAGACCGGCGAATGCATCATTGCACGGGCCAATCACCGGGTCTCCTATCCCGCCGAAATCCAGCTGGTGGCGGCGATGAATCCCTGCCGTTGCGGCATGGCAGGCGAACCCGGCCATACCTGCAGCCGGGGGCCGCGCTGCATGAGCGACTATCAGGGAAGGATTTCCGGGCCGCTGATGGACCGCATCGACATCCGCATCGACGTGCCCGCCGTTTCCGCCAGCGACCTGATCCGCCCGCTGAGTGCAGAAAGGAGCGCCGACGTCGCACTGCGGGTCGCCCGCGCCCGGCTGCTCCAGCATGAGCGCTTCGAAAATGTCGGCAGCGGCCACCTGACGACCAATGCCAGGGCCACCACCGACCTGATCGAGAAACTCGCCGAACCCGATGCGGGCGGCCTGCAATTGCTGCGCGATGCGGCGGAAAAGCTGAAATTTTCGGCGCGGGGCTATCACCGGGTGCTGAAGGTTGCCCGCACGCTCGCCGATCTCGACCAGCAGCCAAGGGTCGGACGCATCCATCTGGCGGAGGCGATCTCCTACCGTATAGCTGGCGAACGACTGCCGGCTGCGGCATGATGCGGGTTCGACAGAGTTGGAGTCTTTCTGGTTCAATATGAACCAGAAAGACTTTAAGGGGGCAGGGATGGATGACACCCGCGTGATCGCAATCGGCAGGCAGGAGCGCGACTGGCATGTGAGATTCGCCGCGCATCTGCTGGATGTCTTTGGCGATGTCGACTTTTCCGACTGGATCAACCGGGGCTTCTGGCCGGAGGCCTATCTGGTTCACGCCGTGGTTTCGGGCGAAAACATCCTCGGCACCGTCGGCGCGACGGGCATGACCTTTGTCTTTGGCGATGGGCAGAGACGGGAAGGGCTGCAGCTTGGATCGGTGGCAACGGCAGTCCCGGAACGCGGGCGGGGATATGCGCGGCTGTTGATGGAACGGGTCTTGACCCGAGCGGAGCGGCAGGGAAGGCCGGTGCTGCTGTTTGCCAATCCCGATGTCGCGGACTTCTACCCCCGCTTCGGCTTCCGCCTGCTGGTGCCGCAACGGCTGGTGCTGCCGCTTGCGATTGCGCCGCGCCCGTCGTCCTGGCGTCAACTCGATCCCGGCAATGCGGCAGATTGCGCGCTGCTCTTTCGCCTTTGCGGGGAAAATCCGCCGCATGGCGGTGCGCTTTCGGCGCTTGCCGATGCGACCACGATCCTCTGGTATCTCTGCAACGGTCTCGCGACGGCCCGGATCAGCGCCGACGGTACCGTCATTGCCATCTGCGCGGTCGATGGCGATTGCCTGCGGGTGCTGGAATGGCTCGGGCCCGCGCCGCCGGATCCGGGTGAAGCGCTCGGTGCCTTCGTCGCTGCACCGGTTTCATGGGTGGAGTTCGGCTTCGTGCCCACGGCAGACTGGCGCATCCCGGCACCGGACATCATCGATGACCCCGACAACCTGATGTTCTGGCACGGTCCCGCCCTGCCGCCGGGTCCGCTCTGCTTTCCGGCGATGCAGCATACCTGATACCAAGCATTCCTGATGGCTTCCCATCAGTGATCCCGTGGTGTCGGGGGCACCCTGAGGTGCCCCGGGGAAAGCAGGCTTAGAGTTTGTCAGGGAAAAGTGGAATCCGGTTTTCCCGAAAAGACAAACGAAAACAGAGGGCACTAGAGTCTGTCTGGTTCAATAAGAACCTGACAGACTCTAAGCGCCGAGGCCGTCGAACAGCGCGGTCTGGCCGACCTTGTCATCCTCGATCGCCGCTGTCAGCGCGGCACCGGAGGAAATGCCAACCGGCACGCCTTCGAGACGAGAGATAGCGCTCTGCGAAGGAGGGAATGATCACCACGATGGTCTTGCCCGCATTTTCCGGGCGCTGGCCGACCTTGATCGCCGCTGTCAGCGCGGCACCGGAGGAAATGCCAACCGGCACGCCTTCGAGACGGGCGACCAGCCGGGCATTTTCGAATGCCTCGTCATTGGTCACGGTGACGACTTCGTCATAGACGCTCTTGTCAAGAATGGCGGGCGCAAAACCGGCACCGATGCCCTGGATCTTGTGCGGACCGGGATTGCCGCCGGAGAGAACCGGGCTGTCGGCGGGCTCGACGGCGATGACCTGCACGCCCGGCTTTTTCGCTTTCAGCACCTGGCCTGTGCCGGTGATCGTGCCGCCGGTGCCGATGCCGGAAACGAAGATGTCGATTTCGCCATTGGTGTCGTTCCAGATTTCCTCCGCCGTGGTCTTGCGGTGTATTTCGGGATTGGCCGGGTTTTCAAACTGCTGCGGGATGATGGAATCGGGCGTCGAGGCGGCCAGTTCTTCCGCCTTGGCAATTGCCCCCTTCATGCCCTTCGGCCCCTCGGTCAGCACCAGTTCCGCGCCGAGCAGCGCCAGCATCTTGCGCCGTTCGACAGACATGGTTTCCGGCATGGTGAGGATCAGCCGGTAGCCCTTGGCGGCGGCGGCAAAGGCAAGCGCGATGCCGGTGTTGCCGGAGGTCGGCTCGATCAGTGTCGTCTTGCCGGGGGTGATCTTGCCCTGTGCTTCCAGCGATTCGATCATCGCCACGCCGATGCGGTCCTTGACCGAGGCAATCGGGTTGAAGAATTCCAGCTTGGCAAGCAGATGTGCCTTCACGCCCTTTTCCCGGGCGAGCTTGTCCAGCCGGACAATCGGTGTGTCGCCGATGGTCTCGGTGATGGAGGAATAGATACGGCCTCGGCCGGGCTTGCGCGTCTCGGACATTTAAGGAGTCTCCCGTTCTCTGATGCCATCACCATAGGGAGAAGATTACCCGCAATCCAGCCAAGGCCAGCCCCGGAAAGGGCAAAAAGCGGAATGGCGTTGCTGGAGAAGGGCAATTTGCAAACCGGTTTTGCGCGCCTCCCGGCAGCCCCCCCCCGTAAGAGCTGATCTGTCTTGCACCTTAACTCAAGAAAATGCTTAATAAGAAAAATGCAGTTCTGGAATCCGCGGCCTGCAATTGCGCAGCGCCGATCCTGAGAGGGGAGACATGGCGGGGAAGAAGGCGGCACAAGACAACCATCACCAGATCCTGTCTGAAATCCGTGATGCTCTGCTGCGTCAATGCGATCTGTTTGAGCAAGGCCAGCGCCAGTCATTCGCCAACAACGAGAAATATCGGGAGATCAGGCAGGCGGAACTGGACAGGACCCGGGCGCAGCAGGAGGCGGTGACGGCGGAGAACCGCAGCGATATGCTGAAAACCCAGAATCACCTGAAATTCATGCGCAGAATTCAGCTGGTGATCGCAGCATTTTTCCTTGCCCTCCTCGCGGGCGGGGCTGTCCTGCTTGTTTACCTGCGTCCATGAGGACTGGTCTCATTCTTCCCCGATGCACCCCATTTTCACCGGCGACAGGATTATTGATGTCGCCCGACAAAAGAGGCCAAGCATGAGCAAGCCCGACCTCACCCTTGATGATATCGGCCAGATCCTCACGGATATCCGCGACCTTCTGGAGCGCCAGGGCAAGCGGGCGGAGAGTTTTGCGGAAGAGGCGAGGGCGTACAGGGAGCGATCCCTGTCGATTGAGGAAAAGTCATTGGCGCAACAGACCGAAGCGATTGCAAACCAGGCGCAGTCCATCGAGACGCAACATCAATCTGCCCGCCACTACAGAATGGTGGTGAGGATCTGCGGCGTTGTCATTCTTGTCGTTCTGGCCCTGATGATCTACGCAAGCCACATGATCGTTTAGCCTCCGGCCGAGGTCGCGAACTATTCCAGCAAGCGCTGCCCGCCAGATCCCGTAAGCCGCATCAGGCTGTCAGGGTGACGTCGAACCTGACACCCTCTATTGCAGGCCGGTCGACCCGAATCCGCCCGTGCCGCGATCCGTAACGCCTGCCAGTTCCGCTTCGCGCAGCACGGCCTGCACCACGGGGGCAATCACCATCTGGGCGATCCGCATGCCGCGCTCGATGACGAATTTTTCCTCGCCGAGATTGATCAGCAGCACCTGCACCTCGCCGCGATAATCGCTGTCGATGGTTCCCGGCGTGTTGAGGCAGGTGACGCCATTCTTGAAGGCGAGGCCTGAGCGCGGGCGGATCTGGCCTTCAAAGCCCGCGGGGATCTCGAAGATCAGCCCCGTCGGTACCAGCGCCCGCTTGCCGGGTTTCAGCACCAGCCGCTGCCCCTCGTCAATTGCCGCACGCAGGTCCATGCCCGCCGAGCCTGCCGTTTCATAGGCGGGCAGCTCGATCATCTCGCCATGCGGCAGGCGCACGAGGCTGATGACGGGGGTGATCGCGGCGTGTTTGCTGGCGTTTTCGGGCATCGATGGTCTTTCTCAGGCCGTTCTACAATTGCATAACGTCCGTCTAGCCGCTAGAAGACCCGCCATTCAACAGGAATTTCACGCGCATGGCTGAATCCCTTGCCGAGGCGGTTTCCCGCCGTCGTACCTTTGCCATCATTTCCCATCCGGACGCCGGTAAAACGACGCTGACGGAAAAGCTGCTGCTGTTCGGCGGTGCCATCCAGCTTGCCGGCGAAGTCAAGGCCAAGAAGGATCGCATCCAGACCCGGTCGGACTGGATGAAGATCGAACGGGAGCGCGGCATCTCGGTCGTCACCTCGGTGATGACCTTCGAATATAATGACGTGGTGTTCAACCTTCTCGACACACCCGGCCACGAAGACTTTGCCGATGACACCTATCGCACGCTGACGGCGGTCGATGCGGCGATCATGGTGATCGACGCCGCCAAGGGCATCGAGCCCCGGACGCTGAAACTCTTCGAAGTCTGCCGGTTGCGCGATATCCCGATCATCACCTTCGTCAACAAGATGGACCGGGAAAGCCGCGATCCCTTCGAGATCCTCGACGAGGTGGAAGAAAAGCTGGCGCTCGATACCGCCCCCGTCACCTGGCCCATCGGTCGGGCGAAGAGTTTCTGCGGCTCCTATCATCTGGCGCAAAACAGCGTGCGCGGATCCGACAAGGAAGAGCAGACCACCGGTGTCACCGGGCCTGCCGCCGTCGCGGAGCGCCTGCCGGAAAACGAGCGGCAGACCTTCATCGACGAATTGGAACTGGCGCGCGAGGCCTGTCGCCCGTTTGATCGCGATGCCTTTCTCGAAGGTCACCTGACGCCGGTCTTCTTCGGTTCGGCGCTGCGCAATTACGGGGTGCGCGACCTCATCAATGCGCTGGCCGATTTTGCCCCGCCACCGCGTGCACAGGTCGCCGATGTCAGGACCGTCGAGGCGACCGACGAGAAGATGACCGCCTTCGTCTTCAAGATCCAGGCCAACATGGACCCGAACCATCGCGACCGCATCGCCTTTGTCCGCGTCTGCTCCGGCAAGCTGGAGCGCGGCATGAAGGCGCGGCTGTCGCGCACGGGCAAGCAGATGGGCCTGTCGGCACCGCAATTCTTCTTCGCCTCGCAGCGCCAGCTCGCCGATACCGCCTATGCCGGCGATGTCGTCGGCATTCCGAACCACGGCACGCTGCGCATCGGCGATACGCTGACCGAAGGCGAATCGCTGGTGTTCCAGGGCGTGCCGAATTTCGCGCCGGAAATCCTGCGCCGTGTCCGGCTTGAGGATGCGATGAAGGCAAAGAAGCTGAAGGAGGCGCTGCAGCAGATGGCGGAAGAGGGCGTCGTGCAGCTGTTTTCGCCGGAGGACGGCTCGCCCGCCATCGTCGGCGTGGTCGGTGCGCTGCAGCTCGACGTGCTGAAGGAGCGGCTGCAGGCCGAATATGGCCTGCCGGTTTCCTTCGAAATGTCACGCTTTTCGGTCTGCCGCTGGGTCTCGTCCGAGGCCGCTGCCGACCTCGACAAGTTCCTCACCGTACGGCGAGGGGATATTGCGCGGGATCTCGACGGTGACCCGGTTTTCCTCGCCCAGGACGCCTTCTCGCTGCGCTACGAGGCCGAACGCTACCCGTCGATCAGGATGGTTGCGATCAAGGAATATCACGCCGTCAAGGCGGCGTGACCGGCGTTTTCCGGCGGAATGGCTGCCCGAATGGGCTTCACCCCTTCCGCTCATGCGGCGACCGGGTGATCTCAAGGCCACCCAGATCCTGCGCCCATGGCAATCCGGAACCGACCCAGCTCTGGCGGGCCGGTCTCAAAAGTCCGCGCTGGGCAATGGTGCCGATGCGGATGCCGACCCTGTCTTCCCCTTCGCTCCGGCGGAACAGATTGGAGCCGCAGGTGGCGCAGAAATATTGCGTGCTCTTGCGGCCACTCGATCCCGTCTTGACGTAAAAGGCAGGCTCGCCCCCGGTCACCGCAAAATCCGGTTCCATCGCCGTGACCGTTGCCCGGTAGGGCGATCCCGACAGGGCCTGGCAGTCGCTGCAATGACAAAGGCTGATGTCAGGGGAAACGAGGGTCGCCTGATAGGCAATTGCGCCGCAAAAGCATTGTCCGTTGATTTTCATCGCTCTGCCTTTCCATCAAGAAAGCCGGTCTCCCCACCAGGGTAGAAACCGGCTTTCCCGCGTCAAGGTCATTTTCGTCAGTGGGCGGGCTTGATGAAAGTACCATTCTGGAGTTCACGCATCGCCTGCATGATCTCCTCGCGGCTGTTCATCACGATCGGCCCGTGCCAGGCAACAGGCTCCTCAATCGGCTTGCCCGAAACCAGCAGGAAGCGGATGCCTTCGTCTCCCGCCTGGACCGTCACCTCGTCGCCTGTGTCGAAGACGACAAGCGTGCGGTTGCCGGACATGTCGCGAATGTTGACTTCCTCGCCATTCACCTCCTTCTCGACCTTGACGCCAAACGGCTTCGATGCGTCGCGGAAGGTGCCGGAACCGGCGAAGATATAGGCGAAGGCCTTGCGGTAGGTATCGACCGGGAAGGTCTTGCGCTTGCCCGGCGGCACCGAGATATCGAGATAGACGGGATCGGCGGCAATGCCGTCGACCGGGCCGCCCTTGCCCCAGAAATTGCCGCAGATCACCCGCACCGCCGTGCCGTCATCATCGATGACAACCGGGATGTCGGCAGATTTCACATCCTGGTAGCGCGGCGCGGTCATCTTCAGCGACGAGGGCAGGTTCGCCCAGAGCTGGAAGCCGTGCATGCGCCCGGCAAAGTCGCCCTGCGGCATTTCCTGATGCAGGATGCCGCTGCCCGCCGTCATCCACTGCACGTCGCCAGCCCCGAGCAGGCCGCGATTGCCGAGGCTGTCGCCATGTTCGACCGTTCCGGCCAGCACATAGGTGATCGTTTCGATGCCGCGATGCGGATGCCAGGGAAAGCCGCGGACATAGTCGGCCGGGTTGTCGTTGCGGAAATCATCCATCATCAGGAAGGGATCGGTCAGCGAGGGATCACCGAAGCCGAAGACGCGGTGGAGATGCACACCCGCTCCTTCCATGGCCGGACGGGCGACGCTTTCGTGTTTTACAGGGCGGATAGACATGAGGGTAATCCTCTCAATCGGTTCGAGTTGACCGGAATATATGCGGTTTTTGTCTAATGCTAAGAGAGGGGCCACGAACGCAGTGTTCACCATCGCGCGCCTTGCGGCCAAATAGATCCGTTGGAATGCGGGTGGATCGGCGGGCGTTAACCCTTTATTAGGGTGATTTGTCAAAGCTTGTGGATGGCATCTATCCGCCATGTCCTGGTGAAGGAGCGTCTGAATGTGCCGTTGGGCTGCCTATCGAGGCGAACCTCTCTATCTGGAAGAACTGGTGACCTCACCGGCCCATTCGCTGATCGAGCAGTCGCACCATGCCACCCGCGCCAAGACGCCGACCAATGGCGATGGTTTTGGCGTTGCCTGGTATGGCGACCATGCCGAGCCCGGCCGCTACCGCGACATCCTGCCCGCCTGGGCCGATTGCAACCTGAAAAGCATTGCCCGCCAGATCCGCTCGCCGCTGTTTCTCGCCCATGTCCGGGCGGCCACCGGCGGCGGCACGCGGCGTGACAATTGCCATCCCTTCGTCCATGAAAACTGGTCCTTCATGCACAATGGCCAGATCGCCGATTTCGACCGGGTGCGCCGCTCGATGGAAACCATGCTCGGCGACGATCTCTACTGTGCCCGCACCGGCACCACCGACAGCGAGCTGATCTTCCTGCTCGCCTTCCATTTCGGCCTTCGCGAAAATCCGGTGCAGGCCTTTGCCGATACGATTGCCTTCATCGAACGGCTGTCCTTTCACCTGACCGGATCGGCGCTGGTGCGCTTTACCGCCGCCTATTCCGATGGCACGGCGCTTTACGCCATCCGCTACGCCACCGACCGCAAGGCCCCGACGCTCTATGCCGCACCGATGGGACGGGGCGAGGGCTATTGCCTGGTGTCCGAACCGCTGAACGACGATATCGACACATGGGTGGAAATCCCCGATGGCAGCGCGGTCATTCTCGGCGAAGACGGGCTGGATCTGGTGATGTTTGAACCGGGCACCGCGCTTGGCCTCGACCACGCCGCTGAACGGCGCACCGGCTGAAAAACCTCAGCCAGCAATCCCGAGCTCTGCCCTGAGCTTCTTCGTCAGCCCGGCGCTGACAAGCGCGTAGGAGCGTCGCAGGTAGGTCTCGAGTTCTTCCCCGGATAACGGTGCGCCGGACTGGATCGCCACCCATTTGCGCCTGGCGAAATAGGGGGCCTGCCCGATGCCTGCAAGCGATGTCAGGATTTCAAAGCTCTCCTCGGTGCATTTCAGTGCCATCGCCGGCTGGCCTTCGCGGGTGTTCAGCAGCGCAAACACCTTGTCGCCCACCTTGGCCACGCGCGATTCCCACTGGTCGACGAGCTTGGTTCCGGCAAGGCTGTTGATGAAATGATCGAATGCCTGCGGGTCGTAAAGGGTCATGTCGTCTCCGTCAGCCGGTCGGATATCAGTTGCGCAAGGCGGGTCGCCACCTCCTGCTTGTCGAGGTCGGGCCAGGTGTCGATGCCCGCAGCCGAGATGATCTCCACCCGGTTGCGGGTGCCGCCCATGACGCCCGATTGCGGCGAGACATCATTGGCGACGATCAGGTCTGCACCCTTGCGCGCAAGTTTCGCCAGGCCGTTTGTGGCAATATCCTGCGTCTCCGCAGCAAAGCCGACCACCAGGCGGGGGCGTTGCGCATGGTGTCCGACGGTCTTCAGGATGTCGGGATTCTCCGTCAGTTGAAGGGGAGCGGGGCCGCTTCCCTCCTGCTTCTTGATCTTCTGCCCGGCCTCGGAGGCCACGCGCCAGTCCGCAACCGCTGCCACCATCACCGCCGCATCCACGGGCAGCCGGGCGAGCACGGCCTCAAGCATTTCGTCAGCGCGCTCGACATGCAGGGTAGTGACACCTGCGGGGTCGGGGATAGACACCGGACCGGAGATCAGCGTCACCTCGGCCCCGAGACCGGCAAGGGCTTTTGCAATCGCATGACCCTGGCGGCCGGAGGAGCGGTTGGCGATATAGCGGACGGGATCGATCGGCTCATGGGTCGGGCCTGAAGTGACGAGCACCGACCGGCCCTTGAGCGGTTTCGGACTGTCGTCAAGCAGGGCTTCTGCCGCAGCAACGATGTCGAGCGGCTCGGCCATCCGCCCGAGGCCCGCTTCGCCGCTCTCCGCCATTTCGCCTGACATCGGCCCGATGAAATGCAGGCCATCGGCCTTGAGCTGCGCGACATTGCGCTTTGTCGCGGGATGCGCCCACATTTTCGGGTTCATCGCCGGGGCGATCAGCACCGGGCCGTCGGTGGCAAGCAGCACGGTCGAGGCCAGATCGTCGGCAAGCCCATGGGCCATTTTCGCCATCAGGTCGGCGGTCGCGGGCGCAATCACGACCAGGTCGCAATCCCGCGCCAGCCGGATATGGCCGACATCCTGTTCGTCCTCCCGGGAAAACAGCTCCGTATAGACAGGCGTTGCCGTGAGAGCGCCGACCGCAAGCGGCGTGATGAAGGCCTGCGCGCCCGCCGTCATCACCGGCGTCACGCGTGCCCCCCGCTCGCGCAACCGGCGAATGAGGTCGAGGCTTTTATAGGCCGCGATGCCGCCGGAGAGGATGAGGAGAAGGCGCTTGCCAACGAGGGACATGGGGCAATCCGAAAAAAGGCTGAAGGTGGCGACAGCCTAAAGGCTGCGGCCCGGCTTGGCAATCATGCGCCTGAAGCCGCGTTCTGTGTGCAGAGACCGTTCAGCACCAGATCGACATGCGCCTCGAGAAAGGCCTTCGGATCAATCGGGTCATGCCGCTCGAACAGGATCTTCCAGATGATCGACATCAGGGCGGGGGCAATCAGTATCACCGGCAGGTCTGCCGCTGGACCCTTGCGGATTTCGCCGCGTGCCACGCCCCGTTCGACAATGCGTGCAAGCAGATCCCGGCCCCGGGAAATGATCTGCTGGTGGTAGAGTTCGGTCAGGGCCGGAAACTGCGACCCCTCGGCAATCAGGATGCGAAACAGCGTGCCGACTTCGGGCCGGTTCAGCCGCTGATGCATCATCGTGAAGACGGCGCAGAGCAGATCGCGGGTGCTGCCGGGAAAGTCGAGGCTCATCAGCTCGATGCCCGACAGGGCCGGTTCGATGCGGGCCTTGACGGTGGCCAGAAACAGGCTCTCCTTGTCCTCGAAATAGCGGTAGATCGTGCCCTTGGCGATCCCGGCCCGGCGCGCGACATCCTCCAGCCGGGCGGCGGCAAAACCGCGCGAGGCAAATTCTTCGAGGCCGGCGGCAATGATTTCACCGGGCCTTGCTTCCTTTCGCCGCTGCCGGCGCGGCGGCCCGGAGGGAGTATCGCTCTCGTTCATGGTTCTCAACCTAGCGTGATACTGACCGAGAAGTCATTAAAAACTTGAATGGCGGGCGCCGAAATGATAGTGACTGATCGGTCATTAGAGTTTGTCAGGGAAAAGTGGAATCCGGTTTTCCCGAAAAGATAAACGAAAACAAAGAGTATTAGAGTCTGTCTGGCTCAGTAAGAACCTGACAGACTCTAATCGGCAGGAAAGCGAAACAGGCAGATGTCCACGGGGGAAGGCGACAGGCCGAGGCAAGATCTGGCAGAAGGAGACCTGCCGCTGCTGATCGACAGGAGCGCCTCGCAACCGGGCAGATCCTCGGCGGCACGCTGGCTCTGGCTGCTTCTGCCGGTTCTTCTCATTGCCGGACTTCTTGCCTGGCGATTTCTCCCCTTGGGACAGGATCAGGCGACAGCGCTCGCGCCTGCAGCCGGGACCGTAAAATCGGACATTTTCGGTCTTGGCACCATCCTGCCGCGTGGCCGGGTGCTGGTGATCGCCCCGCCTTCCGGCTCAGGTGATGCCCGGATCGCCCGGATCGAGGTGGCGGAAGGTCAGACGGTTTCAGCCGGTGAGGTGCTCGCCCGGCTCGACAACCAGGCCCAGCTCGAAGCCATGGTTGATGTCGCCCGCTCCGCCGTCGATGCGCGGCAGGCCGCTCTCGAACAGACCCGGGTTGCGGTTTTCGCCAACCGGGCCGAAGCCGAAGCCGCGCTTGCCCGGGGCGAGGCGCAGGCGGAAAATGCCGCCAGCGATTTTGCCCGGTCTGAAGCGCTCGCCAAACGTGGTGTCATTGCAGGAGACTTGCTCGACAGCAAGCGCACCCTGATGCGCGAGACCCGGCTTGAGGCGGAGCGGCTGAAGGCGGTGCTGACGCGCTTTGCCGTTGCCGATCCGGAACGGCAGGTCGACGTATTATTGGCCGCCAAGACACTGGAACAGGCGCGCGCCGATTTCGCCCGGGCCAAGGCGGATCTGGAAAAGGCCGTGGTGCGCGCCCCGGTGTCCGGCACGATCCTGAAAATCATGGCGCGGTCAGGCGAAAGGGCGGCAAGCCAGGGCATTTTCCGGCTGGCCGATCTCGCCGACATGACCGTCGATGTCGAGGTCTACCAGACCGATATCGGTCGGGTTCAAACGGGTGATACGGTCGATATTTCGTCGGATTCGCTTCCCCGTCCGATGAAGGGCAGAGTGGAGCGGATCGGGCTTGAAGTCGGCAAGCAGGTGCTGGTCGATACCAGTCCCGCCGCCAATACCGATGCGCGGGTGGTGATTGCCACGGTGGCACTTGCCCCCGGAGACACCATCCTTGCGGCCCGATTTACCAATCTGCAGGTTACCGCCGCCATTCATGCGCGTCCCGCGCCCCCGCCGGGATCGGGGTCATGAGCCGGATTCTGGAATATCTGCTGGGACGCCTCCCTGTCGGCTGGCTGCAGCTTACCCATAACCGGCCCCGGTTGCTGGCGGCCCTTGCGGGGGTGGCCTTTGCCAATGTGCTGGTCTTCATGCAGCTCGGCTTTTTCGGGGCGCTGGTCGGCAGCATTGCCTTGCCCTATGAGCAACTCGCAGGCGACGTGCTGATCTCGGCCTCCGACATGAACACGCTTGCCGATGCCGGTCCCTTGCCGCGCCAGCGGCTTTATGAAGCCCTGTCCGTGCCGGGTGTTGCCGATGTGACACCGCTGTTTTACGGCAAGCTCGACTGGAAGCAGCCGGATGGCACCATCCGGGGGCTGGACGTGTTCGGGGTCGATCCCGCCAAGCCTGCCTTCCGGTTCCTGAAGGGCAATCCCGCCCTGCATGACCTGACACTGGCCGATCATGCGCTGATCGACCGGGGGACACGCAATGTGGTGGGCGATGTGCTCCAGCGGATCGGCAGGGGCGAGCCCTACCAGTTCGAGGCCAAGGGGCGCAGGCTCACGGTCTCCGGCCTGTTCCAGATCGGCGGCGGCTTTACCACCGACGGCTATCTCGTGGTCTCCGACCAGACCTTCCTGCGGCTCTACCCGCAACGGCTGGCAGGCGCACCGAACCACATTCTGGTGACGGCGGCAAAGGGCATCCAGCCCGCAACGCTTGCCGCCCGCCTCGGTCAGGTCCTGCCCGCCTATGACAGCGTCGCCCGCACGGTCAGCGATGCGGTCGCCAGGGATCAGGCCTTCCAGACCACGCAAAGGCCGGTGGGGCTGGTGTTCGGCTTCGGCATCGTCATCGGCACGCTGGTCGGCAGCATCATCGTCTATCAGGTGCTTTCCACCGATGTCGCCGATCACCTCAAGGAATATGCGACCTTCAAGGCCATCGGCTATGGCCAGCGCTTCTTTCTGGGCATCGTCTTCGAGGAGGCGCTGATACTCGCGATCCTCGGCTTCATTCCCGGCGTGGTTCTGTCGGTGATCCTCTATCGCCTGATTGCCGACAAGACGGGATTGCCGCTGCACATGACGGAATGGCGGCCCTGGATCGTGCTCTCGGGGACGATCCTGATGTGTTCGCTGTCCGGCATGGCGGCAACCCGGCGGTTGGCGCGGGCCAATCCCGCCGACCTGTTTTGAGGGAGGGGGAAATGCCAGCCAGTCCCGATGCCCCCCTTCAGATCTCCGGCCTCAGCCACTGGTTCGGCACCGGCGAGGCCCGCAAGCAGGTGCTCTATGACATCGACCTGACATTGGCCAGGGGCACGCTGACGGTGCTGCTTGGCGCGTCCGGTTCCGGCAAGACGACCCTGCTGACGCTCGCGGGCTGCCTGCGACGGCTGGAGGCGGGCAGCATCAACCTGCTCGGGCAGGAACTCAAGGGTGCCGGCGAAGCCGCCCTTGTCGAAAGCCGCCGCAGGCTCGGTTTCATCTTTCAGGCGCATAACCTGCATGAAAGCCTGACGGCGCTGCAAAATGTGCGGATGGGGCTGGAAGTGCACGGCAAGCCCGCCATGCGGCACTGGCAGCAGGCCGCCGCGCATGTCTTGGGCGCGCTTGGCCTGTCCGACCGGCTTGATTACCTCCCCGCCAACCTGTCCGGCGGGCAGAAGCAGCGGGTGGCGGTGGCCCGCGCGCTGGTCGGCAATCCCGAGATGATCTTTGCCGATGAACCGACGGCAGCCCTTGACCGCGACAGCGGCCTGCAGGTTGTCGAAATGCTGAAGCGCCTGGGGCGCGAACGCGGCACGACCACCTTGATGGTCACCCATGACAACCGGATTCTGGATCTCGCAGACCGCATCATCACCATGCAGGACGGGCGCATCCTGAAACAGGCATAGGCCGGACGGTCTGCCGACAAGGTAACGCGGACAGGCAAGACCTGTCCGCGCGCTCTGTTCCTGTCAGGTCCGGGCTCAGTCCCGGAACTTCTTCTTCGGGCCGCTCTTGGCATAGTCCGGCTTGCCGCCGGTGCCCGGCTTGGCGAATTTCGGCTTTCCTGCCGGCTTGCCACCCGGCTTGTCGGCGCGGTCCTTGTCCCAGGTCTTGGCCGGAGGGCGATCCTCGTCGAAGCGGCGCACGGCAGGGGCACGCTTCGGACCACCGGCTCCACCGCCGGCTGAAAAGTCCGGCTTGCCGGGAAGGGCGGTGACGCGAATGCTGTTTTCCAGCATCCTGTTCGGGCCGAGAGCGGTCTCAAAGGTACCGACGCTGCCTGCGGCGATTTCAATGAAGGTTTCGGTCTGCTGCATCTTGATCGCGCCGATGTCGCGCTTGGAGATATTGCCGTTGCGGCAGAGCATCGGGATCAGCCAGCGCGGCTCGGCATTCTGGCGGCGACCGACCGACAGCGAGAACCAGGTGCTGTCGCCGAAATCCTCACGCGGACCGGTGCGGTCTTCCCGCTCGAATGTCGGACGGTCGGGACGGTCGGTGCGCTCGCGCTTGCGGCCCGGTTCGAGAACGGTGATTTCCGTCAGTTCTTCCGGTGCCGAGCGTCCTTCACGATAGAGGCGCAGGAAAGCGGCGGCGACCTGTTCGGCGCTGTGGCTGGCAAGCAGCGTTGCAACCGTCTCGCTTTCGTCCTCGCTGATCCGGTCGGAGAGAATGGTGGAAGCCATCATCCGCTCGGCGTCCCTGGCTAGGATCTCGTCGGCGGAGGGGGCATTGACCCAGGCGGCGGTAATTCCGGCATCGCCAAGCACCCGTTCCGCCTTGCGCCGCGCATTGAGCGGCACGATCAGGGCGCTGACGCCCTTGGACCCGGCGCGCCCGGTGCGGCCCGAACGGTGCAGCAGGGTTTCGCGATTGGTCGGCAGATCCGCATGGATGACGAGTTCGAGACCGGGCAGGTCGATGCCGCGTGCGGCAACGTCGGTTGCAATGCAGACCCGGGCGCGACCATCGCGCATTGCCTGCAGCGCATGGCTGCGCTCATTCTGCGACAGCTCGCCGGAGAGAGCCACCACCGAGAAGCCCCGGTTGTTGAAACGGGCGGTCATGTGGTTGACGGCGGCGCGTGTCGAGCAGAACACCAGCGCATTCTTCGCCTCATAGAAGCGCAGCGCGTTGATGATGGCGTTTTCCCGGTCGGTGGGGGCCACCAGCATGGCGCGGTATTCGATGTCGTGATGCTGGTCGGCGTCACCGGCAGCGGTGATGCGCACGGCATCGCGCTGGTAGTTCTTGGCAAGCTGGGCAATCGAGCGGGAGACCGTCGCCGAGAACATCAGCGTGCGGCGTTCGGCGGGCGAGGCCTCGAGGATGAATTCGAGATCTTCGCGGAAGCCGAGATCGAGCATCTCGTCGGCCTCGTCGAGCACGACCGCCGACAGGCTGTCGAGGATCAGCGAGCGCTTGGTGATATGGTCGCGCAGGCGGCCCGGGGTGCCGACGACGATATGCGCGCCGCGTTCCAGAACCCGGCGTTCGGTGCGCATGTCCATGCCGCCGACACAGGAGGCAACGGTGGCACCGGTCAGCTCATAGAGCCATTCCAGCTCGCGCTGCACCTGCAGGGCCAGTTCGCGGGTGGGCGCAACCACCAGGGCGAGCGGCGCGGTGGCGCGCTCGAAACGGGGCTTGCCCTTCAGCAACTGCGGTGCCAGCGCCAGCCCGAAGGCCACGGTCTTGCCGGAGCCGGTGCGGGCCGAAACCAGCGCGTCGGAGGTGCCGAGCGCCGGGTCGAGAACGGATTGCTGCACCGGCGTCAGGCCGGTGTAACCACGCTTATGCATTGCTTCGGCAATCGCCGGAACGATGCCTTCAAATTCTGTCATGATCAGTCTTTCGGGTTTCGAGAGGCCGGGGCACCACAATCCGCGGGAGGCAAACGGGGGGTCCGGGCAAAACGGGCGGCATGGCCGCTAATCCAATTAAAGGTGCGCCGTTCCTACTCGAAACTTCAAGCTTTGTACAGGGGGCGCATGCGCCGCCTTGCGTCAATCGTCCTTGCCACGGCAAGCTCCGCCAAAGCCCGTCGATAGTCCTGAAATCACGCTGATTCTTGACCTTTGTCACCCCATAAGACCAACGAGGAATGGCCGGACGGGGACTGCACGCCTATAAGAAATAAACTGTGCCCGAACCTGCGGAGATCCTGCAACCCCGATGCTGATTGCGCTTCTGTCCGACATCCATGCCAACCGGGAGGCTTTCGAGGCCACGCTTGCGGCAATCAAGGGCGTGGATCAGATCGTCATCCTCGGCGATATCGTCGGCTATGGGGCAGATCCCGGCTGGTGTGCCGACACCGTGCAGGACCTTGCCGCGTCAGGCGCAGTGGTTGTCCGCGGCAATCATGACCAGGCGGCCTGCGAGACCCGGTGCGACATGAATTCGACAGCCCGGATCGCCATCGAATGGACGCGGGACATGCTGTCCCCGGCGCAGAAAGCCTATCTCTCCGGCCTGCCGCTGACCGTGAATGAGGAGGACCGGCTCTATGTCCATGCCGAGGGGAGTGCGCCCGGGGCGTGGCAGTATGTGACCGACATCGCCGATGCGCGGGCGCATTTCGCCGGAACCTCGACGCGGATCAGCTTCTGCGGCCATATCCATGTGCCCGCGCTCTATTGCCAGCCGGTCATCGGCAAGGTCACGAAATTCCTGCCGAATTCCGAAGCCCGCATCCCGTTGCTGGTCCAGCGGCGCTGGCTTGCGGTGATGGGATCTGTCGGCCAGCCACGGGATGACAATCCGGCAGCGGCTTTCGCGCTCTACGATACGGCACGGCGCGAATTGCAGTTCCGCCGCGTCGCCTACGATATTGAAACCGCGCAACACAAGATACGCCTGGCGGGCCTGCCGGAAGGACTCGCGGCACGCCTTGCGAGGGGGCACTGAACCATGGCGGCAGCACGGCTTCACCCGGGCTTGGAACTCGACGGGTTCGCGTTGCAGGAGCTTGCCCATACCGGCGGCATGGCGCGGCTGTGGATCGTCACCCATCCCGGCCACGAACAGCCACTGCTGATGAAGGTGCCGATGATCGGCGAGGGCGATGATCCCGCCGCCATCGTCAGCTTCGAGATGGAACAGATGATCCTGCCTCGGCTCACCGGCCCGCATGTGCCGCAGCACATCGCCAATGGCGATTTTGCCACCCATCCCTATATCGTCATGGAACGGCTGCCGGGAAAGTCGCTCTACCCCATCCTCAAGGAACTGCCGCTGGCACCGAGGGCGGTGGCCGAACTGGGCGTGAAGATCGCCACTGCCGTCGACGCCCTGCATCGCCAGCATGTGGTGCATCTCGATCTCAAACCGTCGAACATCCTGTTTCGCGACAGTGGCGAAGCGGTGCTGATCGATTATGGCCTGGCCCGGCACAATCTGCTGCCGGACCTGATGGAGGAGGAGTTTCGCCTTCCCTATGGCACGGCCCCCTATATGGCGCCCGAACAGATCCTGCGATGCCGCAGCGATTATCGCAGCGACATTTTCGCGATGGGCGTGCTTCTCTATTTCTTCGCGACCGGCGAGCGGCCGTTTGGCGATCCGCAACGGCTGAAGGGGCTGAAACGGCGTCTCTGGCGCGATCCCTGGCCGCCGCGTGCCCTGAACCCGGCAATTCCGCCCGCGCTGCAGGAGGTCATCCTCCGGGCGCTCGAGGTCAACCCGGCCCGCCGCTATCCGACGGCTGCCCAGATGGCGGCGGACCTGAAGGATCTTTCTGCCGTGACACTGTCGTCGCGAGCCCGCAAGGTGAAGCGCGATCCCTGTATCGAGGTGATCAGGCGGCGGTTCAATCCCGAGCCGCTGGAGCGGCCGCGGGTCCGGCAGCAGCCGGGCCAGCTTTCGAACGCGCCCATCGTCGCCGTCGCCATCGATCTCGGCGACAGTTCCGCCGACCTGATGGAGGCGCTGCGCGTGACGACGCAGAGGATCATCGAGAAGAGCCCGCAGGCCCGTGTCGCCTGCATCAACATTCTGAAGATCAACCGCCTGGCACTCGATACGATGCTGGATGAAAGCGGCCAGAACAAGCATGTGCAGCGGCTGGTGGAACTGAAGAACTGGGCCGCGCCGCTCGATGCGCCGGAGGGAGTGGTAACCTTTCATGTGCTGGAAGCCGTATCACCCGCCGATGCCATCCTCGATTATGCCAGGCAAAATTACGTGGATCACCTCGTCATGGGGGCGAGGGCCGCCTCCACCATGCGCTCGCTGCTCGGCAGTGTGTCCGGCGAGGTGGCGGCGCATGCGCCCTGCACGGTGACCGTGGTGCGCAAACGCGAAGCTCCGGGGAACTGACCGGCCTCACACGTCCGGCATGAGCCTTGCGAGCAGGCGGGACAGCGTTGCGGCTTCTTCGTCGCTGAGAAGGGTGCCGAGATGGTTTTGCAGGGAGGGGCCATAGACGCTCCAGGCCTGAAGGCGCAGGGATGCGCCCTTGTCGGTCAGTTCCACCCAGCGCCCGCGCCCGTCCTCCTCGTAAGCCCGCCGGGTCAGCAATTGCTTTTGTTCCATCCGGTCGAGGAGACGGGAGAGGTTGTACTGGCTGAGCAGGATGCGCTGCTCGATTTCATAGGGGCGCAACCGTCCTCCCTCTGCGCGCGACAGTTCCAGCAGCACGTCATACCAGCCGAGCGGCGGCAGGCCGGCGGCCTTGAGGTCCGTCTCCACCGCCGCCAGCAGATGCTTTTGTGCCCGCATCAGCCGGACCCATGCTTCGGTGACGGCGGGGGAGGGCAGGGTCTGTTCCGAAATTGCACTCATAGATGCATTTACATCCACCTTGACAGCGGAAGCAAGCCTTTCCATATAAATGCAGTTGCATCTACATCAACGGAAGGATCAAGCCATGACAAGCCCGGCACTGACACTGGTCAGCCATCACCTCTGCCCCTATGTGCAGCGCGCTGCCATCGCGCTTGCCGAAAAGGGCGTGGCCTTCGAACGCCGAATGATCGATCTCGCCAACAAGCCGGACTGGTTTCTGGCGATCTCGCCGCTCGGCAAGGTGCCGCTGCTCCTGGTTCGCCGCCCTGACGGCAAGGAAGAGGTGCTGTTTGAAAGTGCGGCCATCGTCGAATATCTCGAAGAGACAGAGAAGGGTCCGACCCTCCATCCCGCGGATGCGCTGACCCGCGCCCGCCATCGCGGCTGGATGGAGTTCGGCTCCAGCCTGCTCGGCGATATCTGGGGCTACGAGACAACGCAGGATGCGTCCGTGTTCGAGGCCAAACGCCAGGCCATTCGCGGCAAGTTTGCGCAGGTTGAAAAGGCGCTTTCGGCGGGCCCCTATTTTGCCGGAAGCCAGTTCACGCTGGTGGACGCGGTCTTCGCGCCGATCTTCCGCTATTTCGAAACCTTCGACCGGATCGCCGATACCGGAATCTTTGCCGGCATGCCGAAGCTTGCCTGCTGGCGGCAGGCGCTTCAGGCCCGGCCCTCGGTCATCGCAGCCGTGGGGGCGGATTATCCCGAGCGGCTGCGTGCCTTTCTCGAAAGACACGACGCCTATCTGTTGACGCTTGCTGAAGACAAGGTCGTCTGAGGCGCAGAACGACCGGGCGGGAAGACCTCGCCCGACCGTTGCTGTCAACAATCTTTGGTTTAACCCAGCCGGATATGCGGAATATGCTTCTTCTCGACCTCGTCGAGTGCCTCCGCATAGCCCGCATCCGCATAGCGCATGACGCCGAGCGAGGTGTCGTTGGTCATCGCGCGGTCTAGCCGTTCATCGGCTTCCGGCGTGCCATCGGCAATGACCGTGACGCCGCAACTGGTCATGTAGCCGGAGTAGCCGCCGCCGCCGGAATGGACGACGACCAGGTCAGCCATCGAGGAACACAGCATCATCGCATCGATCAGCGGCCAGTCGGCAATCGCGTCCGATCCATCCTTCATGCCCTCGGTCATGATATTCGGATGGGCCATGGCACCCGCATCGAGATGGTCGCGCGAAAAGGCGATGGGACCCTTGAGTTCGCCTGCGGCCACCAGCAGATTGACGCGCCGGGCGAGATCGGTGCGCTCGCCATGGCCAAGCCAGGCGATGCGGGCGGGAAGGCCTTCGAAGGGGATATGGGCGCGGGCAAGCCGGATCCAGTTGGTGACGATCCGGTTCTCCGGGAACATTTCGAGGAGCAGGTCGTCGATCCGGGCGATATCGCTGTCCTCGCCCGACAGCGCCATCCAGCGATAGGGACCGATGGCGCGGCAGAACAGCGGCCTCAGATAGGCCTCGGTGAAGATCGGAATGTCAAAGGCATTGTCGACGCCGCCTTCGCGGGCCTGGGTGCGGATCAGGTTGCCATTGTCGAACACCTCGGCACCCGCCTTCTGGAAGGCGAGCATGGCCTTGACCTGTTCGACAATCGAGGCGCGGCTTTCGGCCATCAGCTGTCCGGGCGCATCGACCCGCATCTGCCGCACCTCCGCGAGTGTCCGGCCACGCGGCACATAGCCATAGACGAGATCATGGGCGGAGGTCTGGTCGGTGACGATATCGGGTGTAATGCCGCGCGCGACAATTTCCGGATAGAGATCGGCGGCGTTGCCGGTGAGACCGACCGAGATCGGCTTTCGGTCCCTGACCGCCTCGTCGATCAGCGCCAGCGCCTGGTCGAGACTGTCGGCGATCACTTCGAGATAGCCGATTTCCTTGCGCTTGGCGGCGCGTTCCGGGTCGACATCAACGCACAGGATCGCCGCCTCCGCCATCCGCCCGGCCAGCGGCTGCGCGCCCCCCATGCCGCCGAGGCCGGCGGTGAGGATGAAGCGGCCTCGCAGGGACCCGCCGAAACGCTTTTCGGCGATCCGCATGAAGATTTCATAGGTGCCCTGGATGACGCCCTGGCTGCCGATATATTGCCAGGCCCCGGCGGTGAGCCCGCCCCAGCAGATCAGGCCCTTTTTCTGCAGGTCGTAGAACACTTCGGCCTTCGCCCATTGGCCGACAAGGTTGCAATTGGCCATGATCACCAGTGGCGCCTTGGCATGGGTGCGGATGAGACCGACCGGCTTGCCGGACTGGATCAGCAAAGTCTGGTCCACCTCCATCTCGCTGAGCGCCCTGACGATGGCCTGATGCGCCTGCCAGTTGCGTGCCGCCTTGCCGAGTGCGGCATAAACGATCAGGTTGTCCGGGTCCTCGCCAACCGACAGGACATTTTCGAGCAGCCGCAGCAGGGCCTCCTGCCGCCAGCCCCGGGCACGCAGCACCGGGCCGCCTGGGACGGGGAAATTGGCATGGCGCGAGGGGCGGCTGTTCATGGGTTTGAACCTTTCGGGGTGGGGCCAAGCGCGTAACGGGCAATGTCGATTCCCATCGCCTTTTCGACGGCGGGATAGACGGCAGGATCAAGCACGCTTGAGGCGAGCGGAATGATCTCCATCGGCACATGCAGGACATGGACGCGCATGCCCTCGCGCAACTGGCCGACGCTCAGGGCTTCGCCCTCTTCGCTGAGCGTGGTGATCACCGAGGGGAAGGTGGCGAGCCGGACACCATCGGCATCCCCGACCGCCATATACTCGTTCATCACATGCAGCACGCGGGCAGCCGCGCCGGAGCCGATGGTGACGGTGCCGATATCGAAGGCTTCCTTCGTATAGGTTACCTTCTTGGTGGTGATGATCCCTTCGGTGAGGATATGGCCACCGGTGACGGTGCAGATCGCATCGATCACGGCGGCAACGCCCTTTCGTTCGGCGGCAATGATCGCCTCGCCGAGCGCCAGCGCCATCGAGATGCCACCAAGGGCGGCATTTTTCTTCACATAGGATGCACGCAGCGGATTGCGCGCAGAGGCGATGAAGCCGCCGGACTGGTCGGATGCAGCGCGGAGAATGGGCGAGACCTTTGCGGTCGCGCCGCGCACGGTGAGTTCGATATAGCGGTTCTCGTCGCGATTGCCGCCTGCCGCCGTCTGGATCATCGGTTCGGGCGATCCCGCCATGCCGATGGACCCCATGTCGCCGGTCGGATGGGCCCTGATGTCGCCGACCGCATCGACCACCCTGGTGCCGAGAATGGCCGAGGGCAGCCAGGCGTTCAGCGTCGAGGATTTGCCGTTCTGGCCGACGATCAGGCCGGCGATCCGTTCGCCGAGCGCCTCCTGCAACAGGCTGACAGCGCGGACATAGTCAACCCCGCGCATTTCCCAGGGGGTGGTGGAGGCAGGCGCGCCGATGGCGGCAGCGGTTGCCACCCAGTCATCGGGATCAAGTTCGTCGATGCCGACGAGTTCCGGCTTGCCGATCGACACGGCGGCATGGCCAAGCATCCGCCCGTGATCGGCCCAGCCGCCCCCGCCCGCCGCATAGACGGAACCGCCCTTGACGGCGGCCTCCACGTCCCGTTCAACCAGTATCCGTCCCATCTCAGCCCTCTCTCCCAATCTGTCTGTCGAGCGCAATCACCGCCTCGAACAGCACTTCCGTGCCGAGCGCGATGGCGTCATTTTCCGCCCATTCCTCCGGCGCATGGCTGAGGCCATCGCGGCAGGCGACGAAGATCATCGCCGCTGGAGCCTTGCGGGCAATCCACGCGGCATCGTGGCCCGCACCCGAGGCCATGTTGCGGTGGCTGGCTCCAAGCCGGGTGCAGGCATCGCCGAGGATGGCAAGCAGGCCCGCATCGGAGGGAACCGGCGGATTATCGGAAACCACCATTGGCGGCGCGACCGCAACGCCCTCGATCCCGTCCATCCGCCTTGCCTCGGCTGACACCCAGCGCAGGAATGTTTCCATGTCCGGCCGGTGTTCGGCGCGGGCATCGATCAGCAGCCGCACCCGAGCGGGCACCACATTGGCGGCATTCGGCTCCATCCTGAATTCGCCGACTGTCGCGGTGAAATGGCCGGGTTGCCCGCTCAGCACCATCGCCGCCTCGCGAAGGGCAATGACGAAGCGGGAGGCAGCGACCAGCGCATCGGCGCGCGCGCCCATCGGCGTGGTGCCGGCATGTCCGGGGCTGCCGTCGAAAGTAAGCTCGATCCGGGTGATCCCCGAGATCGCGGTAACAATGCCGATATCGGTCTTCGATGTCTGGAGCACCGGGCCCTGCTCGATATGCAACTCAAGGAAGCCGGCAATTTCGGGCATGGCAAGAGCGGCAATCGCTTCCGGCTCGCCGCCGACTTCGGCAATCGCCTGCGCAAGCGTGCGGCCTTCCGCGGTTCGCGACAGCCAGCTGTCCGGAAACTGGGCGGTGAGGCCCCGGCTGCCGATGCAGGAAACGCCGAAGGCGGAGACTTCCTCGGCGAGAAAATCGGCAACCAGCAGATCACGGTCGAGGGCAATTCCCCGATCCGACAGGGCGCGCGCAACCTCAAGCGCGGCGATCACGCCTGCAATCCCGTCGAAGCGGCCGCCATCGGGGACGGTATCGGAATGCGAGCCGAGCATGATGGCACCGTGCCCCGGTTTCTGTCCCTTGCGGAGTCCCAGCAGATTGCCTGCGGCATCGATCCGGGTTTCAAGGCCCGCGTCCCGCATTGCCTGGTCAAGCCAGGCCCGGCCTTCGAGGAAAAGTGGCGTGAAGGAGCGGCGCGTCCAGGGGCGGCCGGGTTCGGTAATAGTGCCGAGGGCTGCGATATCGCGCCCGATGCGCGCGGCATCGACGGAAAGATTGCGGGTCATGGCGGTCAGGCTTTCCGGCTTGAGAGATCGGCGGGCGGGCGAACAAACTGGCCGGTGCCCGGCGCTGCCACCACCCGGCTGCCATCATAGGCAAGCTTGCCGCGCAGCCAGGTGGCGGCGACCCGGTAGGGCAGGCGGATCCCGTCATAGGGGCTCCAGCCCACCACCGTATGGCCACTGTCGGCGGCACGGTAGATGTACTCGTCCGGCGCAAGTACGGTGATATCGGCGTCGCGGCCCGGTTTCAGGGCACCCTTGCGGTGATCGAGCCGGAAATGTTTCGCCGGATTCTCGGCCATCAGCTTCGCCGCCCATGTCAGCGGTACATTGCGCTCCAGCGCACCCTTGACGAAGAGCGGGATCATCACCTCAAGGCCGGGGACACCCGAGGCATTGGCCAGCATGTCGGGATTGGTCTTGCGGTTTTCGGACCAGGCCACGTGGTCGGTCGAAACCAGCCAGACCAGCCCGCCGCGCACCTGTTCCCAGAGCGCTTCGACCTCGCCACGCGGACGGACCGGCGGGTTGATCTTGGCCCTGCCGCCAAGGCGAGCCACGTCATGCTCCTCATCGAGCGTCAGGTAGTGGATGCAGCATTCGACCGTTGCCTCGAAACCATCGAGCCTGTAGGCGGACGCGATGTCATAGCCGCGCGCCAGCGAGCAATGCACGACATGCGCGGCGCATCCGGTTTGCGCGCCCGTTTCGAAGATGGTGTGCATGGCCAGCAATTCGGCGAGCGGCGGGCGGGACAGGCCGTGGGCGCGCCAATCGGTAATTCCCGAATGACGAACCCGCTCCATGTAAATCCGCACCGACTCGTCATCCTCGTTGTGGACACCTGCGGTCAGGCCGGTCCTGGCAATCTCGGCAAAGCAGTCGGCCAGGAGCGGCGGGGTGATGCGGGGAAAGCGCTTCGGATCGGTGCCGAAGGTCGAAAACTTGAAGGCGGCGACCCCGGCTTCGGCCATTTCGGCAATCCGCACCGGGCCTTCGTTGGGATCAATGGTGCCGTAAAGGGCGAAATCGACCCTTGCCTGCGGGCTGGCATGGGCGATCTTGCTGCGCACCGCTTCCGCCGAACACACAAGGTTTCCCTCATCATAGGGCATGTCGACGATGGTGGTGACGCCGCCTGCCGCGGCCGCATTGGTCGACCAGATGAAATCCTCCTGATCCTTCTGCGACAGCGAATGCACCTGGGCGTCGATGGCTCCCGGCAGGATCAGTGCCTCGCCGAGATCGTGGCGCTCGCGGGCCGCTGGACCGATGCCGTCGCCGACCCTTGCAATCAGCCCGTCACGCACCGCAACATAGCCTTCCTCGATGATGCGGTCGGGGAGGATGACCTTACCGGCAAGGACGAGATCGAAATCGGACATGGCTTTCTCCCTCAGGCGACGTTCTTGCGGGCATCGGGCCGGGCAGGCGGCCCAAGCGCAAAGAAGTCATCGACGGCAGGTAGCGGTGAGCGGTCGGTGAGGATGCCCATGAAGGCATCGGAGGCAAGATCGAGTTCGATGGCCTCGATTTCGCAGGAGAGTGGCCGGTCGACGGTCAGGAAGCGGGCATGCTTGCGCACGGCCTTGTAGACCTCGGCTGCCGTTCCCTCCGGCTGCATGCCCATGATGTCGAGTGCCTGCGCCGCGAGCATCGCCTCGATGGCGGCAAGCCGCTTCAGCGCCTCCATCTGCCGGTCGAAACGGTCGATGACCAAAGGCAGGAAAGCTGCCTCGTCTTCAAGCCCGCCTGCCACCACCAGCGACTGGGCAGAGACCGGGTTGCACATTGACAGGACGCGCGAAAAGATTTCCCCTGCCAGCTTGATCATCGGGCCGAAGCCGGTGGCAATCGCCCCCTTCGGCACCAGATTGACGGGCAGGCCGGGGCGCACGCCATTGCCGAGCAGCACGCAGCGGTTGAAGGCATTGCGGGCGGCATGCGCCATGCAGAGCGCGGAGGATTCGAGCAGCAGCGTCACGTCAAGCGGCAACGAGCCGCCGGAGGTCAGCACCCTGCCATCGGCAATGACGGGATTGTCGTCGGAGCGGCCGGTGGCAGAGACGATGCGGAAGCCTGCCGCCATCAGGCTTTCGAATACCGCCCCGAACACCTGGGCGATCATCCGCACGCTCAACGGGTCCTGGATATGGGTGGTGACGTCCCAGTTCCATGGTTCTGCGGTCTGCAGCAGCCAGGCACCGGTCTGGGCCTCGCGCGGCGTTCCGACGGCGGTCACCGCCTGCCAGGGATCGCGGGAGGCACCGAGCGCGCCGCAGGCCAAAAGTCCGGTGGCCAGCAGAACCCGGATTGATCCGGTGGCATTGCGCAGCGTTTCGGCCGCATTGGCAAAGCTGACGGCATTGACGCTGAGCGAGGCGAGGCTGTCACGCGGCGCCATGGCCAGCGGTTTCAGCCCGGCGGCGGCCAGCGCCTCGGCTGCATCCATGCGCCGGCCCCTGTAGACGGCTTCGCCTGCCCCCGTCAGCACCGCGCCGATCTGGCCCATGAGCCCGATATCGGCGCAGCCGATGGACCCCGTGCGGCGCACGACCGGAATGACATCCCGTTCGAGCAGGGCAAGGAAGGCTTCGACCAGCGCCGGCGTGCAGCCGGTGTGGCCGGTCAGCGCGGTGTTGATGCGGATCGCCATGGCGTTGCGGACAATGGAGGCAGGGAAAGCGGCACCGGTGCCGAAATGGTGGGCCCGGACCAGCCCCAGACTGAAGGTGTTGATCTCCTCGGCGGACCACTCGACATCCTTCATCGCGCCGACACCTGTCGTTGCGCCATAGACCGGCTCGCCGCGCGCCAGCGCCTCGTCGAGCACGCGCCGCGCTGCTTCCACCCGGGCCATCCCTTCGGCGGATGCAAGGACACGCATCCTGCCCGCCCCGATCTCGGCAAGCCTTGCAAAGCCGATCGGCTGTCCGGAAAGTTCGATTGCGTCCGTTGAATGTTTCATGCGTGCCCCTGCCTGTTGAAAGCAGTCTATTGGACTTTCGAGAAATATGGGATATCCCAAAACATGAACGGATGATGCGGGAAGACCAGCGATGGATACAGCCACGATCGTGATTGTCGAACGGCTGCTGGCGATTGGCGGTCTTCGGGAAACCGCGCGCCAGCTCGGCCGGCCTGCGGCAAGCATCGCGCTGGCGCTCAGCCGGATGCAGGGCGCGCTTGCGGTCGATCTGCTGCAGGTCTCCGGAGGTGCGATGCTGCGCACGCTCGATGGCGAAAGGCTTTTCCCGCTGCTTTGCGATCTCGCGTCGGAAGTCTCGGGTCTTTTCGGTTTGCCGCCCGGCCATCCCGTGCCGTCGCTCCGCCTCGATGCATTGCACCGGCTGCTGACGGTGGCGCGCAAGGGCAGCATCCGGGCAGCCGCCCGGGAACTCGGCATCGGTCAGCCGCAACTGACGCGGCAACTCGCCCATGCGGAAGACAAGATCGGCAGCCGCCTGCTCACGCGTCTGCATGACGGTGCCGTACCGACGGAACGGGGGCTGGAGGTGATCAGGGCGGCCCGCAGCATTGAAGACCTGTGGCGGGACATGGCGGCCCGCTCGGGTGAAAAATTCCGGCGGCAGGCGACCACCGTCCGGGTGGGATCGATTTTCCCGCTCGGGGCGGAAAGCAGCGTTGCGGGCCTGCTTGCCGGGCTTGCGGCGCGCTGGCGGCTCCACCATCCCCGCCAGCCGCTGTTCATCACCTCGATGATCGCCGAGGAACTGCTGAACGGCATAAGGCGCGGGCTGTTCGACATGGTGCTGCTTGACCTTGCCGAACTTCCCGCCGACCTCGACGGCGTCGAACTCTCGCGATCAGTGCTGGTGCTGGTTGCCTCGCGGGAAACGGCCGAGCGGGCAGGGGGAACGCTCGACAGCATTCTGCTGACATCGCCGCTCGCGGTGCCGAGTGCGCGCAGCGGCTTGCGCCAGATCATCGATGGCGTGCTGGAAACCGGGCCGTTCCTGGCCTGGCGCGGCAGGCAGGAGGCGGTGGACGTGGATTCGATCCCCGTCATCCTGCGGCTGGTCGCCGATCACGGTTTCGTCTCGTTCCTGCCCGCGGCCTCGCTGCCGGGCGAGGGGCGATTTGCCGCCCTGCCGCTGCCCGTTCCCGTCACGCTGCCGCTCTATGCGGCCTGGCCAAGGGGCAAGGGCGACCATGGCCTGGTCGCCCAGGTCGTGGCACTGGCAAAAGGAAAGTAATGACTTACATAAGCCGCGTGGCGATATAGACAGTCGAGAGTGCGATGATCCACAGCGCGATCCGCCCGGAGCGGCTGTGGCGGGCCTCCGCCTTGCCGATCTCTTCTGCCGTCGCCTTGTCGAAGCGCACCCCGTGCTCGCTCATGTGCAGCAGTTCGGAATGGAACTTTTCCGTCTTGGCGACGATCTCGGGCAGGGCTTCGGCCAGTTTCAGCATGGCCTTTGCCCCGTCCTTGAGGTCGGTCGCAATGCGCCTTGGTCCGAGATTGTCACGGATCCAGCCGCCGACCACGGGTTCCGAGGCCTTCCACATGTTGAAGCGCGGGTTCAGCATCCGCGACACGCCCTCGACCACCACCATGGTCTTTTGCAGCATCACCAGTTCGGGACGGGTTTCCATGTCGAAGAGTTCGGTGACCTCGAAGAGCAGCGTCAGCAGCTTGCCCATCGAGATGGTCTCTGCCGGCTGGCCATGGATCGGCTCGCCAATGGCGCGGATCGCCTGGGCAAAGCTTGCGATATCGTGATGGGAGGGTACGTAACCGGCTTCGAAATGCACCTCCGCCACCCGGCGGTAATCGCGGGTAATGAAGCCATAGAGGATTTCGGCAAGGAATCGGCGTTCCTTCTTGCCGAGCCGCCCGACGATGCCCATGTCGACGGCGACAATCATGCCTGCGGGATCGACGAACAGGTTGCCGGGATGCATGTCGGCATGGAAGAAGCCGTCACGCAGGGTATGGCGCAGGAAGGATTGCACCAGCGTATCTGCAAGAAGATCGAGGTCATGGCCGGCGGCAGCGAGCGCGGCAACGTCCGACATCTTGGTGCCATCGATCCATTCCATCGTGATGACATCGCGCCCGGTGCGCTCCCAGTCAACCTTTGGCACCCGGAAGCCGGGATCGCTCGCGGTGTTCTCGGCAATTTCGGAAAGCGCTGCCGCCTCCAGCCGCAGGTCCATCTCGATCCGCGTCGTCTGTTCCAGCGTCCGCGTCACCTCGGTCGGACGCAGCCGCCGGTGGGCGGGAATGAAGGTTTCCTGCAGCCGGGCGACCAGATACATCGCCTCGAGATCACGGGCAAAGCGCTGGCGCACGCCGGGGCGCACCACCTTGACGGCGACCTTGCGGCGGCCCTCTGCCGTCTCCACTTCCGCCGGGTGCACCTGGGCAATGGAGGCCGCCGCAATCGGCGCATCAAAGCGGGTGTAGAGCGAGGTCATCGGTCGCCCGAGCGATCCCTCGATGGCGGCCCTGGCCTGGGCCTCGGGGAAAAACGCCATCCGGTCCTGAAGCTTGGCGAGGTCATCGGCAAGCTCGGTGCCGACGACATCGGGCCGGGTCGCCAGGAACTGGCCGATCTTCACATAGGACGGCCCGAGCCGTTCCACCGCGCGGGCCACCCGGTCGCTGCGTTCGACCCGCCTTGAGCGCCCGCGTGCGAAGGGGGCGGCGAGCCGCCTGGCGAGGCGAAGGGCAGGCGGGATATCCTGATCCGGCAGGCTGGCAATCACGCCTTCGCGCACCAGCACGAAGCCGACCCGCAGGATGCGGAGATAGGCGGCGGGTGTGCTCATCGGGTCAGATCTTCCAGCCGGAATGCAATGCGGCAATGCCGCCGGTATAATTGGTGTATGTGACACGCTGGAAGCCCGCCTCGCGGATCATGGTGGCGAAATCCTGCTGGTTCGGGAACTTGCGGATCGATTCCACCAGATACTGGTAGGGCTCGGCATCGCCGGTGATCATCTTGCCGAAACGCGGGATCGCCTTGAACGACCACTGGTCATAGATCGTGTCGAGAAGCGGCATCTCCACTTCGGAAAATTCCAGCACCAGCAGCCGTCCGCCACGCTTCAGCACCCGGTGGGCTTCTTTCAGCGCCACCTCGATGCGCGGCACATTGCGAATGCCGAAGGCAATCGTGTAGGCGTCGAAGGAGCCCGCCTCGAAGGGCAGGTCCTCGGCATTGGCCTCGACGAAGGTGAGGTTCGGGGCAAGCCCCTTCTTTTCGGCCCGTTCGGCCCCGACGGCGAGCATCGAGCCGTTGATGTCAAGCACGGTTGCCTGCGCCAGCCGGCTGGAGGCCTCGACGATGCGAAAGGCAATGTCGCCGGTGCCGCCCGCCACATCCAGCACCCTGTAGTCTTCCGACTTGCGCGGGTTGAGGGCGGCCACCATGGCATTCTTCCACACCCGGTGCAGACCCGCCGACATCACGTCATTCATGATGTCGTATCGCTTGGCGACCTTATGGAAGACGTCATTGACCAGCGGCTGCTTTTCGCCTTCCGCCACGTCGCGAAAGCCGTAGGACGTGGCCATTCCACCCTTGGCGGAGGTGCGCTGTTCAGCCATGCGAGATACTCCATCACCCTGTCACGTGCAGTCTTTCAGACCGGACCATATCGAAATTGCTGCAATCGCGCTATCAAGGGCTTGGTGTCGCGCTGCGGCATGCTGGCGCTGGTCTATAGACCGGATCGCCGTTGGTTGAAACAGGAAGATGGATCGCGCATGCCGGAATTGCCAGAGGTGGAAACGGTAAGACGCGGGCTTGCGCCCGTGATGGAAGGGGCTGTCATCGCCCGGCTGAGGCTGAACAGGCCGGACCTGCGCTTTCCGCTGCCGGAAGCATTCGCCGCCCGGGTGGAGGGACAGGAGATCATCGGCCTTGCACGAAGGGCGAAATATCTGCTGATCGACCTTGCCGATGGCATGACCATCCTCTCCCATCTCGGCATGTCCGGCTCCTTCCGCATCGAGCAGGGCGAAAATGACACTCAGCCCGGCACCTTCCACATCCCGCGCGGCAAGGATGAAAAGCACGATCATGTGGTGTTCCATCTCGACGGTCCGAACGGGCAAAGCCGGGTCATCTACAATGACCCCCGCCGCTTCGGCTTCATGGATCTCTTCCGCCGCGCAGACATGGAGGCGCATGCCTCCTTCCGCGGGCTCGGGCCGGAGCCGGTCGGCAATGCGCTTGATGCCGGCTATCTGGCGCGGCGCTTCGAAGGCAAGGCGCTGCCGCTGAAATCGGCGCTGCTCGACCAGAAGGTGATTGCCGGGCTCGGCAATATCTATGTCTGCGAGGCGCTGTGGCGGTCGCATCTGTCGCCATTGCGGGCCGCCGGAACGCTGGTCACAAAAGCAGGCAAGCCGAAACCGGCCCTGACGGCGCTGGTCGAGGCGATCAGGGCGGTGATTGCCGAAGCAATCGTTGCGGGAGGCTCCTCGCTGAAGGACCATATCCAGACGGATGGATCGCTCGGCTATTTCCAGCACCGGTTTGCCGTCTATGACCGGGAAGGGCAGGCCTGCCGCACGCCGGGTTGTCAAGGCACCGTCGAGCGCATTGTCCAGTCCGGCCGCTCGACCTTTCATTGCGTGGCCTGTCAGCACTGAGGCTCATCCCTGAGGCAAGGGCGAAAAGCCGGGGAATGGTACAGGATGAATCGGGTCGGCAAGGGGGCAAGGGCGAAAAACCGCGTTGACGCGGCCGTTCTTTCCCGCTATATGCCCGCCCACAGCTTGGAAAGCCGCTCCCGGTTTTCCGCTATTGCTCCCGAAAAGCTGACATGATCGGTCGTCTGCGACCCACACGGCTTCGGTGGAGTTTGGTTTGAATTCGAAGAGAGGCATCCATGGCCAATACAACTTCGGCGAAAAAGGCGACCCGCAAGATCGCTCGCCGCACTGCCGTCAACAAGGCACGCCGTTCGCGTATCCGTTCGTTCATCCGCAAGGTTGAAGAAGCGATCGCATCGGGTGATGCAGCCGTCGCAAAGGCCGCCCTGCAGGCTGCCCAGCCGGAACTGGCCCGTGCCGCTTCCAAGGGCGTCATGCATGCCAATACCGCATCGCGCAAGGTGTCGCGTCTGGCCAACCGCGTGAACTCGCTTTCGGCCTGATACGACCCAAAATTCGCTTATAGGCTTTGGCCCGGTCCTCGACCGGGCTTTTGCGATTCTATCCGTTCGCAGGCATCCAGCCGCCGCAATGCCTGCGCTGATCATGTCAGCCGCGTGACATAAAAAATCGTTCTATTTCAGACTCTTACGCGGGGTCCAGGGTTGCGCCCACTGCCTGTCTCTACGGCAGGTCGGCCCCGGCGTGAGTCAAGTTATTTTTTTGTTTTTTTGTTTTTACCCCCTGCTTATCTGAGCCAAAAATGAATCTCCTTGATTCAACTGGGATTCTTTTTTTCCCGATAGGCGGCATTTTAAATGTGGCGAGAGAGTCAATGGCCCCCCGCGAAATTGTGGCAAAAAACGCCATTGATCTTGGTTTTTGATCCTGCGTAAATGCTCCTCAGCAAGAGGGCGCGGGGACAGAAACGAGCATCCGGAACACGAGGCTTCCGGGCTTTCAATCTGCCATACGTTCCTTGCTGCGGGGCTTTCAGTTCCGTCTTTTCATAAAGCTGTAGGTCGTTGAGCTGGAGTCCGTCAGGATTTCAGTGCGGGGATCTTTTGTGACATGGAGAAGCAGATCCGTCGGAGATGGACGGGAAAGACCGTGACGGGAGTAACGGAACGGGACGGAAGACGAGGAAAGACCAAGGGAAGGTTCGGGCCGCAACGAGGAAGGCGTCCCGGGCGAGAGGCCGACGAAAGCCGACAAACAACAAGACCGGAACAATCCGGCATGGGACGGGATCGGTTGCGATCCCGGGAAGCGTTGCGGACCCTGTTCGGAAGGACTTGCATCAGGATCGAAACCTGCCGCTCGCGCGGCGGGAACGGGATCCGGCAAGCTCGGGGGCTGAACAGAGGACCGGTCAGGACAGGACAAAACCCGTGCGGGTTTTGTCCGCCAGGACGCGCTTGCATTGCCGCGCATGTCTGCTTCCTACGAGGGTTGCAGGCCTGCCCGGGGACAGGGCCGGTGGAGTTTCACCGGTGCAGACAATTTGGAATTTGGAAGGCGGCAAAATGCAAGTGAATTTGGTGACACCAGACGCAGCGGAATTCGGGGACCCTGCGACTGATGGACGTGGTGCAGGACGCACCGATGCTGCACCGGGCGGGACAGAGATGAAGCACGGTGTTCTTTTCGACCGCGTGAGCGCCCGTCTGAAGGCCCAGGTCGGGCCGGATGTCTATGCCAGCTGGTTCGCCCGGCTGAAGCTCCATTCGGTCTCCAAAAGCGTCGTGCGGCTGACGGTGCCGACAACATTTCTCAAATCCTGGATCAACAACCGCTATCTGGATCTGATCACAAGCCTGTTTCAGGCAGAAGACAGCGAGATCCTGAAGGTCGAGATTCTGGTGCGCACGGCAACCCGCAGCACGCGGCTGCCGGCCGTGGAAGAGACGGTGGTGCCTGCCGCGGCACCTGCCGCGCCACGCCGCAGCCAGCCGCAGCATGCGGGCCAGCTCGCCGTTGGGGCCGTGCAGTCGCAGCGCCCGGCGACTACCGCCGGCATGCCGTTTTTCGGCTCGCCGCTGGATCTGCGCTACACGTTCGACAGTTTCGTCGAGGGGGCATCGAACCGGGTGGCGCTGGCGGCGGCCCGCACCATTGCCGAAGCCGGTGCCAGCGCCGTGCGCTTCAATCCGCTGTTCATCCATTCGACCGTCGGGCTGGGCAAGACCCATCTGTTGCAGGCGATTGCCAATGCGGCGGTCCACAGCCCGCGTGCGCCGCGCGTCGTCTATCTGACGGCGGAATATTTCATGTGGCGCTTTGCCACCGCCATCCGCGACAATGACGCGCTGACGCTGAAGGATTCGCTGCGCCATATCGATCTTTTGATCATCGATGACATGCAGTTCCTGCAGGGCAAGATGATCCAGCATGAATTCTGCCATCTGCTGAACATGCTGCTCGACAGCGCCAAGCAGGTGGTTGTCGCCGCCGACCGCGCCCCCTGGGAGCTGGAATCGCTCGATCCCCGCGTCCGTTCGCGCCTGCAGGGCGGCGTTGCCATCGAGATGGAAGCGCCCGATTACGACATGCGCCTCGACATGCTGAATTCGCGCCTGCAGGTCGCCCGGCAGGATGACCCCGCGCTCGACATTCCCGCTGAAATCCTTTCCCATGTCGCCCGCAATGTGACCGCCAGCGGCCGCGAGCTGGAAGGGGCCTTCAACCAGCTGGTCTTCCGCCGCTCCTTCGAGCCGAACCTGTCCATCGAGCGGGTCGACGAACTGCTGGCCCATCTCGTCGGCTCCGGCGAGCCGAAGCGGGTTCGCATCGAGGATATCCAGCGCATTGTCGCCCGTCATTACAATGTGTCGCGACAGGAGCTGGTCTCCAACCGCCGCACGCGGGTGATCGTCAAGCCGCGCCAGATCGCCATGTATCTGTCGAAGACGCTGACGCCGCGCTCCTTCCCCGAGATCGGCCGCCGGTTTGGCGGGCGCGATCACACCACGGTGCTGCATGCGGTGCGCAAGATCGAGGAACTGATCGGCGAGGATAACAAGCTTTCGCATGAGATTGAGCTTCTCAAACGGCTCATAAACGAGTAAACCGACATAAATGAGTTCAAAACCGGCGCTGATTTCACAAATCAGCGCCGGTTCTCGTTTTGTTTGGTCGAAAATCTCTGCAAAGGACAAGAACAATGAGCTTTTCCAAAATCGCCGTCCTTGGGCTCGGCAAGGTCGGGCGGCTGGCGGCAACGCTGCTGCATGAAAGCGGATTCCAGGTCACCGGCGTCGATGCTAACCTGCCGAAAGCCGTGCCGTTTGCCTGCCAGAGCGTGGATCTCTCCGCGCTGGATGCGGTGGAAACCCTGCTCAAAGGCCATGAGGCGGTGCTTTCCTGCCTGCCCTATCATTTGAATGCGCCGATTGCCAAAATCGCCCATGCGCTGGGCCTGCATTATTTCGACCTCACCGAAGACGTGCCGACCACCAATGCCATCCTCGAACTGGCCAAGACCGCAACCAGCCTGATGGCGCCGCAATGCGGCCTTGCGCCGGGTTTTGTCGGCATTGTCGGGTCGAGCCTTGCCGACCGGTTTGAAAAATGCCGTTCGATCCGCATGCGCGTCGGCGCGCTGCCGCAGAACCCGACAGGCCTGCTCGGCTATGCCTTCAACTGGTCGCCGGAAGGGGTGGTGAACGAATATCTGAACGATTGCGAAGTGATCGAGGATGGCGTGCGCAAGCTCGTCTCGCCGATGGAATGGCACGAGCAGATCTATGTCAATGGCGTCAAGCTCGAAGCCTTCACCACCTCGGGCGGCCTCGGCACCATGTGCGACACCATGCTCGGCAAGGTCGACAACATGGATTACAAGACCATGCGCTATCCCGGCCACATGGAGCTGATGAATTTCTTCTTCCATGAACTGCTGATGCGCGACCGCCGCAAGCTGGCAGGCGAAATCCTCACCCATGCCAAGCCGCCGGTCGATGATGACGTGGTCTATGTCCATGTCGCCGCCGAAGGCACGGATGGCGGAGCGCTCCGCCGCAAGGAATTCGTGCGCGCCTATTACCCCATCGAAGTGGCGGGCGAACGCCGCACGGCAATCGCCTGGACCACATCCGCCTCTGTCGTCGCCGTCATCGAAATGGTCCGCGCCGGCACCCTGCCCAACAAGGGCTTCCTCCACCAGGAACACATCGCCCTCGACCAGTTCCTGGCGACCCGGACGGGGAAGCTGTTTGCGTGATGGGGGCGTGAGGGATGGCCCCGGGGGTGGAAGCCTCCGGGGGGAATTAGGCATCGCAATTGCGGTGCCGAAGGTCGATATTGTACCAACCCAGAATCGGGCTTGGATCTCCACAGGGGTGATGTCTCGTTTGCGCCAGAAGGCGACGTTGCGCGAGTATCTGCACCTTTGCGCGAACGCGTGCGGGCGATTTTCAGTCCGTTGCTGCCTGGCACTCTTGCCAAGACAACGTCTTCCTTCAGAGATTAAGGTCCACGTCAAGTCTCCGGTTTGAAGAGCTTGGGCTGATTGGAAGCGGAGCGCCTGGCAACTGCCGTAGTGGCGGCTAGCGTAACCGTAGCTGGCACACCATATTATTGTTGTTCAACTATGGAGGAAAAACACATGCCGCAACCGCTTACCCCTGAGCAACAGGGCCGACTTATTCTCGATGCTATGAAATCCTACAATGTTCGTTCGGGTGAAGTTCTGATGCAGCAGCACGTTATGCAGCACGGCATCAAACACGGGCTCTCAAATGATGATCTCACTGCGGGCGTAAACTACGCCCTTGAGCAGGGGTGGATTACCATCAACAGCAACAAGCATTATATCCTGACTGATAAAGGCTACGTGGAGGTCTGATCCAACGAAGCAAGTGTGGCATCCAGCAATTCCCGCTGGGTGCCATATTTTGCTTCCCACGGCCGTTTGCCCATCAAATGAATCGTATTGCGTGAATGCTGATGGTGCGCTTCGCAGAGGAATGGCCCCCTCATCCTTGGCCTTCTGGCTCATACCGCACCACTCAAATCCGATGGGGTGGTGGCAGGCTGTTCGGCCGGCGCACTCACGGCTCCAGTTGCCCGCAACCGCACATTCCAGTTTGGCAACGCGCGATAGGTGAGCAGAATTTTCGTTTTCAAAGTTCGTCTTTCGTTCTCCTGTGGATAATGCCACCAACCTTAGGACGTATCACCGCCATTCGTGTAACTGTGTTGTCGAAGCAAGGTGAGCGCCATGACCGAAGCCATCGAAGCAGTAAAGCCGTACCGCATTCTCAGCCTTGACGGCGGAGGTGCGAAGGGATTCTACACTTTAGGCGTCTTGGAGGAGATAGAAGGGCTTATCGGGTGCCCTCTTCATGAAAAGTTTGACCTGGTCTTTGGAACAAGTACCGGCGCTATTATTGCGGCAATGATTGCCCTTGGTATGCCGGTGAAAGAAATACACGCCCACTACCTCAAATATGTGCCAGAGGTCATGCGGCTAAAAACGCCTTCTCAGAAATCCGCAAAGCTTGCTGAGCTTGCCAAGGAAATCTTCAAGGAAGCCAAATTTGATTCCGTGAAAACCGGCGTCGGCATTGTGACCACCAGATGGGTGATCGAGCGGCCGATGATCTTCAAAGGAAGTGTCGAGCAAGCTCATGGCAGGAAGGGTACGTTTCTTCCCGGCTTCGGGGTGACCATTGGGGACGCCGTCCAAGCCTCCTGTTCTGCCGTGCCCTTTTTCCCTCCGAAGACCGTCACCACAGGCAAGGGTGACGAGGTTGAGCTTATCGATGGTGGATACTGCGCCAACAATCCGACCCTTTACGCTATCGCCGATGCCACCCGTGCGCTGAACCTTGCCCACAAGGACTTGCGTGTCGTCAGCGTCGGTGTCGGAGTCTATCCTAGCCCCAAGCCGCGTTTTTTCAGCGCCATGTACTGGGCGAAATATTTCCAGAGTCTCCAACTTTTGCAGAAGACGCTGGAAATCAACACCCAATCGATGGACCAGCTTCGCGTGATCCTTTTCAAGGACGTGCCAACCGTCCGCATCAGCGACACGTTCGAGCAGCCTGAAATGACCACGGACCTCTTCGAGCATGACCTGAAAAAGCTGAATATCCTTCGGCAGCGCGGGCGTGAGTCCTTCGCCAAGAATGAGCCACTCCTCAAGGAATACCTCCTATAACGGGATTTGCGAATGCCTATCAACGAGAACCAGCTCGATACGTGGTCAGCACTAGGCAGCGTCCAGCAATCGGCGGCGACCTACAAGACTATCAGTGACGTCTTGAACGACGCCGAATCCCCGTATTACCTGAAACTTTTCGATACTTTCCTGCAAGGATCGTACGGCAACGATACCAACATCTATGCCGACAGCGATGTGGATACGGTTATTCGACTTACTTCGGTTTTCTACTCCGATACAAGCTCTCTCGGAGCAGGTGACAAAGCAAACTACGACCAGAAACGTTCGCCTGCCGAATACTCCCTGGCCAAATTCAAGGAAGAGGTTTCGGGCTGGCTTACCAAAAACTTCGGCAACGGCGTGAAGGCTGGCACCAAGGCCATCTACATTCCAGGCGGCGGCGTGCGGCGCGATGCGGACGTGCTTCCTTGCGCCGAGCATCGTCACTATTGGACCTATCCCACATACGGAGAGCCAACTTTTCGGGAGGGCATCGTCTTCTGGAAGAGCGACGGCACCAAGATTGTCAATTACCCGAAGCAGCATTCAGCAAACTGCACGACGAAGCACCAGAATACCGGAAGCTATTTCAAGCCAACCGTGCGCATCTTCAAAAACATGCGGAACCGGATGATCGCAGCAGGTACACTTGAGGCGGGTGTTGCACCGTCATATTATCTCGAAGGCCTGATTTTCAACGTCCCTAATGCGTCTTTCGGCAAGTCGTATCAACAGACCATCACCAACTGCATCAATTACATTTCGATTGCAGACACGAAGGAGTTTACCTGCGCAAACGGCATTCACTACCTACTTCGGGAAGGCCACGACGTCTGCTGGTCGCCGGCTAAGTTTGCGTCGTTCATGTACGCCCTCAAAAAATTCTGGGGCTGAGACGCCTCTACCGAATACTTCACCCACTTTTCCAGCATGACCTTGCGGGTGTAAACGTTCGCGCTGGTCGCCAGCCGGACATTGGCAATGAACGCTGCCAGCGACGGCATCCTGCTTTCTCCCTTACCGCCCAGCGATAGGCCTTGCGCACAGCGTACAGCGGGAATTCGGCCAGTTGCACAGGTCAGATTAGAATGTCTATCGCCGTGAAACGAGGAACATCCAAGCGAAGACTAGGCAAAGCATACTCTCTATGACCGCTTTGGGCCATAAGCGGACATCAGCCAATCACACCGCTCCCGCCAACCCGCGCACCCCCCTCAACACGCCAGATCCGCCACCACCGAATCCAGGATCAGCATCCCCGAAGGCGTGCAGCGGAGTCGTGAATTGCCGAGGCGTTCGAGGAAGCCGTGGGAGATCAGGAATTGTTCGCGGTCGGGGTCGGGTTCGCGGCCGGAGAGTTGTTGCCAGCGGACGAGGTCGATGCCTTCCTTCAGTCTCAGGCCCATCAGCAGCAGCTCGTCGGCCTGTTCCTCATGGCCGAGCCGCTCTTCGTCGAGAATGCCGTGGCCCTGTTCCTCCACCCGCGCCAGCCAGTTTTCGGGGTGCTTTTCGGTGGCGGTGGCGAGCTTGTCGCGGCCGATGGTCAGGCGGCCATGGGCGCCGGGGCCGATGCCGGCATAGTCCCCATAGCGCCAGTATGTGAGGTTGTGGCGGCTTTCCGCCCCCGGCCGGGCGTGGTTGGAAACCTCATAGGCGGGCAGGCCATGCGCGGCTGTGATCTCCTGCGTCGCCTCATAGAGCAGCGCCGATTCCTCGCCGTCGGGCAGGGTGAATTTCTTCGCCTTGTGCAGGCCGAAGAAGGGCGTGCCCTCCTCGATGGTCAGCTGATAGAGAGAGAGGTGATCGACCGCACAGGAAATCGCCTGTTTCAGCTCGCTCTCCCAGGCCTCGATTGTCTGGCCGGGCCTGGCATAGATGAGGTCGAAGGACATGCGCGGAAAGATCTCCCGCGCCAGCCGGATCGCGGTCAGTGCCTGCCCGACATCATGCAGCCGGCCCAGGAATTTCAGGTCCGGATCATTCAGCGCCTGCACGCCGAGCGACAGCCGGTTGACACCCGCCGCCCGGTAGCCATGGAAGCGCTCCGCCTCGACGCTGGAAGGATTGGCCTCCATGGTGATCTCGATGCCCTCGGGCACGTGCCAGAAGCGGGCGATGCCGTTCAGGATCGCATCGACGGTTTCCGGCAGCATCAGCGATGGCGTGCCGCCGCCCATGAAGATGCTGGTGACGGTGCGCGGGCCGGAAAGCCCCCGCATCGTTTCCATCTCCTTCAGGAAGGCCGCGACAAAGCGCGGCTGATCCACCTGCTGGTGGCGGACATGGCTGTTGAAATCGCAATAGGGGCACTTGGCTGCGCAGAAGGGCCAGTGGACATAAAGACCAAAGCCCGGTTCCCCGGTATCCGGCAGAAGAAGCGGCGTGATCGTGCCCATCAGCGTGCCGATGCCTCCAGGCAGGTCTCGACGAAGCGCTTGAAGGCGCGGGCGCGGTGGGAGAGCGCCTCAGGCGCGCCCGGCACCCAGCCATGTTTTTCCTCCGCCGTCATCTCGCCAAAGGTCCGTTCATGGCCTTCCGGCTGGAAGATCGGGTCATAGCCGAAACCGGACGTGCCGCGCGGCGGCCAGACGACAGTGCCCTCGATCTCGCCGCGAAACAGTTCCAGATGGCCATCCGGCCAGGCAAGGCAGAGCACGCTGACGAAGCGGCCCGATCGCTCGCCGGGGAGGCGCGCGCCCTTCTTTTGCAGGGCATCCTCGACCTTTTGCATCGCCATGCCGAAATCCCGGCTGCCGTCCAGCCTTTCCGCCCAGTTGGCGGTATAGACACCCGGCGCGCCGTCCAGCGCATCGATGACAAGGCCGCTGTCATCCGACAGTGCAGGCAGGCCCGAGGCCTTTGCCGACGCCAGCGCCTTGATCGCGGCATTTTCCTCGAAGCTGGTGCCGGTCTCGTCGGGCTCGACGAAGTTCAGCTCGGCGGCAGATTTCGCCGAAAAGCCGAGCGGGCCGATCAGATCGGCGATTTCACGGATCTTGCCCTGGTTATGGCTGGCGACAACGATGGTCCTGGTCTCGAGCTTGCGCATCCAAAAATCCTCATTCCTGTTCGTTTGTCCAAGGGCGCAAGCAGGCTTGCGCGGGAAAGCGGTTCCCCTTGTCCCTGACAAACTACAGACCCCACAGGGCCGGTTCGGCGCATTCCAGACTGTTGCCAGCCGGATCGCGGAAGTAAATCGAGCGCGGGCCACCCGGCCAGCGAAAATCGGCCTCAATGTCGACGCCGCGCGCCTGAAGCCGCCCGACCATGCCGTCGAGCCGGTCTGCGGCAACCCGGAAACAGGCATGTCCCGGACCGCGTGCCCCGTGGGCGGGGATCGGCAGGGTGCCCGGAGTAGGCGGCTTTTCCGTCTCGGCAGCATTGAAGATCAGCAGGATCGAGCCCCCGAGCGAGAAGAAGATGTGGCGGTTGCCCGCCCGGCCGATTTTTTCAAGCCCGAGGATCACGCCATAGAAATGCTCGGCCCGGTCGAGATCATCGACATAGAGTGCGGTTTCGAGAATGCCGTCTATGGCCTGATCGGGCGCTGCCATCTGTCAATCTCCGGCGGGCTTGTCCATCAGGCGCCGGAAATTGCCTGCTTCTGCAACGCGACGAGATCGCTGATGCCGTTGCGGGCAAGGCCGAGCAGGGTCAGGAACTCGGTTTCCGAAAAGGGCGTGCCTTCCGCCGTGCCCTGGATTTCGACGATGCCGCCGGAGCCGGTCATGACGAAATTGGCATCGGTTTCCGCTGCGCTGTCTTCGAGATAGTCGAGGTCGATCACCGGCTGGGTGGCAAAGATGCCGCAGGAAATCGCCGCCACATGGTCCTTCAGCACCCGGTCAGGCTTCACTATGCTGCGGGCTTCCATCCATTTCAGGCAATCATGCAGCGCAATCCACGCCCCGGTGATCGAGGCCGTGCGGGTGCCGCCATCGGCCTGGATCACATCGCAGTCAATCGAGATCTGCCTTTCGCCGAGCGCTTCGAGATCGACGACGGCGCGCAGCGAGCGGCCGATCAGCCGCTGGATTTCCTGGGTGCGGCCGGATTGCTTGCCGCTGGCCGCCTCGCGGCGCATCCGCTCGCCTGTCGCGCGCGGCAGCATGCCATATTCCGCCGTTACCCAGCCCTTGCCGCTGTTGCGCAGCCATGGCGGCGTCTTTTCCTCAAGGCTTGCGGTGCACAGCACATGCGTATCGCCGAATTTCACCAGGCAGGACCCTTCGGCATGTTTGGAAAAATTGCGCTGAAACGAAACAGTGCGCATCTGGTCGGTTTTTCTGCCGGAAGGCCGCATGGAGAACTCCTGAAATTCTGGTTCACGCGTCTTAAGGCCCGGGCCCGGTTTTTGCAAAGGAAAAGCGGGTGGCCGGGATTGCCACAGACCTGTCGCGGCACTTTTTCCTTTTGCCATATGCGCCCGGCGCATTATATCTGTCTGATGGGATGGATACGGAAACTGGCACCGCGCGATGGGTCTGGCGACGATGAAGGGCATTGAAGCTGCCGCGCAGCTGGATGAGCGGTCGCGGGAGATATTCCGGCGCATCGTCGAAGGCTATCTGGATACCGGTGAGCCGCTGGGCTCGCGCAGCCTGTCGCGGCTCCTGCCGATGTCGCTGTCGCCCGCCTCGGTGCGCAATGTGATGAGCGATCTGGAAGAACTCGGCCTCATCTATTCCCCGCATATCAGCGCCGGTCGCCTGCCGACCCAGTCGGGTCTGCGGTTCTTCGTCGATGCCTTCATGCAGGTGAGCGATCTCTCCGGCGAGGAGCGGGCCAGTATCGACCGGCAGATCCGTCCGCGCGACCGCGACCAGCCGGTCGAAAGCATGATGACCGAGGCCTCCCGCATTCTCTCCGGCATTTCCGGCGGCGCCGGTCTGGTGATCACCGCCAAGAATGACAGCGTGCTGAAACACGTCGAATTCATCCGGCTGGAGCCGACCAAGGCGCTGGCGGTTCTGGTCGGCGAGCATGACCAGGTGGAAAACCGCATCATCGAGCTTCCCGCCGGCACCACCTCGTCGCAGTTGGTGGAGGCCGCCAATTTCATCAATGCCCACATGACCGGCCAGACCCTGCCGGACCTGCGGCTGCAGCTTCTCAATCTGCGCAGTGCCGTCAGGAACGAACTCGACACCCTCTCGCAAAGCCTGGTGGAGCGTGGCCTTGCCGTCTGGTCGGGTGGTTTCGACGATGACAAGCCGACGCAGCTCATCGTGCGCGGCCGGGCCAATCTGCTCGAAGGGGTCGGCGGGGCGGAGGATATCGACCGCTTGCGGATGCTGTTTGACGATCTGGAAAAGAAGGACAGCCTCATCCAGATCCTCAGCCTTGCCGAGACCGGATCGGGGGTGCGGATCTTCATCGGCTCGGAAAACAAGCTGTTTTCGCTCTCCGGCTCCTCGCTGATCGTCGCGCCCTATCGCGACAGTGAAGACCGCATCATCGGCGCCGTCGGCGTCATCGGTCCGACCCGCCTCAACTATTCCCGCATCGTGCCGATGGTCGATTATACCGCCCAGGTGCTGGCAAACCTGTCGCGCAAGGCGCTTTAACGGCCCGGGCGCCGAAAATGCCGCCATTCAATCTTGATTTTTGGCCCGAGAACATCGATATCCGCGCTACAACAGTTCGCTGAAGTGCGGACTGTGTTTCCATTCCGGGGATCGGCTGCGGGTTTTTCCGACAGGACCTGCGGTCGCACCCCGCATGAAGTTGAATACCGGAGAACGGCATGAGCGAAGAAACAGGCACACACGGCGCTGATGAAGCGGAGATCAGCATGGCGGAAGATACGGCATCTGGCGAGATGCCGGGCACCGAAAGCAGAAGCGAGCTGGATCCGCTGGATGCCCTTCGCGCTGAAAACCATGACCTGAAGGATCGCTTCCTGCGGCTCGCCGCCGACATGGACAATCTGCGCCGCCGCACCGAACGGGAAATCAAGGATGCCAAGTCCTATTCCATGGCAGGCTTTGCCCGGGACATGCTGGCCGTCTCCGACAACCTGCGCCGCGCGCTCGACGCCATCCCGGCGGAAGCCCGCGCCAGTGCCGATGCCGGTCTTTCGGCCCTGATCGAAGGGGTGGAAATGACCGAGCGGGCCATGCTCTCGGCGCTGGATCGCCACGGCGTGCGCAAGATCGAGGCGGAAGGCCAGAAATTCGATCCGAATTTCCATCAGGCGATGTTCGAAATCCCGAACGCCGACGTGCCGAACAACACCGTCGTGCAGGTCGTGCAGGCTGGTTTTACCATCGGCGAACGGGTCCTGCGCCCGGCCATGGTCGGCGTCGCCAAGGGTGGCCCGAAGGAGCCGGCCGGCCAGGACAACAGCCAGACGGCCTGAGCTTTGCCTGTCTTCAATGCAAAAACCCGGCCTCGCGCCGGGTTTTTTTATCGGTCTTTGTCGGTTGCCTCGTCGGTCAGGCCGGATTGGCGATCTGTTCCTGCGTCAGGCAGGCATAGAGGGCGGAGGCCGATTCGGTCGAGCGGAGCTTGGTGACCAGATCCTGGTCACGAAAGAGGCGTGCAATGCGCGACAGCGCCTTCAGATGATCGGCGCCTGCCCCTTCCGGGGCGAGCAGCATGAAGACCAGATCGACCGGCTGGTCATCGAGCGCCTCGAAATCCACCGGCGTTTCCAGCCGGGCAAAGACCCCGGCAATGGATTTGATCTGCGGCAGCTTGCCATGCGGGATAGCAATGCCATTGCCGACCCCGGTCGAGCCCAGCCGTTCGCGCTGCAGGATCACGTCGAATATTTCCCTTTCGGGCAGGCCGGTGACACGCGCCGCGCGGGCGGCCAGTTCCTGAAGCACCTGTTTCTTGGAATTTACCCGGAGTGCCGGGATAATCGCATCGTCTTGCAGCAAGTCTGCCAACGCCATTCTTCTGGTCCTTCATGCCGCCAGCGCAGCGCTGCGGCGGAGGGGCAAGGTCCTGCCCGCCCATCCGCCAAAGTCGTTCTCAGCCGGTGATGCTTGCGGCATCGATCCAGCCGATATTTCCGTCCTGGCGACGGTATACGATGTTGAGATGCGCATTGCCCGGGCTGCGGAACATCAGCACCGGCTCGTCCGTCATGTCGAGCGCCATCACGGCGGCCGCGACAGACATGGTCTTCAGTTTCTTCGTGCTTTCGGCCACGATGGCGGGCGCGAAGTTTTCCGGCACTTCCTCGCTCTCGTCGTGGCTGGCATCCATCACCGTGTAGGAAATTTCGCCATGGTTGTTCGACGGACCGAGGTGGTGGTCCTTGAGCTTGCGCTTGTAACGCCTGAGCCGCTTTTCGATCCGCTCGAACGAGATGTCAAACGCTACTTGCGGATCGGTCGCTTCACCGGCTGCATGCAGGTTGGCACCTGAATCGAGATGCACGCGGCAATCGGCGGAGAAGCGCGAACCCGACTTCTCCACGATCACCTGACCCGAAAAGCCGCCATCAAAATACTTCCTGATGGCATCGCCGATCTGGCTTTCAATCCTAAGGCGGAAAGTATCGCCAATCTCCATATGTTTACCGGCTATACGCACGCTCATGAGACACCCCTTCTACCTGGTGATTTGCACGGGTCAGTCTACGCCAAGCCCGAACGCTCTCCAAGTATTTCGCGTGACGAAGTGAAATTTGCCTGATTTTCCCGCCCGCGAGGCGCAAGCTGGTTCACTTTGAACGTCGATGCCGGTTGCGGCGGGCTTCTACGCCTGGCCGGGGCCGGATGTCAATGCTTTGTTAAGATTACCACGCCATCGAATGGGTTCCCGTCAGTGATCCTTGGCATGAGAGGGATCAAAAGGCCGAAAGCCGGGCCTGGGCCTGCTTTTCCCGGCGTCGTTGCACGGAAGAGGCGATATTCATGGCCTCCCGGTATTTCGCCACGGTGCGCCGGGCGAGCTTTATGCCGGATTTCCCGAGCGTCAGCACGATGTCGTCATCGGAAAGGACATCCGCCGGGCTTTCCTCGGCAATCATCGCCCGGATGCGGGCGCGCACCGCCTCTGCGGAATGGCTGTCGCCGCCATCCGCACTGGCAATCGACACGGTGAAGAAATATTTGAGTTCGAACACGCCGCGCGGCGTTTCCATGTATTTGTTCGAGGTCACCCGGCTGACGGTCGATTCATGCACGCCGATCGTATCGGCAACCGCCTTCAGCGTCAGCGGCCGGAGCTGGTCGACGCCATGCAACAGGAAGGCATCCTGCTGCCGGACGATTTCTTCCGACACTTTGAGGATGGTGCGGGCCCGCTGATCGAGGCTTCTGACCAGCCAGTTGGCCGTCTGCAGGCAATTGGCAAGGAAGCTCTGGTCCTCTCCCGCCTTCATCGGCCTGGCCGAGACGGCGCGGTGATAGGACTGGTTGACCAGCACCCTCGGCAATGTCGCCGGATTGAGGTCGACCAGCCAGCTTCCGTCAGACCCGGCGCGCACGATGACATCGGCGGTCACGGTTTCCGCCATGCCGCCGCCAAAACTGGCTCCGGGCTTGGGGTTGAGCCGCCTGATATCCGCGAGCATCGCCACCAGGTCCTCCTCGCTTGCCCGGCAAATCCGTCTGAGCTGAACGAAGTCGCGCTTGCCAAGCAGGTCGAGATGCCGGAGCAGCGCCTGCATCATCGGGTCGAGCCGATCAAGCAGCCGGAGCTGAATGGAAAGGCATTCGGCCAGCGAACGGGCGAAAATGCCGGAAGGGTCCAGCGTTTGCAGCTTTTCGAGGATCGGCTCCGCTTGCCCCGGTTGCAAACCGAGCCGGCTTCGAGGGGGGCAATCTGTGCTGCGTCGATATAGCCGCTGTCTTCCAGAAGCTCGCACAGCGCATCGGCGATCAGCCGGTCGCGTGGATCGGCAAGCAGGAACGGCAGCTGGGTGGCAATATGGGCCTGCAATGACAGCGGCCCGGCACTGAAGTCATCCGGCTCATAGGCTTCGTTTTGTCCGGAGGCGGGCATCGAGACCCAGCTCTCCTGCAATTCGGCACTGGCTGCCCGTGCTGGCATCTCTTCGACCGCATAGGCCTCGTCAAAATTCTGGTCCATGCCCGGACGGATCTCGGGCGGCTCGCCACTCCTGTCGCCGTCAGGTCCGTCCTCGAAAGGAGATTGCGGTGGCGGAGAAGGGGCGTCACCCTCCTCGTCCTCCGCGCCGCTGGACAGGTCCAGAAGCGGGTTGCGCTCGACTTCTCCGGCGATGAATTGCAGCAGTTCGGCATGCGACATCTGCAACAGCTGGATCGACTGCATCAACTGGGGCGTCATGACCAGAGACTGGCTCTGGCGCTGATACAGACCGACGGAAAGTGCCATGGCAGCCCATCATGCTTGCTGGAACGGTGGTGCGGACAGGATGTCTGCTGCTCACACCTGAAACTGGCCCAAAAATTGCGTGTTTTTCGGCGGCGGTCAATGCGCAGCCGAAAACAAGGTAAAACGGCAGAGATCAGAGGCTGAAATTGTCGCCGAGATAGAGGCGGCGGACTTCCGGATTGTTGATGATCTCGTCGGCGCGACCGTGGGTCAGCACTTCACCTGCGTGGATGATATAGGCGCGGTCGATCAGGCCCAGCGTTTCACGCACATTATGATCGGTGATCAGCACGCCGATGCCGCGCGCCGTGAGATGGCGGACGAGGTTCTGGATATCTGCGACCGAGATGGGATCAACGCCGGCAAAGGGCTCGTCGAGCAGCATGAAGGCGGGGTCGCTGGCCAGGGCCCGGGCGATTTCCAGCCGCCGCCTTTCCCCGCCCGACAGGGCGACGGACGGCGACTTGCGCAGTGCCTGGATATGGAATTCCTCCAGCAACTCGTCGAGTCTGCGGGCACGCTCCTTGCGCGAGGCGACATGGACTTCCAGCACCGCATTGATGTTCTGCTCCACCGTCAGCCCGCGAAAGATCGAGGCCTCCTGGGGGAGATAGCCGACGCCGAGCCGGGCGCGGCGGTACATCGGCATGGAGGTGACGTCATGGCCATTGAGATGGATGGTGCCCTGATCGACCGGTACAAGACCGGTGATCATGTAGAAACAGGTCGTCTTGCCCGCGCCATTCGGACCGAGCAGGCCAACAGCCTCGCCCCGGCGCACGACCAGCGACGCGCCATTCACCACTCGGCGATTTCGGTAACTCTTCGTCAATCCACGCGCGATCAGGGTTCCCTGATAGCGGGCAAGGTCGGCGGGCGGCGTCTCGGGATCTGGTTTTCCGGACTTGCCGAACGGTAAAAAGGCCACGGGCTGCTCTGGTCCTTATTTCTTTTTCTGGCTGTTGGGATCGAGCTGGATGCGCACGCGACCGCCACAGGCTTCCAGATGGGCTTCCCCGGTATTGGCATGCACCGTCAGCTTGCAGCCGACAAAGACATTCTGCTGGTCGGAAAGCACCACCTGCTTGCCTTCCAGTACGAAGATCTGCGAGGCCATGACGAAGGACCCGGTGTCGCCGGTCGCCTGCTGGGTGCCGGAATTCAGCAGCACGCCCCCGGAAAGGTCGATCTTCTCGATATCCGTATTGCCGGCGGTCATCGATCTGCCGCCGCTCTTGTAATGGACGATCATGTGACCGGATTTCAGTGTCGTCGTACCCTGGAGAACGCTGACATTGCCGGAAAACACGGCGGACTTTTCCTGCTCCTTGATTTCCAGCTGGTCGCTTTCGATCTGGATCGGCTGGTCATTGGACAGTTTGAGGCCGTTGATCTGGCTGGACGCGCCCTGGGACTGGGCCTCGGCGGCAAGCGGCAGCAACAGGGTGGCCGCGACGAAAGCAGCGGAAATCGAAATGGCATTCGGCAGTGACAGGACCATGGAAGGCGACCTTCATTTTTGCAGCTTGTGCACGGCACCAGCTTCGATGGAAACCTTGACGCCGCCCCGAAACAGGATTGTTCGCCCCTTATCCGTCATCTTCATGCTTTGGGCAACAATCGAAGCGGACTTTGTGGTTATGGCGACAGGTGCGGTGGTTTCCATCCGGCCCGCCTTCACGTCAAGGCTGGCCGACTGGAACATGGCATTGATACCGGAATTGAGATTGATGGAAAAGGGTGCTGTCATCTCGAGATTGTCGACGGCGCGGTTATAAAGCGCTTCCACGGCGGCAATTGTTGCAAGCACATCCTTGCTGACGGGAACCGAGGCCTTGATCGTCTGCAGGGTGATCAGATCGGGATTGCCGATATCCTGAAGGGCCCGTTCCGCCACCATCGTGTAGCTGATGCCCTCATCGTTGCGCCCGGACACGGCGGGCTTTTCCATGACGATCTTGCCATTCTCGATCTTGACGCCACCGATGGACAGGTTCTCGGGCAAATAGGTCCGAAACACCGATACCGCGATGAAAGCCAGCGAAATCACCAGTGCCGCGACCGGCAGCAGGATCTTCAGCCGCTTCACCCGTCGCGCATGGGCCAGCGCCGCCGCATAGTTCCCGGCGAAGTGCGTTGGCGGCTCAGCCGGGGAAGTTGACGTCATCAGGTTCACAAAACAGTCCTAAAGGTTACTGGCTACAGATCGGCATGCCGACCGACGAACACAAAGCAGGGTCACTATCCCGGCGGCGCTTCTCCTGATCCTATAATATGGAGAAAATAGAGCAGGAAACGGCATCGGGGACATGCTAACAGAAATGATGGTATTAAAAAACGGCAAACAGTCTATTGCTGGGCAAATCGGCGCGGACTAATCCTGCTGTCTCGGGGCAGAAGGGGAAGCACCCTGGCCCGGCACGGTTGCGGATGTCGCTGACGAAACGACGGGAAGATATTGGATGGATGCTTCATTGATTGCAGATCGCCGCCACTTGCGGCGGAAGGTGACTTTCTGGCGGATCATCGCCTTTCTGCTGGTGGTCGGCGTGATCGGCGCGGTGGTGCATTTTGCCGGCGGTGATCTCGATCACCGCAAGCCGCATATCGCGCGCATCAGCATTTCCGGTATCATCCAGGACGATCAGGAGTTGCTCGACCGGGTGAAGTCCATCGGTGAAAACGAATCCGTCAAGGGCCTGATCGTCTCGATCTCCTCGCCCGGCGGCACCACCTATGGCGGCGAACGGCTGTTCAAGGCGCTGCGGGCCGTGTCGGCGAAAAAGCCGGTCGTCTCCGACGTCAGGACGCTTGCCGCCTCTGCCGGCTACATGGTCGCCACCGCCGGCGACATGATCATTGCGGGGGAATCCTCGATAACCGGTTCGATCGGCGTCATTTTCGAATATCCGCAGGCCAAGCCGCTGCTCGACAAGATCGGCGTGTCGCTGGAGGAAATCAAATCCTCGCCGCTCAAGGCCGAGCCGTCGCCCTTCCATTCACCACCCGAAGAAGCCAAGACGATGATCCGGGCGATGATTTCGGACAGCTATGACTGGTTCGTCGATCTGGTCGCCGACCGGCGCAAGATGCCGAGGGCCGACGTGCTGCGGATCGCCGATGGCCGGATCCTGACCGGCAGGCAGGCGCTGAAGGAAAAGCTGATCGACGAGCTGGGTGGCGATGACGAGATCCGCGCCTATTTCAAGACCCGCGGGGTTGACGACAAGCTCGATATCATCGACTGGAAACCGGCGGACACGTCCGGCCTGTTTGGCATTGGCGGCATGGCAGGCGCCTTGCTCCGGGCCGTTGGGCTGGAGGCTTTCCAGCCATCGGGCGATTTCGGCCAGCTGCTGCGCGGAAAGTTGTTTCTTGACGGTCTTCTTTCCGTTTGGCAGGTTGGATAGCATTGAAGATAAACAGTTTCCTTGGGGGGAAAACGTGATCAAATCGGAACTGGTGCAGATTGTTGCAGCCCGTAACCCGCATCTCTATCACCGGGACGTCGAAAACATCGTCAACGCGGTGCTGGATGAGATCACGGATGCTCTGGCGGCGGGAAATCGGGTGGAATTGCGCGGCTTTGGCGCATTCTCGGTAAAAAACCGCCCGTCACGCTCGGGCCGCAACCCGCGCACCGGCGACAGTGTCTTCGTCGAGGAGAAATGGGTGCCGTTCTTCAAGACCGGCAAGGAACTGCGCGAGCGGCTCAATCCCGGTCAGCCTGACGACGACAGTGATTCCGACTGAGGAGCAATCGGCCCCTCCGGGGAGGGGAGAACGCCGTTCTTTCTGGTCCGGGACGCCGCTCTGACGTTTCACCTGCTTGAGATGGCGGGCGGGTGACTTATATGAAGAACCGGAGACGGTTCGGTTGAGGGTCGCATCCCTGTATAGACCCCAGGCAGGAGAAAAGCCTTGTTTCGCAAAGCGATCAATATCGTCATCCTGTTGCCGCTCGCCATCGTGCTGATCCTGCTGTCGGTGGCCAACCGGCAGGGCGTGACACTGGCATTGAACCCGTTCCGGCCGGACGATTCGGTGCTGTCGCTGAGTGCGCCCTTCTTCGTTTTCCTGTTCGTGGCGCTGATTATCGGCATTCTCGCAGGCTCCGCCGTCACCTGGCTGGCGCAGGGAAAATACCGCAGGCGCGCCCGCATGCTCCGTGATGAAAACCTGAAATGGCAGAAGACCGGCAGCGACACTGCTGCACCGCCGCGCAATCGCCAGATCGAGGCATAAAACCGGAAACCTCCGCCCACCGCTTTCATCGCTGACCGCCTTGCGGCGCAAAGTGCGACGGAAAGCGCTTTGCCGCTGCGGTTTTGGATGGTATTTGCCGGGCAGGATCAGGAAGAGAAAGACCCGTCTCCGTGAAAAACAAGGAACGTCGGCCCGGCGCGCGACAGGCCGAAACCGGCCCGAAACGCAGCGCCGGAGCCTCTGCAAAGCCCGCATCCGCAAAGCCGCCGCATGGCAAGGCAAGCAGCGGCAAGCCAAACGGTCCGTCACGCGCCATCGTCCGTAGCGGCGACACGCAACGGACTTTGCCGAAAAAATCGCCGGCGATGGCGGAAAGGCCAATTCCAGAGCCGAAAAACGCCGAGCAGACAGGTACCGAGCAGACCCAGCGGGTGCTGACGCCGCGCATAGGTGAGCGCCCGGCGGAACGCGTTCCCGTGATTCTCGAGACACCCGGTGCCGGTGACTTCCACCTGATCGACAGCGGCAATGGCCAGAAGCTCGAACAATATGGCAGCTACCGGATCGTCCGGCCCGAGGGGCAGGCACTCTGGACCCCGAGCCTGTCCCCGTCGATCTGGGACAAGGCGGATGCGGTCTTTACCGGTGATGTCGAGGAAGAGGGCGCGGGTCGCTGGCGCTTTCCCGCGCAGGCGCTTGGCGAAACCTGGCCACTGCAATTGCTCGATGTCGATTTTCACGGGCGCTTCACGTCCTTTCGCCATGTCGGGGTGTTTCCCGAGCAGATCGTCCACTGGAACTGGATGAGAGAGCAGATCGAAAAGGCCGGCCGCCCGCTGAAGGTGCTCAACCTCTTCGGCTATACCGGCGTCGCCTCGCTGGTTGCGGCGCGGGCAGGAGCTGAAGTTACCCATGTCGATGCCTCAAAAAAGGCAATCGGCTGGGGCCGCGAAAACCAGAGCCTGTCGCGGCTCGACCGCGCCCCGATCCGCTGGATCTGCGAGGACGCGATGAAGTTCATCCAGCGCGAGGAACGGCGCGGCAACCGCTATGACATCATCCTCACCGACCCGCCGAAATTCGGACGCGGTCCGAATGGCGAGGTCTGGCATTTGTTCGAACACCTGCCCGTCATGCTCGACATCTGCCGCGCGTTGCTCAGCCGCGACGCGCTCGGCCTGGTGCTCACCGCCTATTCGATCCGCGCCAGCTTCTACGCGATCCATGAACTGATGCGCGAGATCATGCGGGGCGCTGGCGGCGTCGTGGAATCGGGCGAACTGGTCATCCGCGAAACCGGGCTCAGCCGCAACGAGCCGGGCCGGGCGCTCTCCACTTCCCTCTTCAGCCGCTGGGTGCCGAAATGAGTGACGACAGACAGGACTTTGGCAGCCATGGCGCGCGCCGCGTCGGGCAGGTCAAGGAAATCACCAGCCTTGCCAATCCGATCATCAAGGACATCAAGGCGCTCGCCCAGAAGAAGCATCGCGACGAAAGCCGCACCTTCATGGCGGAAGGGCTGAAACTGGTGCTCGACGCGCTGGAACTCGGCTGGACCATCCGCACCCTGATCTATGCCAAGGCCGCAAAGGGCAAGCCGCCGGTGGAACAGGCCGCCGCCCGCACCGTCGCGTCCGGTGGTCTGGTGCTGGAGGTCAGCGAAAAGGTGATGGCCTCGATCACCCGGCGCGACAATCCGCAGATGGTGACGGGGATCTTCGACCAGCGCTGGACACAGCTCACCTCGATCCGCCCGCAGAAGGACCAGACCTTCGTCGCCCTCGACCGGGTGCGCGATCCCGGCAATCTCGGCACCATCATCCGCACGGCGGATGCGGCGGGTGCCTCCGGCGTCATCCTGGTGGGTGACACGACCGATCCGTTTTCGCTGGAAACCGTGCGCGCCACCATGGGGTCCATCTTTGCACTGCCTCTGGCCCGCGCCACGATGGAAGACTTCCTGGCCTGGAAAAATTCGGCTGGCGCGCGGGTTGTCGCCACCCATCTGGCGGGGGCCGTCGATTACCGCACCATCGACTATGCCTCCCGGCCCGTCGTGCTGCTGATGGGCAACGAGCAGTCGGGCATTCCCGAAGCGCTTGCCAAGGGGGCGGACGCGCTCGCCCGCATCCCGCAGGCCGGCCGCGCCGACAGTCTCAATCTTGCGGTGGCAACCGGCGTGATGCTGTTTGAGGCCCGCCGCCATCTGCTGTCGCTGGATGCGCGCTGATGGTCGCCCGCCAGTCTCCCTTTTCGCGCCCCCTGCCGGTCCTCGTGCTGGTCGTGGTTGCGATCCTGCTGGACCAGTTGGCGAAATACGCGGTAGATCACATGCTGCCGCTGCAGGAGCGGGTCGCGGTCCTGCCCTTCCTGTTCTTCTTCCGGACCTATAATCTCGGCGTGGCTTTTTCGATGCTGTCCGGCATGAGCGGCTGGTTCATCGTCGGCATGCGGCTGTTGATCGTCGGCTTCGTGCTCTGGCTCTGGCGGAAGACCTCCGCCGGGCACGTCCTTGCCCATCCGGGCTTCGCGCTGATCATCGCCGGGGCAATCGGCAACCTGATCGACCGGTTTCTTTACGGCCATGTGGTGGATTTCATCCTGTTCAGCACCGGCAACTGGTCTTTCGCGGTGTTCAACCTCGCCGACAGTTTCATCACCATTGGTGCCGGACTGGTCATTCTCGACGAGCTTGTGATGAAAAAAACCGGTCCTGCCTAAAGTTTTAGCCATTTCCGGAAGCCAAACGAAAAACCTCGCGTTTAGCCTGGGCGCATGAACGATCTGGCTCATCTCATGCAGCGCCTGTCCCAGGCCTTCGACCCCGACCCCTCACGCGGACCGGGAGCCTCTGGCACGGGTGCCGAATTCGACCGGTTTGATCTCTGCCACGATGCGCCAGAGCCCGAGCGGCAGGTGCGCGGCGAGAGCGGCGATACCGGCAAGCCCGACAATACAGCCCTGTGGCTCGGCGGCGGCGGCCTGATGGCCTCGGCGCTGGCACTGTCCGTCGGACGGCAGGAGGCGATCCTGTTTCTGGCGGGGGCCCTGATGGCCTCGGCCTCGGTGTTTCTGGGCTGGCATGCGGTGGAAAAGGTCAGGGCGCGGCGTCGCGCCCGCAACCAGCGCCACGAGCGTGAACTTGCCCATGACCGCGAATGGCTGGCGCGCGAGAAGGAAACGGTACTGGCCTCGATCCATGATGGTTTCGGCGATATTGCCGTGTTGCGGGATCAGGGCGGCAGGATCCGCGCTGCCAATCGGGTGTTCTCGGATCTGGTCGGGGAGGACGATCCCAGGGGCAAGACCTGCGAGGAGCTTGGCTTCGTCTTCCGCCCGTCCAGTCGCGCCGGACGGCTTTTGGCGGAAATCGCCACATCCGGGGGACCACGCCACTTCGCCTGGGGCGATGTCATGACCCGCGATCCCGCCACCGGCCAGTTGCTGACGCAAAGTGTCGGGCGCGATATCACCGAGGAAACCCGCAGCACCTCGATTGCCGAAGCGGCGTGCAGCAAGGCGGAACGGGCAAGTGCTGCCAAATCCCGACTGCTCGCAACCGTTGCCCATGAGGTGCGCACCCCGCTGACCGGCCTGCTGGGCATGGCGGATCTGCTCGACAATTCGCCGCTGGCGGCCGACCAGCGCAACTATGTCTCCGGCCTTCGCCAGTCCGGGCAGGTGCTGTCGCATCTGGTCGAGGACCTGCTCGATTTTGCCACGATGGAAGCCGGGCGGTTCGAACTGCGCCCGGTGGCGATGTCGCCGCGCCAGCTGATAGAGGGCGTGGTCGAAATGCTGGCACCCCGCGCCCATTTCAAGGGGCTGGAAATTGCCTCCTATGTCGGACCCGACGTACCGGAATATCTGGATCTGGACCCGGCCCGGTTGCGTCAGGTGCTGTTCAACGTCGCGGGCAATGCGGTGAAGTTCACCCGCAGCGGCGGCGTCTGCGTCTCGGCAACCATCGTCGCCTCGGATCTGGTTCTGGTGATTGCCGATACCGGTCCCGGCATGACCGGCGAGGAGAAGGCACGGATCTTTGATGAATTCGTCCAGGTCGGTTCCCAGGAGGCGAAAAGCGGGGGCAAGGGACTTGGCCTGTCGATCAGCGCCCGGATCGTCGAGGCATTCCACGGCAGCATGTCGGTCGACAGTATCGAGGCGCAGGGCACCACCTTCACCATCCGCATTCCCGTTTCCGCCGGTCTTCTCAATAGCGGCAGGGGCGGGCGCAGAGGCCAGCTTGCCGGTTCCGGGGTTATCCTGATGGCACCGGAAGGACCTGCGGCAAGGGCGATCCTGCGAACGATCAACGCACTTGGCGGCGCAGGCCTGCTGTGCGAAACCGATGCTGCTGTCGCCGATGCCCTGCAACGCGGGTCTATCGACGGGCGTGCCCTGACCGATATCGTCGTCGATCACCGCCTCGAGCGGTATTTCATCGGCGACGTGGCCGTCACCGCGGAAATGATGCGGTTGCGTCGGGTCTTCCTTGTCAATCCCGAGGAACGGCAGGCCCGCATCAGTGGTCCCTATGATGCCTGGCTGATCCGGCCGCTGCGCGAACAGTCGCTGGTTGACGTGCTGCGCGGCAGGCTGCACGGTCTTGAAAAGCGCGGCGCGACCAATGACAACCAGCCGGACGCCGACAAGGCGATCCGCAACACGGCATCGCGCGACATGTCCGGCGGGCTCAACATCGTGCTGGGCGAGGATGACCCGGTCAATGCCCTGCTGGTCAGAACCACGCTTGCGCGGGCGGGTCACAACGTGCGCCATGCCGGAGATTTCGACAGTCTCCTCAGCCTCCTTGCCGGTTCCGATGGCTGGCGACCGGACCTTCTGATCACTGATCTCGGCATGCCGGGTGGTTCCGGTCTCGACATCATTCAGCGCCTGCGGGGCCGGGAAATGGCCGAGGGCAGGCGCGCCATGCCGATCATCGTGCTGTCAGGCGATTGCGGCGAGGAAACACGGCTGGCAGCACTTTCCAACGGCGCCGACCGGGTGCTGGCCAAGCCCGCCGCACCTGGCGATCTCCTTCAGCAGGTGGTGGCCTGCCTGATGGATGCGCCACGTGTCCATCAGGGGTAAAGCTCTCTCCGGCGCTTATCCTCCAAGACAGAATGCCGACCTCGTCACTTTCCTGTCGCAGATTCATGTTTTAAGAGGATCTGAAAGAAGCGGAATGTGGGCGAGATGAGCATGGAACAGGCGCAGACGGAAGCCGACATCAAGGATGCAAGCCCGGCCTTTGCGTCAGCGGTGCCGGTACTCGGGCGGATCGGATCGCTCGAAACCCGGCTGGCCCTCAACAGTTTCGAAATCGATGCGGCGCAGCGGGTGCGGTATCAGGTCTTCGTCGAGGAGATGAAGGCGGTTCTTTCCCCCGATGCGATGCGGCGCAAGCGTGATACCGATGCCTGGGATTCGGTCTGCGACCACCTGCTGGTGCTGGACCGCTCGCTGGAAGGCGATACGGAAGACCAGATCGTCGGCACCTACCGGATCCTGCGGCAGGACGTGGCGACGAAGCGCGGCGGCTTCTACTCGGCCTCGGAATTCGAGATCGATGCGCTGGTTGCCCGCCATCCCGACAAGAAATTCATGGAACTCGGACGCTCCTGCGTGCTGCCTGCCTATCGCACAAGGCGCACGGTGGAATTGCTCTGGCAGGGCAACTGGGCCTATGCGCTGAAATACGGCATCGGCACCATGTTCGGCTGCGCCTCGTTTCCCGGCACCGTGCCGGAAGAACATGCGCTGGCGCTGACCTTCCTCCATCAGTCGGTGCTGGCGCGCGGCGAATGGGCGGTCAATGCCCGTGCCGAACTCCATCGCCCGATGGACATGATGCCCGCGGAGGCGATCAACCCCCGCAAGGCGCTCGCTGCCATGCCGCCGCTGATCAAGGGCTATCTGCGGCTCGGCGCTATGGTGGGCGAGGGCGCGGTGGTCGATCAGGCCTTCAACACCACCGACGTGCTGATCGTCCTGCCGATCACCTCGATTTCCGACCGCTATATCAGCCATTATGGCGCGGATGCGGGCCGGTTCTCCGCCTGAGGCGTGAAACCCGGCCCCGCACTCCCGGCGCTATCAGGTCCCGGCATTATAGGCGGCGATTGCCGCCATATTGACGATGTCGCTGTCTTTTGCGCCCATCTGGGTGATCTGTACGGATTTGTCGAGACCGACCAGCAGCGGACCGATGACGGTGGAGCCGCCGAGTTCCTGCAGCATCCGCGTCGAAATCGCCGCCGAATGAATGGCGGGCATCACCAGCACATTGGCGGTGCCCGACAGGCGGCAGAACGGATATTGCTCCATCCGCTCGCCGTTGAGCGCGATATCCGCCCCCATCTCGCCGTCATACTCGAAATCCACGTGGCGGCGGTCGAGGATCTTGACCGCTTCGCGCACCCGTTCGGACCGCTCGCCGGTCGGGTGGCCGAAGGTGGAATAGGCGAGCATGGCGACGCGCGGCTCGTAGCCCATCCGCCGCGCGGTGCGGGCCGCTTCCTCGGCAATATCGGCCAGTTCCTCGGCAGAGGGCATGTCATGCACCGCGGTATCGGCAACAAAGACGGTGCGCCCGCGCGTCAGTGCCAGCGACACGCCGATCACCCGGTGGCCGGGCTTGGGATCGATGCAGCGGCGGATATCCTCGAAGGCGGTGGAATAGTTGCGGGTCGTGCCGGTCACCATCCCGTCGGCGTCGCCCAGCGCCACCATGCAGGCGGCAAAATGGTTGCGGTCGGTTTTCACCAGCCGCTGGCAGTCGCGGTAGAGATAGCCCTTCCGCTGCAGGCGGGCATAGAGATAATCCGTATAGGCCTCGACCCGGTCGGAGATGCGGGCGTTCACCACCTCGATGCCGGGCCGGTTGAGGTCGATGCCGTGCTTGGCGGCGGTGGCATGCACCGGTTCGTCGCGACCGAGCAGGATGGCTGTCCCGAGCCCCTGGTTGGCATAGGAAATCGCCGCGCGCATCACCTGCTCTTCCTCCGCCTCGGCAAACACCACCCGTTTTGGAGATTGGCGCACCCGTTCGTAGAGGCGCTGGAGGGTCGAGGCAATCGGATCGCGGCGGGCGGAAAGCTCGCTGGCATAGGCGGCAAGATCGGCAATCGGCTTGCGGGCCACGCCCGATTCCATCGCCGCCTCCGCCACGGCCACCGGAATTGCGGAAATCAGCCGGGGATCGAAGGGCACCGGGATGATGTAGCGCGGTCCGAAGCGCGGGCGGTTGCCCTGATAGGCGGCGGCCACGTCGTCGGGCACGTCCTCGCGTGCCAGCGAGGCGAGCGCCCGGACAGCGGCAATCTTCATCGCGTCATTGATGGTCGAGGCGCGCACGTCGAGCGCCCCACGGAAGATGTAGGGAAAACCCAGCACATTGTTGACCTGGTTCGGATAGTCCGAGCGGCCGGTTGCCATGATCGCGTCGTCGCGGATCTCCGCCACCAGTTCCGGCGTGATTTCCGGGTCCGGATTGGCCATTGCAAAGATGATCGGACGGTCTGCCATAGAGCGGATCATCTGATCGGAAAAGGCCCCCTTCTGCGACAGGCCGAACACCACGTCCGCCCCTTTCATCGCCTCGGCCAGCGTCCGGTTTTCGGTCCTGACCGCATGGGCGGATTTCCACTGGTTCATGCCTTCGGTGCGGCCCTGGTAGATGACGCCCTTGGTGTCGCAGAGCGTGATGTTTTCCGGCGTAAAGCCCATGGCCTTGATCAGTTCGATGCAGGCAATCGCCGCAGCACCCGCCCCGTTGCAGACGAGTTTCGTCGTCCTGAAGTCGCGGCCTGTCAGCTCCAGTGCATTGATCAGCCCGGCTGCCGCAATGATCGCCGTGCCGTGCTGGTCGTCGTGGAAGACGGGAATGTCCATCAGCTCGCGCAGCCGCTGCTCGATGATGAAACAGTCGGGCGCCTTGATGTCCTCGAGATTGATGCCGCCGAAGGAAGGCCCGAGATAGCGCACGCAATTGATGAATTCGTCGACATTTTCCGTGTCGACCTCGAGATCGATGCTGTCGACATCGGCAAATCGCTTGAACAGCACCGCCTTGCCTTCCATCACCGGCTTGGAGGCGAGTGCGCCAAGATTGCCAAGGCCGAGAATGGCGGTGCCGTTGGAGATCACCGCCACCATGTTGCCGCGCGTCGTGTAATCATAGGCGGTCGCGGGATCGGCGGCGATGGCCTTGACCGGCACGGCAACCCCCGGCGAATAGGCCAGCGACAGGTCGCGTTGCGTCGCCATCGGCTTGGTCGGATTGATCTCGAGCTTGCCGGGGCGGCCCCTTGAGTGGAAATCGAGCGCCTCCTGCTCGGTGACGGTGGCTTTGATCGGGCCAGTTTTCTCGGTCACAAGTGCTCTCCTTTTGCGCAAGCTGTGGGCAGACGGGGGCGGAAGGGCCTTTACGGTTGTGCGGGAGGCCCCGGCAAGCGCATACTGTTGCATGCATTTCCGCTCATGAAAACAATCAAGCCGTGACAATCAACCTTTCGCCCACAACCGATGTCCTCGATGCGACAGCCCTGGTTTCGGAATTGAGCCGCCAGACGGCCACGCCGATGATGGAACAATATATCGATATCAAGGCCAACAATCCGGATTCGCTGCTGTTTTACCGGATGGGGGATTTCTACGAGCTGTTCTTCGATGATGCGGTCGAAGCCTCCCGGGCGCTCGGCATCACGCTGACCAAACGCGGCCAGCACATGGGTCACGACATCCCGATGTGCGGCGTGCCGGTCCATGCGGCGGATGATTATCTGCAGAAGCTCATTTCGCTCGGCTTCCGTGTCGCCGTTTGCGAACAGGTGGAAGATCCGGCGGAGGCGAAGAAGCGCGGTTCTAAATCCGTGGTCCGGCGCGATGTGGTGCGGCTTGTGACGCCCGGCACGATCACCGAGGAAAAACTGCTGTCGCCGGGCGAGGCCAATTACCTGATGACGCTTGCCCGCATCCGGGGCAGCGGCGAGCCGCAACTGGCGCTCGCCTGGATCGATATTTCGACCGGGGTCTTCCGGCTGGCCGAAACCGAGCCGGGGCGGCTGCTTGCCGATGTGCTGCGGATCGATCCGCGCGAACTGGTGGTGGCCGATACGCTGTTTCACGATCCCGACCTGAAGCCGGTATTCGACGTGCTGGGCCGGATCGTCAGCCCGCAGCCCGCCGTGCTGTTCGACAGCGCCACGGCGGAGCGGCGGATTGCCCGCTATTACGGCGTCTCGACGCTGGACGGGTTCGGCACCTATTCCCGGGCGGAAATGGCGGCGGCTTCCGCTGCCGTCGCCTATGTCGAAAAGACCCAGATTGCCGAACGCCCGCCGCTTGGCCGGCCGGAACGCGAAAGCAGCGCCTCGACCCTGTTCATCGACCCCGCCACCCGGGCCAATCTCGAACTGGTGAAGACGCTGTCGGGTGATCGCAACGGGGCGCTTTTGAAGGCGCTTGACCGCACCGTCACCGGCGGCGGCGCGCGGCTTCTGACCGAGCGGCTGATGTCGCCCCTGACCGATCCGGACGCCATCAATGCGCGGCTCGATTCGATTTCCGCCCTGCTCGGCGATGCCCTGCTGCGCGGCGCGCTGCGCGAGGGCCTGAAACATATTCCCGACATGCCCCGCGCCCTGTCGCGGCTGGCGCTGGACCGGGGCGGCCCGAGGGATCTGGGCGCGATCCGGCAGGGGCTTGCTGCTGCCGCCGGTCTTGCCCGCCTGCTGGAAAGTTGCTCCCTGCCGCCGGAACTTGCCGAGGCGCTGGCGGGTCTGAACGCGCTGCCGTCCTCGCTGGAACTGCTGCTCGGCCAGTGGCTCGGTGAGGAACTGCCGCTGCTGAAGCGCGATGGCGGTTTCATTCGCGAAGGCGCGCAGGAAGAGCTCGATGAACTCCGGGCGCTGCGCGACCAGTCGCGCCGGGTGATCGCCGGGTTGCAGCTGCAATATGCCGAGGAAACCGGCATCAGGTCGCTGAAGATCAAGCACAACAATGTGCTCGGCTATTTCATCGAGGTGACGGCGGGCAATGCCGGGACGATGACCGATACGGACGAGGCGCGCGGCCGCTTCATCCATCGCCAGACCATGGCCAGCGCCATGCGCTTCACCACGCCGGAACTGGCCGATCTCGAAAGCCGCATCGCCAATGCCGCAGGCCAGGCGCTGACGCTGGAACTTGAGGCTTTCGAGACGATGCGCAGCCAGGTGGTCGATTGCGCCGAGCAGATCAAGCGCGGGGCGCGGGCCCTTGCGATCATCGATGTGGCGCAGGCGCTGGCGGTGCTGGCCGAAGAGCAGGATTATTGCCGTCCCGAGGTGGATCTGTCTGCCATCTTCGCCATCGAAGGCGGGCGTCATCCGGTTGTCGAGCAGGCTTTAAGGCGGCAGGGCGGCACTGCCTTCGTCGCCAATGACTGCAATCTCTCGCCGCCCGCCGGTGGCACGCTCGGGGCGATCTGGTTGCTGACCGGCCCCAACATGGGGGGTAAATCCACCTTTCTCAGGCAGAATGCGCTGGTGGCGATCATGGCGCAGATGGGCTCCTTCGTGCCCGCCCGCCGTGCCCATATCGGCATTGTCGACCGGCTGTTTTCCCGCGTCGGGGCGTCGGATGATCTGGCGCGCGGCCGCTCCACCTTCATGGTGGAAATGGTGGAAACCGCCGCCATCCTCAATCAGGCGACCGACCGGTCGCTGGTCATCCTCGATGAGATCGGCCGGGGCACGGCGACCTTCGACGGGCTGTCGATTGCCTGGGCGGCGGTCGAACACCTGCACGAGGCCAACCGCTGCCGGGGCCTGTTTGCCACCCATTTCCACGAACTGACCGTGCTGTCTGAAAAGCTCGACCGGCTTTCCAATGCGACGATGCGGGTCAAGGAATGGGACGGCGACGTGATCTTCCTGCACGAGGTCGGGCCGGGAGCTGCCGACCGCTCCTATGGCATCCAGGTGGCACGGCTTGCCGGGCTTCCCGCCTCCGTCGTCGCCCGTGCCCGCGATGTGCTCGCCAAGCTTGAAGACGCCGACCGGAAGAACCCGGCAAGCCAGCTGATCGACGATCTGCCGCTGTTCCAGGTGGCGGTCCGACGCGAAGAGGCGCGACGGGCGGGACCTTCGAAGGTGGAAGAGCAGCTCTCCGCCCTCAATCCGGACGACATGACGCCGCGCGAGGCGCTCGAGGCGCTTTATGCCTTGAAAAGGCAGCTTGGCCGCACGAATGGCTGACGCCAAAGTCTCTCTGGCGCCGGTCTTCCCGATTGGCTACACAAGGGGCATGATCGTTTCAATCGATTGGACGTGATCCATCTCCGGCGCGAAGCACGAGCATCCTGACCATGAGCACAGTCGACAGTGACCTTCCCGGCCAGACAGGCAGCGGGCTGATCGATCCCGCGGGCCTACGCTCCGCCATGGCGCTGATTGCAAGCACCCAGGCCGAAAGTGCGGCGGGCATGCGCAATGCCATTCTGGCGCTGTTGAAGCGGATCAAGGCCGAGGGCATGGGTGAAGCCCGCCGCCGTCTGGAGCAGGACCGGCGGGGAATTGCCTGCGCCGAGCGGATTTCGCAGATGATGGACGAGATCATCGCGGCGCTCCACGATTTTGCCGTCAGCCATGTCTTTGGCGCGGGCCAGGCGATGGCCGAAAGCCGGCTGGCGGTGATGGCGGTCGGCGGCTATGGACGCGGCACGCTGGCACCGGGTTCCGATATCGACCTGCTGTTCCTGCTGCCGCAAAAGCCTGCTGCCTGGAATGCGCCGCTGCTCGAATATGTGCTGCTGATGCTCTGGGATCTCGGCTACAAGGTCGGCCATGCCACCCGCACCGTCGACCAATGCCTGCAAAGCGCCAAGGGCGACATGACGATCCGCACGGCGCTTCTCGAAGCCCGGCTTGTCTGCGGCTCGCCATCGCTGTCGGAATCGCTCACCAATCGCTTCGACTGGGAAGTGGTGCTGAATACCGGCCCGGAATTCGTCGCCGCCAAGCTGGAGGAGCGCGACGAGCGGCATCGCAAGTCCGGCGACACCCGCTATCTGGTCGAGCCGAACATCAAGGAAGGCAAGGGCGGGCTTCGCGATCTCCACACGCTGTTCTGGATTTCCAAATATTATTACCGGGTGCGCGAGCCCGGCGAGCTGGTCAAGCTCGGGGTGCTGTCGCGGCAGGAATGGCAGCTGTTTCGCAAGGCCGAGGACTTTCTCTGGGCGGTGCGCTGCTTCCTGCATTTCATCACCGGCAAGGCCGAAGAGCGGCTGTCCTTCGACATCCAGCGCGATATCGCCCACAGTCTCGGGTACCAGTCACGGCCGGGCCTCTCGGATGTCGAGCGCTTCATGAAGCACTATTTCCTCGTCGCCAAGGATGTCGGCGATCTCACCCGGATCTTTTGCGCCGCTCTGGAAGACCAGCAGGCCAAGGCAGCCCCGGGCCTGACCGGCATGATCCGGCGCTTTTCCAACCGGACCCGCAAGATCGCGGGAACGCTGGATTTCGTCGTGGATCGTGGCCGCATCACCCTCGCCGGGCCGGAGGTGTTCCGGCAGGACCCGGTCAATATCATCCGCCTGTTCCACATGGCCGATATCAACAAGCTCGAATTCCACCCCGATGCTTTGAAGCGGGTCACCCGGTCGCTGTCGCTGATCGACCATGACCTGCGCGAAAGCGAGGAAGCCAACCGGCTGTTTCTCTCCATCCTCACCTCCAAGCGCGATCCAGCGCTGATCCTGCGACGGATGAACGAGGCGGGCGTGCTTGGCCGCTTCATTCCCGAGTTCGGCAAGATCGTCTCGATGATGCAGTTCAACATGTATCATCACTATACGGTGGATGAGCATCTGCTGCGCAGCGTCCATGTCCTGTCGGAAATCGATCAGGGGAAATCCGCCGAACAGCATCCGCTGGCCGCCACCGTCATGCCGGGAATTGCCGACCGTGATGCGCTGTTCGTCGCGGTGCTGCTGCATGACATCGCCAAGGGGCGGCAGGAAGACCATTCGGTGGCGGGTGCCAAGGTGGCGCGAAAGCTCTGCCCGCGCTTCGGCCTGTCGCCGCGCCAGGCGGAACTGGTCGCCTGGCTGATCGAGGAACATCTGCTGATGTCGATGGTGGCGCAGACCCGCGACCTCAACGACCGCAAGACGATCACCGATTTTGCCGAACGGGTGCAGTCGCTCGAAAGGCTGAAGCTGCTGCTGATCCTCACCGTCTGCGATATCCGTGCCGTAGGGCCGGGGGTCTGGAACGGCTGGAAGGGCCAGTTGCTGCGCACGCTCTATTACGAGACCGAGCTGCTTCTTTCCGGCGGCTTTTCGGAAGTGTCGCGCAAGGAGCGCGCCGAACAGGCACAACTGGCACTCGCCGATGCCCTGTCCGACTGGCCGCAGAAGGACCGCGACCTCTATTCCCATCTCCACTACCAGCCCTATCTGCTGTCGGTGCCGCTCGAGGACCAGCTGCGACATGCCCGGTTCATCCGCGATACCGATCAGGCGGGCGAGGTGCTCGCCACCACCGTGCGCACCCATTCTTTCCATGCCATCACCGAAATCACCGTTCTGTCGCCCGACCATCCCCGGCTGCTCGCCATCATCACCGGTGCCTGTGCGGCTGCCGGGGCGAATATCGCCGACGCCGAGATCTTCACCACCACCGACGGGCGGGCACTGGACACGATCCACATCAACCGCGCCTTTGACACGGACGAAGACGAATTGCGCCGGGCGGCAACGATCGGCAAGCTGATCGAGGACGTGCTGTCAGGCAAGAAGCGGCTGCCTGAAGTGATCGCCAACAAGAGCCGGGGCCGCAAGAAGAACCGCGCCTTCACGATTGCGCCCGGCGTCACCATGTCCAATACGCTGTCCAACAAATTCACCGTCATCGAGATCGAATGCCTTGACCGGACCGGTCTTCTGTCGGAAATCACCGGTGCCCTTGCCGATCTGTCGCTCGACATTGCGTCGGCACGCATCACCACCTTTGGCGAAAAGGTCATCGACACCTTCTATGTCAGTGATCTCGTTGGCCAGAAGATCACCAATGACAACCGGAGTGCCGCCATCATTGCACGGCTGAAGGCGGTGATGAGCGAAGGCGAGGGCGGGACGGAAATGGACCAACACACACGATTGCGCCCCGACACCGCGCAGAAGAAAGCCAGAAACGACGCATGAGTCTGGTCAAGAAATTCATGACCGTGGGAGGTGCCACACTCGGCAGCCGGGTAATGGGATTTGCCCGGGAAAGCCTGATGGCAGCAGCACTTGGCACCGGGCCGATGGCCGAGGCCTTCTATGCGGCCTTCAAGTTCCCGAACCTTTTCCGCAGGCTCTTCGCGGAAGGCGCTTTCAACGCCGCTTTCGTGCCGCTGTTTGCCAAGGAGATCGAGGCGGGTGGCATGGAGGGGGCGAAACGCTTTTCCGAGGAAGTGTTCGGCGTTCTCTTCACGGTGCTGGTGGCGCTGACCGTGCTGATGGAACTCGCCATGCCGCTATTGATGCGCACGATCATCGCGCCGGGCTTCGACGGTGACAAATATGCCGTCACCGTGCGCCTGGCGGTGATCATGTTCCCCTATCTCGCCTGCATGTCGCTGACGGCCATGCTGTCAGGCATGCTGAATTCGCTGCACCATTACCTGGCGGCCTCCATCGCGCCGATCTTCTTCAATTTCGCGATGATCCTGGCACTCGGCTACGGGCTGTGGATCGGTGCCGATGCGGTATCGATTGCCTATTATCTGTCCTATGCGGTTCTGGTGGCGGGCCTGCTGCAAATGCTGGTGCTCTATGTCGGCGTGCGGTTTGCGGGCATGAATATCCGTTTCCGCCGTCCGCACATGACGCCGAAGGTCAAGCGCTTGCTGATGCTTGCCTTTCCGGCGGCGGTCACCGGCGGCGTCACCCAGATCAATCTGATCATCGGGCAGGCGATCGCCTCGCTCAAGGAAGGCGCCATCGCCTCCCTGCAATATGCGGACCGCATCTACCAGTTGCCGCTCGGCGTGGTCGGGGTGGCAGTCGGTGTCGTGCTGCTGCCGGAGCTTGCCCGTGCCCTGAAGGGCGGCCATCTTGTCGAGGCCGACACGATCCAGAACCGCTCCATCGAATTCGTGCTGTTCCTGACTTTGCCTGCGACCGCAGGGATTTTCGCCCTGTCGCCGGAAATCATCCGTCTGGTCTATGAGCGAGGGGCCTTTCACCCGGAAGCGACCACGACCGTCGCCGCCGTACTGGCGCTTTTCGGATTCGGCCTTCCCGGCTTCGTTCTCAACAAGGCGCTGACGCCGGGGTTTTTCGCCCGCGAAGACACGAAGACGCCGATGCGGTTCACCATGCTGGCGGTGGTGGTCAATACCGTCCTGTCGATTGCGCTGTTTCCGGTATTCGCTGAGCGGGGCATTGCCGCAGCCGAATCGATTGCGGGCTGGATCTCGACGACCCTGCTGTTCATCACCCTGCTGCGGCGCGGTCATCTGACCATCGAACGGGCGCTGGTGACGCGCGCGGTCCGGGTCCTGATTGCCTCGGCGATCATGGCGGTCGCGGCGCGCTTCATGGCCAATTACTTTCACGCCTGGCTGGAGCCCGGTGTCTCCGCCCTGAAACAGGCCGCTGCCCTTGGCCCCATCCTGTTTGCGTCGCTGGCCCTCTACCTCGTCATCGCCTATGTCATTGGCGCAGCAGACTTCGGCATGCTGAAACGCACCATGCGGCGCGGGCGCAAATCGCCGACGGCAAATCCGAATGGCTGAGGTACCGGTCGCCCGGCTGTCGCTTGTCACGATCGTGGTCGACGATTACGACCGGGCGCTCGATTTCTACTGCCGCAGGCTCGGCTTTCAACTGGCGGAAGACACGGATCTCGGCCACGGCAAGCGATGGGTGGTGGTGCGGCCCGATCCGGCCTCGCCGCTCGGCCTGCTGCTTGCCCGGGCCATCGGTCCGCGCCAGGAAGCGGCCATCGGCAACCAGACCGGTGGCCGGGTCGGCTTCTTCCTGGAGGTGGAGGATTTCGATGCGGCCCATGCCCGGCTCGGCGCCGCCGGGATCGAATTCGAGGAAAAGCCGCGCCGCGAAGCCTATGGCGAGGTCGCGGTGTTCCGGGATCTCTACGGAAATCGCTGGGATCTGCTCGGCCCCTCCGGTCTACGCTTGGTATAAGCCCCACGGAAGGAATGGCTTGATCGAAAGGGCGGCTGTCTGTAATCGGCATGCAGCCGACCGATTTGACCGTTCAGCAATAGACCTTTCAACCGTCTGTTCCAGGGGATGACGATGAACACCTTCCAGCCGCTCGTGTTTTCCGGAGTGCAGCCCACCGGCAATCTCCACCTTGGCAACTATCTCGGCGCGATCCGCAAATTCGTGGCCCTGCAGGAGAACAATGACTGCATCTATTGCGTCGTCGACCTGCATGCGATTACCGCCCAGCTGGTACATGAGGACCTGCGCGGCCAGATCCGCTCGATTGCTGCGGCCTTCATTGCCTCGGGCATCGATCCGGTCAGGCATATCGTCTTCAACCAGTCCGCCGTGCCGCAGCATGCCGAACTGGCCTGGGTCTTCAACTGTGTCGCCCGCATCGGCTGGATGAACCGGATGACCCAGTTCAAGGACAAGGCCGGCAAGGACCGCGAGAATGCCTCGCTGGGCCTGCTTGCCTATCCGAGCCTGATGGCCGCCGACATTCTCGTCTACCGCGCCACCCATGTGCCGGTCGGCGATGACCAGAAACAGCATCTGGAACTTGCCCGCGATATCGCCCAGAAATTCAACATCGATTTTCAGGACAATATCCGCAACCAGGGCGAGGGCGTCGACATGATCGTCGGCGAAGAGCCGATCCATGGCTATTTCCCGCTGGTGGAGCCGCTGATCGACGGCCCCGCCCCCCGGGTGATGAGCCTTCGCGACGGAACAAAGAAAATGTCGAAGTCGGATGCCTCCGATCTCTCGCGCATCAACCTGATGGATGACGAGGACACCATCCTGAAGAAGATCCGCAAGGCCAAGACCGATCCGGACGCGCTGCCGAGCGAGATCGAGGGGCTTGCCGGTCGTCCTGAAGCCGACAATCTGGTCGGCATCTTTGCAGCACTCTCGGATTGCAGCAAGGCCGACGTGCTCAAGGACTATGGCGGCCAGCCGTTTTCGGCCTTCAAGCCGGCACTGGCCGACCTGTCGATAGCCGTTCTGGCCCCGATCACCGGCGAAATGCGCCGCCTGATGGCCGACACCAGCCATATCGATGCGATCCTCAGGGATGGCGGCGAGCGGGCGGGTGCACGGGCCGAAAAAGTGATGAACGACGTGCGCGACATTATCGGCTTCCTGCGCTAAACAGGAGTTCCGCAACCCGTCTGGGAGGTTGCGGAAAAGGCGCTCCGGCAACTGCACAGGTGAGATACGCGGCATGGTTTCAAAACGTCTTTCACGGCTCGAAGGTCACCGGCGAAAATTCATGGCGGTCATCGACGGGACACCGGAATGCCAGCGCGCCGTCTATTATGCCGGACGCCGGGCGAAGAATTCCAATGGCGGCCTGGTGCTGCTCTATGTCATTCCCGACGGGGATTTTGCCCAGTGGATCGGCGTCGAGGCGATCATGCGTGCCGAAGCCTGGGAAGAGGCGGAAGCCATTCTCGCCAAGACCGCCCAGAGCGTGCGTGAACTGATCGGCCTCGAGCCGGAAATCGTCATCCGCGAGGGCGGTGTTGCCGACCAGATCCATCAGGCCATCGAGGAAGACAGGGATATTGCCATCCTGGTTCTGGCCGCAGGTTCCGCCAAGGATGGCCCGGGACCGCTGATTGCCTCGATAGCCGGTCGCAGCGCCGCCTTCCCGATCCCGGTCACCGTGCTGCCCGACAATCTCGGCAATGAGGATATCGACGCGCTTTGCTGAGGCGGTGCCGGTATTGGAACGGTCCGGGCCTGGGCAAGCTTTACTACTTGTAAGGTCCGGGCAAAGATCCTATCTGTTTTGAAGAATTCTAAACTCCAAGACGCCCCGGTTTCCGGAGGAGGTTGCCATGTTCATTCAGACCGAAGCCACGCCGAACCCTGCCACGCTGAAATTCCTGCCGGGCAAGGTGGTGATCGAGCAGGGAACCGCCGATTTCCGGTCGCCGGATGATGCAGACCGCTCGCCGCTGGCGCTGGCGCTGTTTTCCATTCCGGGCGTGACCGGTGTTTTCTTCGGCTATGATTTCGTCACCGTGACCAAGGGCGATCAGGACTGGCAGCATCTGAAGCCTGCCATTCTCGGCACGATCATGGAGCATTTCATGTCCGGTGCGCCGGTCATGGCACCGGCAGGTGCCGGTGCTGCCAATGCCCAGTCGGACGGCGAATTCTACGAACCCGGCGACGAATCGATTGTTGCGACCATCAAGGAATTGCTGGAAACCCGGGTTCGCCCTGCGGTGGCCCAGGATGGCGGCGATATTACCTTCAAGGGTTTCCGCTCCGGCAAGGTGTTTTTGACCATGAAGGGGGCCTGTGCCGGTTGCCCGTCCTCGACCGCAACCCTGAAACACGGCGTCCAGAACCTGCTGCGCCATTTCATTCCCGAAGTGCAGGAAGTCGAAGCGGTCTGAGCCGCTTCCCGACCGTTTCCAGAGGCTGGCAGATGATCGTATTGGCGCTGGATACGGCGGGCGTTGACTGTTCGGTTGCCGTCTATGACGGCGCATCGAACCATGTGCTGGCCTCGGTTACCGAGCGGATCGGCAAGGGCCATTCAGAGCGGCTGATGGCCATGCTCGACGAGACGCTCGCGCAGGCCGGTATCGCGCTGTCGCAGGTCGAGCGTATCGGTGTCACCGTCGGGCCGGGTTCCTTCACTGGCATCCGCACCGGTGTTGCAACGGCCCGCGGCCTGTCTCTCGCCCTCGGTGTTCCGGCAGCAGGCATTTCCGCCCTTGCGGTTCTGGCCGCCGGTTTTCGCGAGGACAATCCGGGCAAGCCAGTGGTCACCGCCATCGATGCGAAACGCGGCGAGATCTACGCCCAGGCTTTTGACGGCGCGGGTGTGGCGCTCGGCGCTCCGCAAGCGCTTGATGTCGCCGGTGTCCGGGAACTCGCCGAGCGCTGCGGTGCCGTGGTCACCGGATCTGCGGCCCCTCTTGTGGCTGGCCTGGAGCTTGCGGGCGAGGCCGACCATTTCAGTGCGGGGCTTGCGGCGCGCCTCGTTCACGCGCTAGATATATTGGAAAAGCCTAAACCACTCTATCTCCGCGCGCCCGATGCCAAGCCACAATCAGGGTTCGCCATTTCCCGGATCTGACCCGTGCTCGAAGCCTACCTGAACCGCAAGCATGAATATGAAATCCTGCCGATGACCGCAGCCGATTGTGCTGCTGTTTCGTCGCTGCATGGCGAGCGGTTTGCGAAAGGCTGGGGGGACGGCGAGTTTCACAGCTTGCTCAGCCAGAAGAATGTCTTCGGCTTCGTCGCCCGCCAGAGCACCGGCCTGTTCAGGCTGCCGCTGGCCGGTTTCGTGCTGTCGCGGGAAGCGGCGGGCGAGGCGGAAATCCTCACCATTGCAGTCCATCCCAAACTCGGCCGTGCAGGTCTTGGCTGGCGTCTGATGCAGGCGGTGATGCGCGAAGCCGGCACACGCGGCGGTGATACGCTGTTTCTGGAGGTCGACGATGGCAACAGCGCAGCGCTTGGCCTTTATCGCAAGCTCGGCTTTGAAAAGGTCGGCGAAAGACCTGCCTATTACGCTGCTGCCGATGGCCGGCGCTCCACGGCGCTTGTCATGCGTCGTGTTCTTCGGTAGTCCAAGACCAGACATCAAGGACTGACGGCAACCGACATGCGTGACCTTTCCAAGACCCTGGAGGAGCTTTGCGCCGCCCGCGGCATGCGGATGACCGGCCAGAGGCGGGTCATTGCCCGGATCCTGAACGAGTCCGGCGATCATCCGGATGTCGACGAGTTGTACCGGCGTGCCGTGATCGTTGACCCCCGCATTTCGATCTCCACCGTCTACCGGACCGTCAAGCTGCTGGAAGATACCGGCATCATCGCCCGCCACGCCTTTCGCGATGGCCGCTCGCGCTACGAGACGGTTCCCGCCGAGCATCACGACCACCTGATCGACCTGAAAAGCGGTGCGGTCATCGAGTTCCGCTCGCCGGAAATCGAGGCGCTGCAGGAGCGGATTGCCCGCGAGCACGGCTTCAAGCTGGTCGATCACCGGCTGGAACTCTATGGCGTGCCCTTGAAGAAGGACGAACGCTGACGTGCCGGGCGCAAGCCGTAAACCGGGCATTGTCAGCCGTCTGAGGATTGCGCTTGCCCTTGTCGCCGCTTTTGTCGTCACCCTGGTCCTGCTGCCCATCCACCTCTTCTGCCTCACCTTCAACATAAAACTCTGGCGGCGGATGCCGCGACTCTGGCACCGCTGCATCTGTCACCTGCTTGGCATTCGCATCCGCATCCATGGCATGATCGAAGCGCGGCGACCGCTGATGATTGCCGCAAATCACATCTCCTGGAAGGATATCCTCGTCCTGGGGGCGGTGCTGGACGTGGTCTATATCGCCAAGGCGGAGGTGAAGGACTGGCCGGTGTTCGGCACGCTTGCCCGCCTGCAACGCTCGATTTTCGTCAAGCGCGAGGAACGGCGCAACACCGGCAATCAGGTCAGCGAGATCGCCGAACGGCTGGCGGGTGGCGAGGTGGTGGTGCTGTTTCCCGAAGGCACGACATCGGATGGCAACCGGCTGATGGAGTTCAAATCGTCGCTGTTCGGGGCTGCGGCCTCCGCCGTGCCGCACAGTCCGCAGGGCAAGGTCTATGTGCAGCCGGTGGCGATTGCCTATACCGGCGTGCATGGCATGCCGATGGGCCGGTTTCACCGGCCTCTTGCTGCCTGGCCTGGCGATATCGAACTGGTGCCGCACCTCAGCGGCATCCTGAAGGCAGGGGCCATCGAGGTGGATGTCAGTTTCGGCGATGCAGTTGTGTTTGACGCGACAAGCAACCGCAAGCGCCAGAGTGCGCTGATCGAGGATCGCATCCGCGGGATGCTTGAGGAAAGCCTGCGCGGACGGCCCACGGGCTGAGCCTCGGCCTGCTCTCGCCGATTTTTCGATTTTCAAGCCAACGAAAAGCCATTACATAGCGGCCATGACCCAGGATATCGCCCTTTCCGCCGACAATGGCACGGTGCCAGCCTCCGAGACCCCCCGCAAGGTCTTCATCAAGACCTATGGCTGCCAGATGAATGTCTATGACAGCGACCGCATGAGCGATGCGCTGTCGCGCGACGGCTATGTGACGACCGGGGAAATGCAGGAGGCCGACCTGATCCTGCTCAACACCTGCCATATCCGGGAAAAGGCGGCGGAAAAGGTCTATTCGGCGCTTGGTCGCCTGCGCGACATGAAGAAGACCCGGGCGTCGCAGGGTCGCCAGCTGATGATCGGCGTTACCGGCTGCGTGGCGCAGGCCGAAGGCGCGGAAATCCTGAGGCGCGCACCCGCAGTCGACGTGGTCATCGGTCCGCAGACCTATCACCGTCTGCCGGAGGCCCTGAAGCGGGCAAAGGCCGGCGAGCGGGTCGTCGATACGGACTATGCGCTGGAAGACAAGTTTGCCCATCTGCCGCAGGCGGAAAAGGCGAAGACCCGCCAGCGCGGGGTGACCGCCTTCCTGACCGTGCAGGAGGGTTGCGACAAGTTCTGCACCTTCTGCGTGGTGCCCTATACCCGTGGTTCGGAAGTGTCCCGTTCGATGGCGCAAATCCTCGAAGAGGCGCAGAATCTGGTAGATGCTGGGGTGCGCGAGCTGACCCTGCTCGGCCAGAATGTCAACGCCTGGCACGGCAGGGATGGTGATGGCCGCGAACTGACGCTCGGCGACCTCCTCTACCGGCTATCGCAAGTGCCGGGCCTTGCCCGCCTGCGCTACACCACCAGCCATCCCCGCGACATGGATGAGCGGCTGATTGCGGCCCATCGTGATCTCCGGATGCTGATGCCTTACCTGCATCTGCCGGTGCAGTCGGGGTCTGACCGGATCCTGAAGGCGATGAACCGTCGCCATACGGCCAGTGACTACGTGGCGCTGATCCGGCGCATCCGTGACGCCCGCCCCGATATCGCGCTGTCGGGCGATTTCATCGTCGGCTTTCCCGGCGAGACCGAAGAGGATTTTGCCGCCACCATGGCGCTGGTCGAGGAGGTCGGTTATGCCCAGGCCTTCTCGTTCAAATATTCGACCCGGCCCGGCACGCCCGGTGCCGAGCTTGGCGATCAGGTGGACGAAGCGGTGAAGGCCGAGCGGCTGGAGCGGCTGCAGGCCCTGCTGTTTTCCCAGCAATATGCCTTCAACGCGTCGCGGATCGGCATGGAATTCGATATCCTGCTGGAAAAGCCCGGCCGCATGCCCGGCCAGCTGATCGGGCGCTCTCCATGGTTGCAGTCGGTCAATGTCGACGCTGACCCCGGTGAAATCGGCAACCTCATCCGCGTCAGGATCGAAAGCGCGGGCAATAACAGCCTGTTCGGCCAACGGCTGTAAAGTCGGCCAGGAGGGCACGGTGGGGCATGTGCGCCAAAACCGGCGCGGCCTTGCCCGAACCTGTGCAGGGCGATTTCTTTCCCTTCACAAATCACCCCGATGGGACTACCTTGAAAACAAGACGAACCAAGCACAGGAGCCCGATCGCTTGAACGGACACGAACTGGTTTCATCCTCACCGCGCCTGTCCCGCACCTCCGAGACTGACGCCAATCACTTCGTCCTCACGTTCGAGAATAACCGGCTGGCGAGTGCGCTATTCGGTCAGTTCGATCAAAACCTGAAATTGCTGGAGCAGTTGCTGCATATCGATGCAACGGCGCGCGGCAATTCCGTATCGATAACCGGCGAGCTGAACGCCACCAATCAGGCCCGTCGCGCGCTGGACTTTCTCTATGCGCGGCTTCAATCCGGTGCCGCCGTCGAGCTTTCTGATGTCGAGGGCGCGGTGCGCATGGCGGTTGCTGCCGATGACCAGCTGAGCCTGCCGACCATGGAGCGCAAGGCAAAGCTGTCGATGGCGCAGATCTCCACCCGCAAGAAGACCATCGCGGCCCGTACGCCGACCCAGGACGTCTACATGCGGGCGCTGGAGCGCAGCGAACTGGTGTTCGGCGTCGGGCCTGCGGGAACCGGCAAGACCTATCTGGCGGTCGCCCATGCGGCGCAATTGCTGGAGCGTGGTGCCGTCGACCGGATCATCCTGTCGCGTCCCGCCGTGGAAGCGGGAGAGCGTCTCGGCTTTCTGCCCGGTGACATGAAGGAAAAGGTCGATCCCTATCTCCGCCCGCTCTATGACGCGCTTTATGACATGATGCCAGGTGACAAGGTGGAGCGGGCAATCACTGCCGGCGTCATCGAGATCGCGCCGCTCGCCTTCATGCGCGGGCGCACGCTAGCCAATGCCGCCGTCATTCTGGATGAGGCGCAGAACACGACATCGATGCAGATGAAGATGTTCCTCACCCGTCTCGGCGAAAATGCCCGGATGATCGTGACCGGTGACCCCAGCCAGGTGGACCTGCCGCGCGGCACGAAATCCGGTCTGGTCGAGGCCTTGCAGATCCTGCGCGGCATCGAGGGTGTGACGGTGGTGCGCTTCAAGGATACCGATGTGGTGCGCCACCCGCTTGTCGCGCGCATCGTTCGCGCCTATGACGCCGAAACCGCCGTGGCGGACGAGAGCGAACAGCTGGACCGGTGAACGAAGACCCATGACGGCCACGAGACTGGAGATACAGGCAAGCGTCGAGGCGGGCGACTGGCCTGCGGAAGAGGCGCTTGAGCCGCTGGCGTCAAACCTGCTTGAGAAGGCGGCGGCACATCTCGTGCGCGATGAGGCGCAGCCTTTCCCGGCCATGCCTGTGGAGGTTTCGCTTGTCTTTACCGACGATGCATCGATCCGGGAGATCAACCGGGAGTGGCGCGGTTTCGACAAGCCGACCAATGTGCTTTCTTTTCCGGCCTTCCCGCTGGAGCCCGGTGGCATGCCCGGCCCGATGCTGGGCGACATCGTCATTGCCCGCGAAACGGTGGCGCGTGAGGCCGGGGAGCTTGGCAAACCGTTCGAGGAGCATCTGACCCACCTGATGGTGCATGGCTTCCTGCATCTTTTCGGCTATGATCATCTGGAAACGGACGAGGCGGAAGAAATGGAAGGGCTCGAGACTCGCATTCTGGCAGAACTTGGGATATCTGATCCCTATGCCGGGCAGGACCCGGCCTGATAATTTTGGTACAATGAACGATCTGACACCCCATTCGGCCCCGGCGGCCAAAGAGACGGCGAACTCGGAAGACCCTTCCAGTACGCAGAAGCCTGATGTCCAGGCCAGGACGCAAAAGTCGTTCTGGTCACGGGCAGCCCGCATCTGGCGCCCCATTCCCGGCTCCAAGCTCCGGCAGGATCTTGCCGACGCGCTGCTCACCGATGAATCGATCAACAGTGCCTTTTCGCCGGAAGAGCGGGCGATGCTGCACAATATCCTCCGCTTCCGCGAAGTGCGGGTCGAGGATGTTATGGTGCCACGCGCCAATATCGAAGCGGTCGATCTCTCCACCACCATCGGCGACCTGATGGTGATTTTCGAGGAGAGCGGGCGTTCGCGGATGCCGGTCTATCACGAGACGCTCGATGATCCCCGCGGCATGGTGCATATCCGCGATCTCCTGTCCTATGTGATGAAGCAGGCCCGCAACAAGCGGCGCAATGGCGCGGCGAAGCCGGTCCAGACGGCCTCAGGCGACAAGCCGGAACCGAAGGTCGCCAGACCACAGATGGATCTGAGCCGGGTCAATCTCGCCAAAACCATCGGCGAGGCAGGCATCATCCGCAAGATCCTGTTCGTGCCGCCGTCGATGCTGGCGTCTGAACTCCTGCAAAGGATGCAGGCCAATCGCACCCAGATGGCGCTGGTCATCGACGAATATGGTGGCACCGACGGCCTCGCCTCGCATGAGGATATCGTCGAGATGGTGGTCGGCGACATCGAGGACGAGCACGACGACGAAGAGGCGATGTTTACCCAGACCTCGGAAGACGTGTTTGTGGCGGATGCCCGTGTGGAACTTGAGGACCTCGCCGAAGCCATCGGTCCGGATTTCGACATTGCCGACCGGCTCGATGACATCGATACGCTCGGGGGCCTGATATTCGCGGCGCTCGGACGCATTCCGGCGCGCGCCGAAGTGGTGCAGGCCCTGCCGGGCTTCGAATTCCACATCATGGATGCCGATCCCCGCCGCATCAAGCGCGTCCGCATCACCCGCCGTCGCGGTGCCGTGCGGCGTCGTGCAACCAAGGGCGAGGGCGAGGGCAGTTTTGCAGATGGGGCGATTCCTTCGTCCCATCATGCCGATACCGGGCCTTTCGAGACGGAAAAATAGGCTTGTTTGCCCTCCCGTGCGTGGTGCTGACGACAAAGCTTGCGGATTTTGAAAGACTGCGTCTCGGTGATTCGTCATGGTCCGGGGGTGTGTGTGGAAAGACTTGCAAGTTGGGTGATTTTGCAGTGGGGCTGGAAGCGTGCCCTGCTTGCGATTGCAGCCGGTGCGATCGGAACCATCGCGCTGCCTCCCCTGGGCTTTTTCGCCGCGATGTTCGTCTCCTTCACCTTGCTTGTCTGGTTGCTTGACGGAGCGGCGAGCCGACCGGAATCCGGCTTGACCGGCAAATTGCGCGCCGCCTTCATGACTGGCTGGCTGTTCGGGCTCGGCTATTTCGTCGGCGGTCTCTGGTGGATCGGCAATGCGCTTCTGGTGGAGGCCGACCAGTTTGCCTGGGCGCTGCCACTCGCCGTGCTCGGACTGCCTGCGGTCCTTGCGATCTATTTCGGGCTGGCGGCGATGTTTGCCCGGCTCCTCTGGTCGGAGGGCGTGGGCCGGATTGCAGCGCTTGCCGCAGGATTTGCCATTGCCGAATGGCTGCGCAGCTGGCTGCTGACCGGTTTTCCATGGAATACGATTGGCTATGGTGCCATGCCGATGCCGCTGATGATGCAATCGGCACACTATGTCGGCATCCTCGGCGTTACGGTTGCCGCCGTCTTCGTGTTTTCGGCCCCGGCCCTGATCGGCACCCGCCGTGGCATGGTGCCCGGGCTGCTGCTCGCCGCCGCCCTGTTTGCCGCCCATCTCGGCTATGGCGCTTACAGGCTGTCTGAAAAGGACGGACCGGTGGAAGGCAAGGCAGCGGTCATCCGGCTGGTGCAGCCGGTGATCGATCAGGCCAAGAAGATGGATGACGGGCAAAAATCCGCGGTCTTTGAAGAACATCTGGCTTTGACGACCGAAAAATTGCCGGGCTCGCCTGAAAAACCCGATATTATCATCTGGCCGGAAACCTCGGTGCCCTTCATCCTCACCGATAACAGGGATGCGTTGAAGCGGATTGCCGATATCCTCGACGACAACCAGTTTCTTGTCGCAGGCGCGGTACGCGAAGAGGATGCCGGGGCCGGCCTGCCGCCACGCTACTATAATTCGATCCAGATCATCGATGGCAGCGGCAATATCATCGGCGCATCCGACAAGGTGCATCTGGTTCCCTTCGGCGAGTATGTTCCGTTTGAAAGCACGCTTCTGGGCTGGGGCATCAAGGCGGTCAATGAAATGCCGGGCGGCTTCTCGGCGGCGGTCACCCACCGGCTGCTGGAACTGCCGGGCGGTCGCAGGCTCTATCCGCTGATTTGCTATGAAGCGATCTTTCCCGACGAAATCAGTCCGGAGGCAAGCGGGGCCAGTGCCTTGCTCAATGTCACCAATGACGCCTGGTTCGGCAATTCACCCGGTCCCTACCAGCACTTTCAGCAGGCGCGCATCCGGGCTGTGGAGACCGGGATCCCGCTGATTCGCAGTGGAAATAACGGAATTTCAGCTCTGGTTAACAGTCGGGGTGAAATTATTTCTGGTCTTGGGCTAAACGTAAAAGGTGCGGTGCAGGCGACCTTGGGTAGTTCTGCTGGAAAAAATTGGACGACTGCCGACCGAAGCATTCACTTTTGGTTGATTGTACTTGCAATGATTTTAGTCGCTTCTTTCTCTCGCGTTGGTTTTAATTCCAGGATGAATTGACCCAAAACCCCTTAAATTGCATAGTGTCAGGAGTGGGGAGAATGACCATAAGCTGGGGCGGCGAACCGTCACGTTGTTGAAGCGTGGCGACAAGGGTCTTGACGGTAACCGGTTTAAGGAAATTGTTGAAACGAGAGTTAGGACCGCGATATGATTGAAAATAAAAAGAAACCCAATCCGATTGATATTCATGTGGGAAGCCGTATCCGGCTGCGCCGCACCATGCTGGGCATGAGCCAGGAAAAACTGGGTGAGAGCCTGGGAATCACGTTCCAGCAAATCCAGAAATATGAAAAGGGCACCAACCGTGTCGGTGCCAGCCGTCTGCAAAACATTTCCAATATCCTGAATGTGCCCGTATCGTTCTTTTTTGAAGATGCGCCGGGCGAGGGGGGGCTGCCTGCGACAGGCATGGGCGAAACCTCAAGCTCCAACTATGTTGTTGATTTCCTGTCTTCCTCTGAAGGTCTGCAGCTCAACCGCGCCTTTGTGAAGATCACCGATCCGAAGGTCCGCCGACGGCTGGTCGATCTGGTCAAGGCTCTTGCAGCCGAGGTTGACGCCGAATAGGCGCACCTCTTGAAGCATGTCGCGCAGCCGTGTTGGAGCGGGCATTGCGGTAACGGCATGCACAGGGCAGGGAGCAAAGGTGCCGCACGCGAATCGAAAAGATCGTGGCACGCTATAGGTGCACAAAACCCAAAAAGGCGGCTTCGGCCGCCTTTTTTGTCGGTGATCGCTGCTTGTTCATGGTCGGGCAAGGTTCCATATAAAGACATATGTATATCCTTGTCTGCTTGTCATTTCGCGCCGATCTGGCTAACACATGCAGTGTCATTTTTCTTTGAGGGGAATCCCGCATGCGCTCCAACTATCTCTTCACCAGTGAATCCGTCGCCGAAGGCCATCCCGACAAGGTCTGTGACCGTATTTCCGACGAGATCGTCGATCTCGTGTACCGGGAGGCGGCAAAGACGGGTGTTGATCCCTGGAGCGTGCGCATCGCCTGCGAAACGCTTGCCACCACCAACCGGGTGGTGATCGCCGGCGAGGTCCGGCTGCCGCCGAGCCTGCTGAAGAAGGACAAGAACGGCCATGACGTGATCAACCCGGCGAAGTTCAAGGCCGCCGCACGCAAGGCGATCCGTGACATCGGTTATGAGCAGGCAGGTTTCCACTGGAAGACCGCCAAGATCGACGTGCTCCTGCATTCCCAGTCCGCCGATATCGCCCAGGGCGTCGACAATGCCGCCGACAAGCAGGGTGATGAAGGCGCCGGCGACCAGGGCATCATGTTCGGCTATGCCTGCCGCGAAACCCCGGATCTGATGCCCGCCCCGATCTATTATTCGCACCGCATCCTGCAATTGCTCGCCACTGCCCGCAAGAAGGGCGAGGGCGACGCGGGCAGGCTCGGGCCGGACGCCAAGAGCCAGGTCACCGTGCGCTATGTCGACGGCAAGGCTGCCGATGTCGCCTCGATCGTGCTCTCCACCCAGCATCTCGACGAAAGCTGGGATTCCGCCAAGGTGCGCGAAGTGGTCGAACCCTATATCCGCGAGGCCCTTGGCGACCTGAAGATAGCCGATGACTGCATGTGGTACATCAACCCGACCGGCAAGTTCGTCATCGGCGGACCGGATGGCGATGCCGGCCTGACGGGCCGCAAGATCATCGTCGACACCTATGGTGGCGCAGCCCCGCATGGCGGCGGTGCCTTTTCGGGCAAGGACACGACCAAGGTCGACCGTTCCGCCGCCTATGCCGCGCGCTATCTCGCCAAGAATGTGGTTGCCGCAGGCCTTGCCGACCGCTGCACCATCCAGCTTTCCTATGCCATCGGCGTAGCCCAGCCGCTGTCGGTCTATGTCGACCTGCATGGCACCGGCTCGGTGACCGAGGATCAGGTGGAAGCGGCCATCCGCAAGACCATGGATCTCTCGCCCTCGGGCATTCGCCGCCATCTCGACCTCAACAAGCCGATCTATGCCAAGACATCCGCCTATGGCCATTTCGGCCGCAAGGCCGGTCGCGACGGCTCCTTCTCCTGGGAGAAGCTCGATCTGGTCAAGGCGCTGAAGGATGCCGTCAAGGCGTGAAGGACAAGGACATGACGGCTCAGCAACGCCCGACCCGGGCCACCGAGGCCTTCTTCGGGCGTCGCAAGGGCAAGGCTCTCCGGGACGGACAGGTGGAGGCGCTGGATACGGCGCTTCCCGCCCTGAAGGTCGACCTCACGTCAGAGCCGCCGGGCGATCTGAAATCGCTTTTCCCCGGGCCGGTCACGCGGCTCCGGCTGGAGATCGGCTTTGGCGGGGGGGAACATCTCGCCCATCGGGCGGGCGAGGAGCCGGAGACCGGCTTCATCGGCGTCGAGCCCTTTGTCAATTCGATGGCAAAGCTGCTGGCCAAGGTGGCCGCAGGCGGGCTCGGCAATATCCGGCTGCATGATGACGATGCGACGCAATTACTGGACTGGCTGCCGGAGGGGAGCATCGACCAGATCGATCTGCTCTATCCCGATCCGTGGCCGAAAAAGCGGCACTGGAAGCGGCGGTTTGTCTCGAAGGTCAATCTCGACCGGTTCCATCGCGTGCTGAAGCCGGGCGGCAGCTTCTGCTTCGCCTCGGATATAGATACCTATGTCAACTGGACCCTGCAGCATTGCCGGGATCATGGCGGATTTTCCTGGACGGCCCGCAATGCGGCGGACTGGCTGACGCCCTTTGCCACCTGGCCGGGGACCCGTTACGAGGCCAAGGCCCGCCGCGAGGGCCGTTCCTCCGCCTATCTCACCTTCACGCGAAGCTGAAGGCAGGCGTCGCCAGTCAGTGCAGGCTGACGGTCTTCAGGTCGTCTTCGGCAGCCTTGAAAAAGGTGCTGGAGCGGTTGTCGGTCAACAGGATCGGCGTGCCATCGGCACCGAACAGCGCCCAGAGGTCAAGCGTCGGATCGATTTCCGGCGCTTCCGGGAAGCAGCGCGATACTTCCTCCGACCGGATCTTGCGGATATAGCCGACTTCGCCTGCGCCGAGATGGGCAAGTTCAGACTGGGTCAGATGCGAGTTGACTTCTTTCAGGAGCATGTCGGTCCCTCCGGGAAAGGGGTTGGGCAATTCTTGCCGTTGTTCTAGTTTGAGACCGAAATGTTAATTTTCCGCACCATGCGCTCCGGTTCAGGCCTGATGAGATCGACCGAAAGCAGGCCATTCTGCAAGGATGCGCCAAGCACCTGCATGCCCTCGGCCAGCACGAACATCCGCTGGAACTGGCGGGCGGCGATGCCGCGATAGAGATATTCCCGCTCGCCCTGTTCCTGCTGGCGACCGCGGATGACAAGCTGGTTCTGATCGGTGGTGACATCAAGTTCGTCTTCAATGAACCCGGCCACCGCCAGCGTGATGCGCAGCCGCTCCGGCAGGTCGGCCTGCGGGTCGCGGCAAAGCCGCTCGATATTATAGGGAGGATAGCCGTCGCTGGCCTTGGCGATGCGCTCAAGCGTCTTTTCCATCGCGTCAAAACCCAGCAGCAGAGGGCTGGCAAAGGGCGTCATCCGGCTCATGTCTCGAAGTCCTTGTGCTCAAGCGACCATTCCGGACCTCGAACAGCAGCATCCGGTGATAGCAATATGGTGAGAGGCGGGCGCGGATGCAAGTTCCGCAGCCACGGAGAAATACCGGGAATGTTCCCGGGAAGCGCCAAAAATTGACTGTTTGGTAAATGCCCGGACTTGACAAGATCAGGTGCGCACAGTCACCTGTCCAGCGGCAATCAAGCCCGGGCTAAAACACGGGCACCGTCGCAAAGGGCGGTTGACAATTCGAGGATGGGCGCGATGCGCGAGACACGAAAAATCATTATCGACACGGATCCCGGCCAGGACGATGCGGCGGCGATATTCCTGGCATTCGGCAGTTCGGACGAACTCGACCTGCTCGGGATAACCACGGTCGCTGGCAATGTGCCGCTCAGCTATACCTCACGCAATGCACTGATTCTCTGCGAGCTCTGCAAGCGAACCGACACAAAGGTGTTTGCCGGTGCCGACCGGCCGCTGGTCCGCAAGCTGGTCACCGCCGAACATGTGCATGGCAAGACCGGTCTTGATGGTCCGACGCTTGCCGAGCCGACCATGGCGCTGCAACCCGGCCATGCGGTGGATTTCATCATCGAGACGCTGCGCCGCGAACCCTCGGGAACCGTGACGCTCTGCACGCTTGGTCCGATGACCAATGTGGCGATGGCACTGGAGAAAGCACCCGACATCGCGCCGCGCATCCGCGAACTGGTGCTGATGGGTGGCGGCTTTTCGGAAGGCGGCAACATCACGCCGGCTGCGGAATTCAACATCTATGTCGATCCGGAAGCCGCAAAGATCGTGTTCGGCGCGGGCATTCCGCTGGTGATGATGCCGCTTGACGTCACCCATCAGCTGCTGACCCGCAAGGACCGGGTGAAGCGGATGCGCGATATCGGCACCCCTCCGGCGATTGCCATGGTGGAGATGCTGGAATTCTTCGAGCGCTTCGACATCGAGAAATACGGTTCCGACGGCGGCCCGCTGCATGATCCGACCGTGGTCGCGTGGCTCGTGAAGCCGGAACTGTTTGACGGGCGGGTCTGCAATGTCGAGATCGAGACCCAATCCGACCTGACGGCAGGCATGACCGTTATCGACTGGTGGCATGTCACCGATCGCAAGCGCAATGCGAAGGTGATCCGGTCGGTCGATGCCGATGGCTTCTTCGACCTTCTGATCGAGCGTTTCGCACGGATCTGACAGACGTCGCGGTGCAGGCGTGTTTACGAAAATGGCCCGCCGGTGTGGAACCGGCTGGCCATTTTTTCATCTGTAGTCTTATGAGTTATCAGAATTCTTCCCAGTCCGCGGAACTGGCCAATGCGGCTGAACCCTGGCTTCGCGGCATGGGGGCGGACTGGCGTTGCGGTGCCCTGCCTGCCGGTTGCGGCATCGGGGCAGGAGAAGTGGCCGGCCTGCGGGGCTCGACGGACATGGACGGGGCAGGCTTGCGGGTTGCGACCGATGCCTGGGCCGGGCGACCGGTGATCTGGAAGCGGCTCACCACATCCCTCAGCACATTGGCTTCTTCGGCCAGAACCATCGAGGCGGCGGTGGTCTCTTCCACCATCGCGGCATTCTGCTGGGTCACCTGATCCATCTGGTTGACGGCGGAATTGATTTCCTTCAGTCCCACTGCCTGTTCGCTGGCCGAGGACGAGATCTGCCGGATCAGGCTGTTGATCTGCATGACCTGATCGGCAATGCGGCCGAGTGCGGTTCCAGCCTGGCCGACCAGTTCGACGCCATCCTTGACCTGCACGCCGGAGGCATTGATCAGCCCCTTGATTTCCTTGGCGGCGGCAGCCGAACGCTGGGCAAGCTCGCGCACTTCCTGGGCAACGACCGCAAAGCCCTTGCCCGCTTCGCCTGCCCGCGCCGCCTCGACGCCGGCATTGAGAGCGAGAAGGTTGGTCTGGAAGGCGATTTCGTCGATGACGCCGATGATGCGGGAAACCTGGGTCGAGGATTCCTCGATGCCGCGCATCGAACTGATCGCCTTCTGGACGATCTCGCCGGAACGTTCCGCATCGGTGCAGGCTGTATTGACCGTATTGGCGGCGATGCGGGCATTGTCGGCGCTCGAATTCACCTGTTCGGTGATTTCGTTGAGCGCTGCTGCGGTTTCCTCAAGGCTTGCGGCCTGCTGTTCGGTGCGGTGCGAGAGATCGTTGGCGCTGCGGCTGATCTCGCTGGTGCCGCTGGAGATATTGTGGACCGTACCGTTGAGGGTGGATATACTGTCCTCGAGACTGTCGAGTGCGGCGTTGAAATCCTGCTTCAGCGCCGCGTAATTGCCGGGGAAATCCTCCCTGATCCGGTAGGCGAGATTGCCATGCGAGAGTTCGGCAAGCCCCTTGCCGAGGGCATTGACCACATGCACCTGCAAATTGCCCGCCTGTGCGCGCTCCTCGTCATTGCGATTGCGTTCGGATTCTGCGGCCAGCCGTTCCCGGCTGCTGTCTTCCTCGAGCTGCCGCGCGCTGGTCAGCGTGCCGCGCAGGCTTTCGAGTGCGGTGGCGACCAGGCCGATTTCGTCTGCGCGGCTGCTGCCGGTGACCGGCACGTCGTAATTTCCGGCTGAAAGCCGGTTGACATCGGCAATCATCGCATCCAGCGGCCGCTTGACGAAGACCCGGACGGCCAGGAGCAGGCTTGCCATCACGGCCAGCAGCAGAACCGCGCCCCCACCGATCATCAGCCAGGTCTGGGCGTTGACCGCTGCCGTAATGGTGGAGGTGGGGATGTCGACGACCACCAGCCAGCGGGCGTTGAGATCGGGGATATCGAATGGGTACATGACGCGTTCGACACTGGTGCCTGCCGCGTCGGTAAAGGCGCGCAGGACTGTCGGCGTTCCATTGCCCAGCGCGGCGGTGACTTCAGCCTTGCCATTGCCCTGGTAGGGTTTGACAAGTTGCTTGGCGGTCGGCGGCACCAGCCACTTGGCACTCTGCGACAGCAGCAGCACATTGCCGTTTTGCAGCGGGTGGAGGTCCTTGAGCCGCGCCGAAATCGAGGCAAGCGAAATGTCGACCCCGGCAACGCCGAGAAGCTTGCCGCTGTCGACCACGGGATAGGCGAGCGAAGTGATCACCTCGCTGTTCGGGTCGTGATCATCGGCAGCATAGGGATTGGTGATGAACCCCTTCATCGTCTTGGCGGGGATGGCGTAATAGGGATCCGTATAGCTTTCGGCATAGGTCGACAGATTGATGCCGCCCTGCTTGTCCTTGGTCCAGTAGGGGGTAAAGACGCCGTTGGCGTTGCCACCCATTTGCAGATTGTTCTTGACGCTGTCTTTCTCACCATCGAAGGCCAGCGGCGCTTCCTGCATCCAGCTGCCAAAAGCGAAGGCGTTCTGCTCGACATTGGCCTTGAGGATGTCGATCACGCCCTTGCGGTCGAGAAGCTTGCCCTGATGCGCCCGACCGATGACACCCGACATCGAACGCGCGGCACCACCGAGCTGGGCGACGTCGGAGGCGATGCCATTGGCGATGGCTTTTGCCTCCGCCTGGGCCTGATCCATCGTCAGGGTTTGCACCCGGTCCCGGGTCTGGGCGATGACCACCAGATTGGTCACCAGCAACAGCGAGGTGATGGCGACGCCGCTGACGGCGATCAGTTTGACGGCGAGGGTCTTGGAACGGGACGTGAGCATGGGGCCTCTGCAGCATTGCGGTCCGGTCATGGACCGGTCGCAAGTCTTGGGTCTGCTCTTTCATGGAGCCTGCGGTGCCCCGGCCTGTCGCGAAATCCGTTTGCATGGCACCGTCCTCAGGTGAGGATGCACCATGATTGCCATTCCCGGGATTAAATTTTAGTTATGATATTTGTCCCCTATTTAGATTTTTGGAATCTAAATAAATGTAATTGCGGGTAAATTCGGCACGAATTTATTTTGCCACAGCGCACTGCGCCAGCTTTGACAAACCGCGTTCCGCAGCGCTCACATTGCCCGGTCGACCTCTTCCCCCATCGGGATCGACGGCTGTGCCCCGGCCTTGAGGCAGGCGAGCGAGCCCGCGACGGCGGCGCGCCGGAGCGCCTTGTCAAATGGCATGCCACTGCCCAGCGAGGCGGCGAAATAGCCGCAAAACGTATCGCCCGCACCGACCGTGTCCACCGGCTCGATTTTCAGGCCTGCGGCCCGGTGGATCGCGCCGTCGCGGATGGCAATCACGCCTGCACCGCCAAGCGTGACGATGATGGTCTGACCGGTCTCGCCCTGCAGGCGCTTCAGCGCCGTCTCGCGTTCGCTGTCGCCAAGTCCATGCTGTCCGGCGAGTCGCTCGAATTCGGTTTCATTGGCAATGACGATATCGGCCTTGCGGCCAAGCTCCTGGGCGCGGTCGGTGAGGGGCGCGATGTTGATCACCGAGGTCACGCCCCTTGTCCGGGCGGCGATCAGGGCGGCTTCGACCGCTTCCGGCGGAATTTCCAGCTGCAGCAGCAGGTAATCACCGGCATTCATGGCGGCAACTGCATGTTCCGCATCGCTGACTGACACGGCGCCATTGGCTCCGGGAACCACGGCGATCATGTTCTCGCCATCGCCGCCGACCAGGATCAGGGCTGTGCCGGTGGGGCTGGGCAGGATCCTGACAGCACCCATGTCCACACCGGCATCATGCATCATGGCCGTCGCCTGGGCCGCAAAAGGGTCGTCGCCGACGGCGCCGACCATGCGCACCATCGCTCCCGCCCGTCGGGCCGCGAGCGCCTGATTGGCACCCTTGCCACCGGCAGCGGTTGAAAAGGCGGTGCCCGAGACGGTTTCACCGGGCTTCGGCAGCCGGTTCGTCGTGGCGACAAGATCCATGTTGATAGAACCGATGACAGTAATCATTTAAATCAATCCGGCCATGATGTTGCAATGGCAGGAGAGTGCATGAGGGGCTCACTCCTCGTCAACCACCCTCAGCTTCAAAAGACCGGTCCGGCTCTCGGCGAAACGCCGGGTTTCCGGCTTTTCCCCGGAAATTGCGTCGGCATGTGCAGGTGAAAGATCCAGATCGGAAATCCGGTCGCCACGCCGGGCAATCTTGGTCGAGGAGGTGACGATCCCGTCGACATCCTTTTGTGCCTGGGTGAAGTGCGACTGGAGCTTGCCCACCCGGTCATCCAGCCGCCCGAGATCCTGCATCAGGGCGGCGACCTCCGCCTGGATGAGATGCGCCTGTTCCCGCATCCGGTGATCGCGGAGGATCGCCTGCATCAGCTGCACGGACAGCATCAGCAGGGAGGGCGAGACGATCATGACGCGGGCACGCTGCGCCTTTTGCACCAGCATGTCGAAACTCTCGTGAATATCGGAAAAAATCGATTCCGACGGCACGAACAGAAAGGCGGTGTCCTGGGTTTCTCCGGCCAGCAGATATTTTTCGGCGATGGTGCGGATATGCAGCTCCATGTCGCGCCGGAACTGCTGGGCGGCGAGCTGTCGGCCTGCGGGATCGGGGGCCTCCCGATAGGACGTCCAGCCCTCCAGCGGAAATTTGGCATCGATGACCAGATCCGGAGCCCCGTTCGGCATGCGAATCACGCAGTCCGGTCGCGTGCCATTCGACAGCGTGGGCTGGAAGTCATAGGCCCCCAACGGCAGGCCGTCCGACACGATACTCTCCATGCGTCCCTGGCCGAAGGCACCGCGCGTCTGTTTGTTGGCCAGAATGGCCTGCAATCCCGCCATGTCCCTGGCAAGCGTCTGGATATTGTTCTGCGCGGTATCGATGACCGCCAGCCGTTCATGCAGCTGTTGCAGGTTCTGATGGGTGGCATTGGCCTGGGCCTGAAGGGTGGAGCCGATTCGCCCCGACATGCCGTCTAGCCGTTCACCCAGCACCCGGTTGAGCTCCTGCTGGCGCTGGCCGAACAGGTCGGTCATCGAGGTCAAGCGCCCCTGAAGCTCGGCATGGGACCGCAGGATGTCATTCACTGCCAGGGATTGCAGCTGCATCCGGCGGCTGATGGCGCGGATTACGGCGAGAAAAATCAGGAATATCGTGGCGAACAAGGCCGCGAGCAGCACGATCTCAAGCGGGCTCCACGTCCCTGGCGTGGACAGGATGACATTGCTCATGGTGAATATTCGGGCCCTTCATTCCGGAGTATGGAGATCAAACCATGAACAGAGTGGCAAAACAAGGGGTATTTTGAGGGCGGCCCACGCGAACAGGTGGTATCCGGATATGGATTATATATTAAAAGTATTTAAATGGCCGCTAAAATTCACAGCGACTCCTTAAGGCAATTTTTACCAGAAGAGTCTTTTTTAATACATGAATATATTATCAATTCAGGGTGGCAACCCGAGGAGTTTCTAATGGCCGAATTGGATGCGAAACGGGAACTTGAAGCACGGTTGAGCTTCATTGGCCTTGATGACGCTGCAAGGGATACATTGCGCAGTCTGGGGCCGGTCATTGATGCCTCGATGGACGCTGCTCTCGACGTTTTCTACACGAAGGTGCGCGCCACGCCGCAGACAGCTGCGTTTTTCCGCAACGAGACCATGATCGCCGGAGCCAAGAAGCGGCAGATGCAGCATTGGAGCGTGATGACGGGCGCAAGCTTCGACATCCGCTATGTCGAGGCGGTGAGCACGATCGGAGCGACCCATGCCCGGATCGGACTGGAACCGCGCTGGTATATCGGCGGCTATGGCCTGCTGATGGAACAGCTGATCCATGCGGTCATCGAGAAACGCTGGCCATCGCGCTTCGGCAGAAGCAAGTCGAGACAATTGGCCAATGAAGTCTCGGTGATGGTCAAGGCCGCCATTCTGGACATGGATTATTCCATCTCCGTCTATTTGCAGATTCTCGAACAGCAGCGCCAGGAGGCGGAAGCCGCCCGTGCCGGCATCGAGGCCCAGCAGAACGAAGCCCTTTCGGCGTTGACCGGAGCGCTTGGAGCGCTGTCGCAGGGCGATCTGGAATCGCGGATGCCGGAAGGACTTGCGGAAAACTTCCACACCATGGTCGATGACTACAACGGCGCGGCGGAAAACCTGCGCTCGACGCTTGGCACCGTGCGCCATGCGGCAGAGCAAATTCTGACCGCCACCTCGTCGATTGCCGAAGCCACCGATGATCTCGCCCGCCGCACCGAACAGCAGGCCGCCGGTCTCGAGGAAAGCACCGCCGCGCTTCAGGAACTCACCAACACCGTTGGCTCCACCGCCGAGGGCGCGAAGAAGGCGTCGACCGTCGTCGGCCAGGCCCTGAGCGAGGCAAAGGTCTCCGGGGAAGTCGTGACCAAGGCAGTCTCCGCCATGGGTGCCATCGAAAAATCCTCCGACGAAATTTCCAAGATCATTGGCGTCATCGATGAAATCGCCTTCCAGACCAATCTTCTGGCGCTCAACGCCGGTGTCGAGGCGGCGCGCGCCGGCGAGGCGGGTCGCGGTTTTGCGGTGGTGGCCCAGGAAGTGCGCGAGCTTGCCCAGCGCTGCGCCAGTGCGGCGCGGGAAATCAAGGGCTTGATCTCGCAGAGCTCCGGCCATGTGCAGAGCGGCGTCAGCCTCGTCAACGAGGCGGGCAGTGCGCTCGACAAAATCATTGGGCGGATCGTCGATATCAACGGCATCGTCACCGAGATTGCCTCGGCGGCGGCCAGCCAGTCCGGCGGGCTTCGCGAGGTCAGCTCGGCAATCGTCAACATGGACCAGATCACCCAGCAGAATGCCGCCATGGTGGAACACAGCTCGACCCAGACCTTCGGGCTGAGGTCAGAAGTCGAGAAACTGGTGACGGCGCTCCGCGGCTTCCGCACCCGCGGCGCCGACCGGGTGGAACTTCCGCACTTCCGGCAGGAAGATCTGGTGCGCATGCGCCAGCGCTCCGCCTGAGGTCGGGTCAGGGCTGCCGGTCCCCCATCCTCCTCAACCCGGCAGCCAAAAAAACGCATCGCGGCGCATCTCGATAATTCCCTCCGCCGAAAAGATCGGTTATGGGGGATGCCATGACCATAAAGCCGCTCATCATCCTTCCCGATCCGCTGCTCCGCCAGGTATCCGAACCGGTGGAGCGCATCGATTCCGACAGTCTGCGTCTCGTCACGGACATGCTGGACACGATGTATGATGCGCCGGGCATCGGCCTTGCCGCCATCCAGGTGGGCGTGCCGCGCCGATTGCTGGTGATCGATGTCTCCAAGGAGGGCGAGGACAGGCAGCCGCTGGTGTTCTTCAATCCGGAGATCGTGGCGTCCGGGGAGGCCCGCTCGGTCTATGAGGAAGGCTGCCTTTCGATTCCGGATTATTATGCCGAAGTCGAGCGGCCCGCCGCCGTGACGGTCAAATATCTCGACCGGGATGGCAAGGACCAGCTGATCGAGGCGGATGGCCTGCTCGCCACCTGCCTGCAGCACGAAATCGACCACCTGAACGGCACCCTGTTCATCGACCACATCTCGCGCCTGAAGCGGGAAATGGTCATTCGCAAATTCACCAAGGCGGCGAAGGCCAGGCTTTAGCCGGGGGCGGCGGTTTCGCCGCAACCTGCGCTATGCCGGGCCGCCTTGCCTGATCGGATTGCCGGACATGTCCCTGCGCATCATCTTCATGGGTACGCCCGATTTCGCCGTGCCGACGCTGGAAGCCCTGGCGAAAGCCGGGCACCAGATCGTTGCGGCCTATTCGCAACCGCCGCGCGCGGCGGGCAGGCGGGGACTGGAATTGCAGGCATCTCCGGTCCACCAGGCGGCGGATGCGCTCGGCATTCCCGTCTTCACCCCGCTGAATTTCAAGGAAGCGGCGGACCGCGACCTGTTTGCCAGCCACCGGGCGGATGTCGCCGTCGTGGTCGCCTACGGCCTGCTGCTGCCGGAGATGGTGCTGAACGCCCCACGGCTTGGCTGCTACAATGGCCATGCGTCGCTGCTGCCGCGCTGGCGCGGGGCCGCCCCGCTGCAACGGGCCCTGATGGCCGGCGACACCGAAACCGGCACCATGGTGATGAAGATGGACAAGGGGCTCGACACCGGTCCGGTGGCCATGACCGCCCGGGTTGCCATCGATCCTGCCATGACGCTCGGGCAATTGCACGATCGCCTGATGCAGGTGGGGGCATCCCTGATGGTGGAGGCGATGGCGGCGCTGGAAGCCGGCACCCTGACGCTCATGCCCCAGTCCGGGGACGGCGTGCTCTATGCCCGGAAAATCGAAAAGGCCGAATGCCGGATCGATTTTTCGAAACCCGCAGAGGCCGTGCACAATCACATCAGGGGGCTGTCTCCCTTTCCGGGCGCCTGGTTCGAGCTTGACCTTCATGGCAAGGCCGAGCGGGTCAAGGTGCTGGAAAGTGAGGAGGCCGAAGGTGCCGGTCCGGCAGGCCTGTGCCTTGACGCGGGTGGCAGGGTGGCCTGCGGGTCGGGAGCCATCCGGTTGCTGCGCCTGCAGAAGGCCGGCGGCAAGGCGCTTGGCTTCGACGAATTCCTGCGTGGCACGCCGCTGCCTGTTGGCACGAGGATTGGCTGATGCCGCGCTACCGCCTGCTCGTCGAATATGACGGAACGCCCTATGTCGGCTGGCAGAGGCAGGACAATGGCGCTTCGGCGCAGGGTGCGCTGGAAAAGGCGGTTCTGTCCCTGACCGGCGAAGCCGTCTCCATCCGTGGCGCAGGCCGCACCGATTCCGGCGTGCATGCGCTGGGGCAGGTCGCCCATGTCGATCTGCAACGCCACTGGGTGGCCGACAAGCTGCGCAATGCGCTCAACGCCCATCTCGGGCAGGCGGGCGAACGGGTCTCGGTGATTTCCGCCGCAGAGGTGCCGGACGATTTCGACGCCCGGTTTTCCGCACTCCGCCGCCATTATCTCTATCGCATCATCTCGCGGCCCGCACCGCTGGCCATCGAGAGGAACCGCGCCTGGTGGGTGACGAAGCCGCTGGATTCGCGTGCCATGCATGAAGCAGCCCAGCGACTGGTCGGGCACCACGACTTCACCACCTTCCGCTCGATCCATTGCCAGTCGGCAAGCCCGGTGAAAACGCTCGACCGGCTGGATGTCAGCCGCAGCGGCGACCTGATCGAGATCCGCGCCACCGCCCAGAGCTTCCTGCACAACCAGATCCGCTCCTTTGCCGGTACGCTCAAGATGGTGGGCGAGGGCAAGTGGACGCCGGATGATGTCCAGTCAGCGCTTGAGGCCCGTGACCGCAAGGAATGCGGCCCGGTCGCGCCGCCGGAAGGCCTCTATTTCATGCAGGTCGATTACCCGGACTTTGACTAGAGTTTGTCAGGGAAAAGTGGAATCCTGTTTTCCCGAATAGACAAACGACAACAAGGGGAGCCAGAGTCTGTCTGGTTCAATATGAGCCTGACAGACTCTAGAGTTTGTCAGGGAAAAGTGGAATCCGGTTTTCCCGAAAAGACAAACGAAAACAAAGGGCCCTAGAGTCTGTCTGGTTCAATATGAACCTGACAGACTCTAGGGCGGGGTTATTCCCAAAAAGCCGTCGACCCAGTCGGACAGGAACAGCACCGGCACCATCTGGACCAGCACAAGGGCGGCAATCAGCAGCTGATGCGGGCCGCACAGCATCCGGAACAGCCGGTGCATGGCATAGAGCAGGGCGGTGAGCAGGATCAGCCAGGCAAAGGCAACCAGTCCCGGCACGCCGGGAAGCAACATCATCACCAGCAGCAACAGCGCATTTGCATAGGCAAAGGGCAGCGACAGCCAGTTGATCACCGCGACCAGCGCATTGAACCGATTGCCGAACCCGGCAATCACCAGCACCAGCGCCGTCAGCAGCAAGGGCGCGATCCAGCCCGTCAGTTCCGAAAGGGCAAGGCGGAAGACGAACAGGCTGCCCGCATGGGTGCCTGTCGGCATGGCTGCGAGATAGGAGAGCCGGATCCAGGCCCAGGAGAGAAAAATCGGCGGCAGGCACCAGAAGATTGCCCAGAAGGAGCGCAGGCTGCCGCGTTCGCTCAGATCCAGATAGGCAAAGCCCGCCCTGTCACCGCGCACCAGCAGCCAGAGGCCGGTCAGATAGGTCTGGACTTCGCTAAATCCCGGCATTGCCGAACCATTGTTCGAGAAAGGCAAGATAGATCCGGGTCAGTTCCTCGAGATCGGCAATCGCCACCCGCTCATCGATCATGTGCATGGTCTGGCCGACCAGGCCGAATTCCACCACCGGACAATGGTCCTTGATGAACCGCGCATCGGAGGTGCCGCCGGTCGTCGACAGTTTCGGCTCGCGGCCCGTCACCGAGGCGACCGCCGAGGTCAGCGAGGCGATCAGCGCCTCGTTGCGGGTCAGAAACACCTGGCTCGGTCGTTCCGACCAGGTAATGTCATAGTGGACGGGATCACGGCCCGGGCGAAGCGTGCCTGAGGTGGCGGCGACATCAAGGCGATGGCGAATCTCCGCCTGCAGGCTTTCGGCTGTCCAGGTGTCGTTGAAGCGGATGTTGAAGCTCGCCGTTGCCCTGGCCGGAATGACATTCACCGCGCCGTTGCCGACGTCGATGGTCGTGACTTCGAGATTGGAGGGCTGGAAATCATCGGTTCCATGGTCAAAGGGCGGATGCATCAAGGCGGAGGTCAATTGCAGGATGCCGCGCACCGGATTGTCGGCGAGATGAGGATAGGCGGCGTGGCCCTGCACGCCATGAACGGTAATCCGGCCCGACAGCGAGCCGCGCCTGCCGATCTTGATCATGTCGCCCAGCCGTTCGGGATTGGTGGGCTCGCCGACCAGGCAGGCATCCCAGCGCTCGCCGCGCGCCGTCGCCCAGTCGAGAAGTTTTGGCGTGCCGTTGATCGCCGGGCCTTCCTCGTCGCCGGTGATCAGCAGCGAGACCGAGCCCGGGAAGGCCGGGCGGGTTTCGATATAGCGGGCACAGGCCGCCACGAAACAGGCAATGCCGCCCTTCATGTCCACGGCACCGCGACCGTAAAGCACGCCATTGCTGATCACAGCGGCAAAGGGCGGATGGGTCCAGGAATGCTCATCGCCTGTTGGCACCACGTCGGTATGGCCGGCAAACATCAGGTGCGGGCCCGATGTGCCGATCCGGGCATAGAGGTTCTCGATGTCTGGAGTGCCCTTGTCCGTCGACAGGATGCGGTCGACCTTAAATCCGAGCGGAGCGAGCATTGCGGCGAGCACCGTCAGCGCTCCGCCTTCCGCTGGCGTCACCGACGGACAGCGCAGCAGGGCCTGCAGATTGGCGACGGGATCTCTGGGGGCGGATGTCATGGCGGGCAGGTTCCGGCTCTGGTGCGAGGGACCGCAAGGTGCAGCGACGGCTGCAAAGTTACAAGCCCCGCCGGTAACAAGAAGGCAAATTGGCGTTCAGAAACAAAAGCAGGCTCCGGGCAGGTGTGGCCTGCCCGGGTCATTGCCGGTCTCCCCGCGTCAGTCGCGCAGCAGCTCGTTGATGCCCGTCTTCGAACGGGTCTTCTCGTCGACGCGCTTGACGATCACGGCGCAATAGAGGTTCGGCGACGGCTGGCCATTCGGCATGGTGCCGCCCGAAGGCATGGAACCCGCCACCACGACCGAATAGGGCGGTACTTCGCCATAGCTGACCTCGCCGGTTGCCCGGTCGACGATCTTGGTCGACTTGCCGATAAAGACGCCCATGCCGAGCACCGAGCCTTCGCGCACGATGCAGCCCTCGACCACTTCCGAGCGCGCGCCGATGAAGCAATTGTCCTCGATGATGGTCGGGCCTGCCTGCATCGGTTCCAGCACGCCGCCGATGCCGACGCCGCCGGAGAGATGGACATTCTTGCCGATCTGGGCGCAGGAGCCGACGGTTGCCCAGGTGTCGACCATGGTGTTTTCGCCGACATAGGCACCGAGATTGACGAAGGACGGCATCAGCACCGCGCCGGGCGCGATGAAGGCCGAGCGGCGCACGATGGCATTCGGCACGGCGCGGAAACCTGCCTGCTCGAATTCATTGGCGCTCCAGCTGTCGAATTTCGACGGAACCTTGTCCCACCAGCTGGAATTGCCGGGGCCGCCCTTGATGATTTCCATGGGCGTCAGGCGGAAGGAGAGAAGCACCGCCTTCTTCAGCCACTGATTGACCGTCCAGATGCCGTCTGCGCCCCTGACGGCCACCCGCACCAGGCCGGAATCCAGCAGGTTCAGGGCGGTTTCGACCGCATCGCGGATCTCGCCGCGCGTGGAAATATTGACGCTGTCGCGGTTTTCGAAGGCCGCGTCGATGACCTTTTCCAAAGATGCGAGATCAGGTGCGCTCATGGGAATTCCTTAAACTTCGGGATCTATCGTGAAGGGGTTCCGGCCAGGGTCCGTCGCCGGACTTTTGCAACTGCTCTAAGGGACAGCCCCGATGGCGTCAACGTGATTCGCCGACAGGGCTGAGGGGGAATCCGACATGGCTAAATTGAAATCAGGCAAGCTGCGGCGCAAGGACGGGGTCTGGGATCCGCTGAAGAACAGTTCCGCCGACAAGAAGAAGGCGGAAGGCATTCCGAAGACACCGCAATCGGAAAGTCCGTCCTATCGCCTCGCCTATGCAGACGACGAATTCCTGTGCCGGGAGGAACTGCGTCCGATCCGTCTGCAGCTGGAATTGCTGAAGACGGAAATGATCCTGACCGAACGCGGCGTGAAATCCACCGTGGTGATGTTTGGCGGCGCACGCATTCCCGAACCGGGCAAGGAGGCCTGGGCTGCGAAAAACGAGGTGCAGCGGGCCAATCTCACCCGGGCCTCCGTTTACTACGACGAGGCCCGCGAATTTGCCCGGATCTGCTCCAGCCATGCGGCGCACTTCGGCTATCAGGAATACATGGTCGTCACCGGCGGCGGGCCGGGCGTGATGGAGGCGGGCAACCGCGGCGCTGCCGATGTCGGCGCGCCCTCCATCGGCCTCAACATCGTGCTGCCGCATGAACAGGCACCGAATGTCTATGTCACCCCGGAATTCAGCTTCAATTTCCACTATTTCGCCATTCGCAAGATGCATTTCATGATGCGGGCGAAGGCGGTTGCGGTGTTCCCCGGCGGCTTCGGCACCATGGACGAACTGTTTGAGACCCTGACACTGATCCAGACAAAGAGGATGGAGCGCATTCCGCTGATCCTGTTCGGCGAGCGCTTCTGGCGCGAGATCATCGATTTCGATTCGCTCGCCGATTTCGGCACCATCGCCCCCGATGATATCGAACTGCTCCACTTCGTCGACACCGCCGCCGACGCCTGGAAGATCATCGCCGATTTCTATGACCTGAACGACTGACGGCAAGAAGCCCGCCTTTCCGGGAAAGGCGGGCTGTTCGGGACTTTTCAGGCGGCAAATCAGCCCGGGAAATCGTCGATGGAAACGACGCCATCGCCGTTGGTGTCCATCTGCTTCATCAGGTTTGCAGCGCCTGCCTCGGCTTCGGCCCGGTTTATCTGGCCGTTTTCATCGGTATCGAGCATCCGCATCATGCCACGGCCCATCATGTGGGGACCCCTGCCGTGATGCTTGCCCATGTGGTCGCCATCGGGCTTGCCGCCGTCGGGACCGTCCATGTCATCCATCGCGCCATCGTCATTTGACTGCGCCTTGTCCGCACCGGCCTTCGGTTTCATCGCATCCTTCATCGCCTGCATCCGGCTTTCATGCCAGGTGCGCATTTCCTTCGGCGTGATGGAGCCATCCTTGTCGGTGTCGATTTTGGCAAACAGCGTGTCCGCACCCGCCTTGGCTTCCTCAGCGGTCACCTTGCCATCCCTGTTGGCGTCGAAATTCTTCAGCATGAAAACGAAGACGCCGGGACGTGCCATCGGCGGCAGGGCGTGTTCGCCATGCTGGCGTGCCAGCGCCACGCCACCAAAGGTCCCGGCGATCAGGGTTGCCGAAAGGGCGGCCATCAGGGTCTTGCGCATTGCCATTCTCGTTCTCCTTGGGATGATATGTCCTTGGAAACAACAATAGGGCGGCGGCGGTGCGTGACCAACTTAATGACCTGTAATGTAGATTAAATTATTGTCATGCAACCAATTGCCGAATGGGGATGTGTATCCCGGGCAAATTCCTGGCCCCTTGCGAAGACTTGCCCCTGATAATTTTCCTGTGCCTGGTTCTGCCGACCATGTCTGCGAGACTTTGTCTGCCGGGCGTGCTGCATCGCGCTTGCCCGATGTTTTTCTGCCCTTTGCCGACCCTGCATTAGCGGATATGACATTCGTGTCGAACCAGGACCAGAAAGGGTGATCCATGGCCTTGCCGCCGATCTTGAAAGGCCGTCTCCGGCTTCCCGCCATTGCGTCGCCCCTGTTCATCATTTCCTGTCCGGCGCTGGTGATGGCCGAATGCAAGGCGGGGATTGTCGGGGCGTTTCCGGCCCTGAACGCCCGCCCCGATAGCCAGCTTGACGAGTGGCTGGCGGAGATTACCGAGGGGCTTGCCGCCCATGATGCGGCACATCCGGAACGACCTGCGGCCCCCTTTGCGGTGAACCAGATCGTCCACAGCTCCAACCGGCGGCTGGAGCATGATCTGGCGCTTTGCGTCAAATACCGGGTGCCGCTCGTCATCTCGTCGCTTGGTGCCGTGCCTGAGGTCAATGCGGCAATCCATTCCTATGGCGGCACCGTTTTTCATGACGTGATCAACAATCGCCACGCCCAATCGGCAATCCGCAAGGGGGCAGACGGGCTGATTGCGGTGGCGACCGGTGCTGGGGGGCATGCCGGCACCCTGTCCCCCTTTGCCCTCGTGCAGGAAATCCGCCAGTGGTTCGACGGACCGCTGGCGCTGGCCGGCGCGATCTCCACCGGCGGCGGCATCCTCGCAGCCCAGGCGATGGGCGCGGATCTTGCCTATATGGGCTCGCTCTTCATCGCCACCGAAGAGGCACGCGCCGTTGCGGCCTACAAGCAATCGATCGTCGACAGCAGCGCCAGCGACATCGTCTACAGCAACTATTTCACCGGCATTCACGGCAACTACCTGAAGCCCTCGATCATCGCTGCGGGCATGGACCCCGACCACCTGCCGGAGTCTGACGCATCGAAGATGGATTTCGGCGCGGCGCAGGCAAGCGGGGCCAAGGCCTGGAAGGATATCTGGGGCTGCGGCCAGGGGATCGGCAATATCAAGGCCATCGAGCCGGTGTCACGCGTCGTCGACCGGCTTGAACAGGAATACCGGGCTGCCCGCGCCCGCCTGGCGCTCTGATCCCGCCCGCCCTGCAAGCGGCTATTTTTTCCGATCCGTGCAGTCCCCGCTTGAAATCATCAGCCTTTGCCTGTATCAGCCCATCCACATCCCGGCGGACACGCTGCGGGAGGGCCGCCTTAGCTCAGTCGGTAGAGCATCGCATTCGTAATGCGGGGGTCGTAGGTTCGAATCCTATAGGCGGCACCATTTCTTCCTTCGAAATTCGCGAATGCCCCTTTCTGGATAGCTTTGCAAAGCGACGCACGAATATGCTGGAGAATTCATTTTTCAACCGGGATTGCGTCAATGCGGGTATAGAGTTTGTCAGGGAAAAGTGGAATCCGGTTTTCCCTGACAGACTCTAGAATTGACAAGTCCCGTCACCCCCTTCTCAACGGCAGAACCCTCTGCTGCAGGGTGGTGTCGTTGCGCCAGGGCTGTTGGCGGGCGAAGGTCAGGAGTTCGGTCGGGCGCATCGGCCGGGCGAAGGCATAGCCTTGCAGGGTCTGGCAGCCCATGTCGCGCAGCATGGCGGCGTGTTCCATGCTTTCCACCCCTTCAGCGACGATGCTGATGCCGCAGGTGCGGCCGATGTCGATGATCGAGGAGACCAGCTGGCGTTCGCGGGGTTCGTCGAGGATCGGCCTGATCAACTGCCGGTCGATCTTCAGCCGTCGTGGCGTCAGCTTCAGCAAATTGACGATCGAGGCATGGCCGGTGCCGAAATCATCGATCTCGATATCGATGCCGATCTCCTTCAGCAGTGCGGTGATCGCGACCAGTGTATCGTCCTGCTCTTCGAAGGAAATCGATTCCAGCAGTTCGAAGCAGACCGTGCCGGGTTCGATCTGCAGGGCGATCATCTTTTCAACCAGCCTCGGATCAAGCAGGCGCTGGGTGGAAATATTGACCGAAACTCTTGGAATATCGAGGCCGACCGCCCGCCACTGGTGGAAATGGAACAGCGCCTGGTCGAGCACGATCTCGTCAATCCGCTGCATCACGTTCAGGCTTTCGGCGATGCGCAGGAACTGGTCCGGGGGCACCAGACCGCGTTGCGGATGTTCCCAGCGCACCAGCGCCTCGACGCCATCGATCTCCAGCGTGTGCGCATCGAATTGCGGCTGGAAAAAGGTGACGAACTCGCCCTGCTCCAGCGCCCGCAGGATTTCGTCCGCCGTCTGCTTGGTGTTGATCGCCTGGGCGCGCAGCGTATCGGTGAAAAACTCCATCCGGCCGCGGCCGCGCTTTTTCGCCTCGTAAAGCGCAATGTCGGCATTGATCAGCAGCTGTTCGGGGCTTTCGCCGGCTTCGGCCTGGGTGGCAACGCCGATGCTGACACCCGCCCGGCATTCCTGGCCTTCCAGCAGCACCGGTTCTGTCAGGGCCGAGATGATCCTGGTCGACAGGCAGTCAAAATAGCCGTCCGCACCCGCATGGGTAGAGACGATGACGAATTCGTCGCCGCCAATCCGGGCGATGAAATCACCGGGCTCCACGGCGGCCCTCAGCACATTGGCGGCATGTCGCAGGATGCTGTCCCCCGCCGCATGGCCCAGCGTATCATTGATATCCTTGAACCGGTCGAGATCGAGATGGAGGATGGTGAGGGGCTGGTCCGCACCGCTGCGCTTCTCGCCCAGAATCTGGTCGAGATAACGCCGGTTGGCGAGTCCGGTCAGCGCATCATGCAGGGAATTGAATTCCATCTGCTGACGGGCCTGTTCAAGTTGCCGGTTCTGCTCTTCCGCCATCTGGCGGGCCACGCGCAGGGCTTCCTCGCGCCGGACATCCTCGGTTATGTCCCAGTCGACCCCGAGCAGCCGCTCGCGCCCGGCAGCCGTTTCGATCAGGCGGCCATGGGTGCGGATATGGCGAATTTCGCCGGTGTCGCCGGTGATTATCCGATATTGGCCGAAATAATGTTGCTTGCTCTGCAATGCCGCTTCGTAGTCCGCGCAGGCACCGGCGAGGTCATCGGGATGGACAAGCGCTTCCCAGTCACCCGAGGTGTAGAAGGGCTTTTCCTCGGTCACGCCGAACTGGGATCGGACACGTTCATCCCAGATCTGCCGGTCGTCATGCAGGTCATGTTCCCAGATGCCGACGCCAGACGTATCGAGCGCAATTTCCAGCCGCCGGGAGAGGGCCTGAAGGCGCTGGCTGTTCTGCTCGATATGGCGCAGCGCCCGGTGCCGCTCGCCCATCAGTCGGACCGACCACAGGACGGGAATGACGATGGCAGAGGCGACGAGCAAAAGCAGCAGCCGGAAGGCCAGCAATTGTGCCGGGGCGATGTGCCAGCCGGATTTGGGGACAGCGGCGAGCAGCCAGATGTTCTGGCCGATCGGAATTGTCATGCGAACAGGATTGCTGCCGAATACCGTATCCGCGCCGAAGAACGGCGCGCCAAAGGCGCCTTGCCGGTCACCGCTCGACAGCGCCACATCCAGAGGCAGATCCCTGCCCAGCAGGCCGCTGTCGGAAAAGAGGCCGTTGAGGTCGATAGTTGCCGACAGCAGGCCCCAGAATTCCGCTCGTGCGCTGCCATGGTCCACCAGAACAGGATAATTGACCACCAACCCCTTGTGACCACCCGCCATGTCGACCGGGCCGGAGACATTCACCTTGCGCGATTGTGCGGCCAGAAAGGCCGCACCATGTTCCTTGTTGCGCTTGCGATAGTCAAAGCCGATCATATCGACCCGTTCCGGGGGATAGGCCATGGCCACGACCATGTCGGGAGCGATGGTCACCACGCTGATATTGTCGTCTTTGCCCAGCATGCGGCGGGCCAGGTCGTGAAAACGCCCCCCGGACATGGCGGGATCAGCTTCGAGTGCGGCCACCAGGCCCTTCAGCAGGAAAATGTCGCCATTGATCCGCCCTTCGATTTCCGATCTCAGCACGCTCAGCTGCTCGGTCACCATGTTGCGGCTGTTTTCTTCCTCATAGAGCGCGCGTTGCCGGTCAGCGAAGAACACCGAGGCAAGCGTTGCACAGAGCACGACGAAAAACAGCCCAAACCCCTGCAGACGCGCCCGGCGGGTTTCCTGTTTTCGGAGTCGGATCGTGTCCAGAACATTGAGCATAGGTTGATTATGCGAGATTTTGATTATGAAACATTTACGACAGGGTGAGATTTATGTCAGCGCTTCGCAAAGCAAATTTCGCGTCATACAGACATGATTATTTATGAATATCGCGCGGAAAATCCCGGGGCGCTGGATATGGATCCGGAATGGAAGAACAATGGCATTGAGGAAATATTAGGATTGATTCGCGGATGATGACCGGGATCGGGGGGGACTAACCGCAATGACGACACCATCCCACATGTTGAGCGGCAAGGCTGAGGACAAGATCTGGCTGGGCTCCTATCCGGTCCGCGTCCCCTCGAGAATTGCCGATCCGAAGGAAAATTCACTCGGGGAACTGCTGGTGAGAAGTTGTGCGCTGTATCGGGATCGCGCCGCCTTCACCAGCATGGGCAAGGTGCTGACCTTCGCCGGACTTGAGGCTGCGACCCGCAAGATTGCCGCCTGGCTGCAGGCCTCAGGGCTGGAAAAAGGCGACCGGGTGGCGGTGATGATGCCGAACATCCTGCAAAACCCGGTGGCGGTCTATGCGATATTGCGGGCCGGCATGGTCGTGGTCAATGTCAACCCGCTCTACACGCCGCGCGAGCTGGAGCATCAGTTGAAGGATTCCGGCGCAAAAGCCATCTTCGTGCTGGAAAATTTCGCCTACACGGTTGAACAGGTCTACAAGCACACGGATCTCCGCCATATCGTGGTGGCCAGCATGGGCGACATGCTGGGCCTGAAGGGGGTGCTGGTCAATTTCGCGGTGCGCCGCATCCGCAAGCTGGTTCCGGCCTTCGGGATCGACGAGTCCATCGCCTTCAATCAGGTGTTGCGGGAGGGGGCCTGGAAGAAACTGGCCCCGGTCAACGTCGCCTCCGGCGATGTCGCCTTCCTGCAATATACCGGCGGCACCACCGGTGTATCCAAGGGGGCTGCCCTCAGCCATGCCAATCTTCTTGCCAACAAGGACCAGTTGATCGTCTGGCTGGACGCCATTTTCGAACGACGCAAGCGACCGGAGCAGATGACCTTCCTCTGCGCCCTGCCGCTTTACCACATTTTTGCGCTGACGGTGAATTCGCTGATGGGCCTGTCGATGGGGGCGAACAATGTGCTGATCGCCAATCCGCGCGATATCGGTGGCTTCGTCAAGGAATGGAAAGGCTACCAGGTCCATATTTTCCCCGGCCTCAACACGCTGTTCAATGCGCTGATGAACCATCCGGATTTCGCCGCGCTGGATTTTTCCGAATTGCTGCTGGTTCTGGGCGGCGGCATGGCGGTGCAGCGCCCGGTGGCAGAACGCTGGCAGGCGATCACCGGCTGCCCGATTGCGGAGGGTTACGGCCTGTCGGAGACCTCGCCGGTCGCCACCGCCAACCGGCTCGACCGGGCGGAATTTACCGGCACGGTCGGCCTGCCCCTGCCTTCGACCGATATCGAGATCCGCGACGATGCAGGCGCTACGATGCCGATTGGCGAAACCGGTGAAATCTGCATCCGCGGTCCGCAGGTCATGCTCGGTTACTGGCAGCGTCCGGCGGAAACCGCCCAGGTGATGACGGCGGACGGCTTTTTCCGCACCGGCGATATCGGCTTTATGGATGCCCGGGGCTATACCAAGATCGTCGACCGCAAGAAGGACATGATCCTTGTCTCCGGCTTCAACGTCTATCCCAACGAGATCGAGGAAGTCGCGGTGATGCATCCCGGCGTGCTGGAGGCCGCCGCCATCGGCGTTCCCGACGAACATTCCGGCGAGGCGGTGAAACTGTTCATTGTCCGCAGGGACCCGTCCCTTACCGAAGACGACATCAGGCAGCACTGCGCGGAAAACCTCACCAATTACAAACGCCCCCGCCATATCGAATTCCGCAGCGAATTGCCAAAGTCGAATGTCGGCAAGATCCTGCGCAAGGAACTGCGCGGGCACTGAACCCGTCTCCCGCTCCATTCCGGAACCTGCCGGGATGATCGCGTCAGGCGGTGAGCGCCTGCAGGAAGGTTTGGAGGTCATCGGTGGCATAATCTATGTAGCTGCCATCCTGGTCGCTGATGCGTTCCCATGTCTCGGTGACGATCTCTTCGAGATTGCGGGGGAGCAGCAGAACGGTGCGCATGCCGAGCGCCTTCGGCACCACCAGATTGCGCGGCAGGTCCTCGAACATCGCCGCATGGGCGGTGTCGATGCGGTTGAGGCTCATGAACTTGTCATAGGTGCTGCCCGCCGGCTTCGGCACGAAATCGGCAGCGACGATGTCGAAGATGTCGTCGAAATGTTCCAGAATGCCCAGCGCACCGGCGGCCTTTTCGGCATGGGCGACGGTGCCATTGGTCAGGATGAACTTGCGGCCTGGCAAGGCCCTGATCGCCGCCCCCAGTTCCGGATGCGGCTTCAGCGCCCCGTAGTCGATGGCATGGGCCTGTTCGAGAAAGTCGTTCGGATCGACTTCATGATGGACCATCAGGCCTTTCAGTGTCGTGCCATGGTCGTGATAATAGCGCTTCTGCAACAGCCGCGCCTCTGCCGGATCCATCGCCAGCAGCCGGGCGACATAGGCGGTCATGTTGCGGTCGATCTGGGCGAACAGATCGACATGATGCGGATAAAGCGTGTTGTCGAGATCGAAGACCCAGTCACGGACGGTGTCGAAATCGGCTTTGGCGGGGGTGTTGCGGATCGTGCTCATGGCGGCACTTATGCACCGGCAGGCCAGCGATGAAAATGCCATGGAGACAATTTTTCCGGATTTCCGCCGTGGCAGGCCCCCGGAGCCTCTGATAGACATCGATCATGGAACTCTGGGTCGGCATCACCATCGCCAGCGCATTCTTGCAAAACCTGCGCTCGGTCTTTCAAAAGCATCTGAAGGGACAGATGGGCACGACCGGGGCGACGTTCGTGCGCTTCGGTTTCGGCGTTCCCTTCGCGGTCCTCTATCTCCTGATCCTGCATTTCGGCCTTGGCCGTCCGCTGCCGGTGCCCGACCGGAGCTTCTTCTTCTGGGCGGTGATTGGCGGCGTCGCGCAGATCGGCGCGACCTTCCTGCTGGTGCACCTGTTCTCGCTTCGCAATTTTGCCGTCGGCACCGCCTATTCGCGGACCGAGCCGGCTCTGGCCGCCATCATCGCCTTCCTGTTTCTCGGCCAGCACCTGACGCCGGGCGGGGTTCTGGCCATCCTCGTCTCGATGGCAGGCGTCATGCTGATTTCGGTGGCGCGCACCGAGATCACGCCGAAATCGCTGCTGGATGCCACCTTCAGCCGCACGGCGCGGGTGGGGCTGCTTTCCGGCCTGCTGTTCGGCCTGTCCTCGGTTGCCTACAGCACCGCCTCGGGCGCGCTCGCCCCGGGCCTGCCTGCGCCCGACGCGATGATGCAGGCGGGGTATACGCTGGTCTTCGTCATCCTCTTGCAGACGGGGATGATGCTCGCCTTCATGCTGGCCCGCGAGCCGCAGGAATTGCGGCGGACGTTGCGGGCCTGGAAGATCTCGACGGCGACGGGCTTTGTCGGCGCCACCGCCTCATTCGGCTGGTTCACGGCGATGACGCTCCAGCACCCCGCCCTGGTCCGCTCGCTGGCACAGGTGGAAATGCTCTTCACCTTCGCCTCGAGCGTGCTGTTCTTCAGGGAAAGGATCAACCGGCTGGAAATAGCCGGCTGCGTGCTGATCGTCGCCGGCATCCTGTTGCTGCTGCATTTCAGGTGAGGCTCAGGGGACGAGCAGCGTTCCGGCACCACCTTCGGTGAACAGTTCCAGCAGCACGGCATGCGAGGTCTTGCCATTGAGGATGACCACGCCCTGCACCCCCGCCTGTATCGCCTCGATGCAGGTTTCGACCTTGGGGATCATGCCGCCCGAGATCGTGCCGTCCCTGATCAGGGCGCGGGCCTCGGCAACCGACAATTCCTTGATCAGTTCGCCCTTCTTGTTCAGCACGCCCGGCACGTCGGTGAGAAACAGCAGCCGCGTGGCATTCAGCGCCCCGGCAATCGCCCCGGCAAAGGTATCGGCATTGATATTGTAGGTGTGGCCGTCGCGGCCCGGCGCGACGGGGGCGATGACCGGGATCATCTCGGACTTGGCAAGCAGATCGAGCAGGGTACGGTCGACTTCGACCACTTCGCCGACAAAACCGAGATCGAGCACCCGCTCGATATTGCTGTCGGGATCGGTCACGGTCTTGCTTGCCTTTTCGGCAAAGACCATGTTGCCGTCCTTGCCGCAAAGCCCGATGGCCCATTCGCCGGTCTGGTTGATCAGCGCGACGATTTCCTTGTTGATCGATCCGGCCAGCACCATTTCGACGATCTCGACCGTCTTCTGGTCGGTGACCCGCAAGCCGCCCTCGAACTTCGATTCGATCCCGAGCTTTGCAAGCATTGCGCCGATCTGCGGACCGCCGCCATGCACGACGATCGGATTGACGCCCGACTGTTTCAACAACGCGATATCGGCGGCAAAGGCACGGCCAAGTTCCGGATTGCCCATGGCATGGCCACCGTATTTCACCACGATGGTCTTGTTTTCGTAGCGTTGCATGAAGGGCAGGGCCTGCGCCAGAAGTCTCGCCTGCATCTCGCTTTCGGAAGTCGTCATTACCGTCAAACCCTGTTCACCGGACCCTCTGCCCGCATTCATGTTGCGCGCCTTTTATCGCAAGTTTCCGGCACAGGGAATAATGCCGGCAAAAAGAAGTGCCGATCGGTACTGACGGCAAACAGGCGCTTCTCACCCTCTGGACTTTGCGGTAGGTTATACCAGATTAAGGTTTTCTTCGTGCAAACTGCCGCGCCGCGCCCCAGCATGATCATGCCTGGCGACAGGGCAGGCCGAGTATCCGGGATGGCGAATGGCCGCTGACGAATTGTCTGACCTCATCAGCCGCGTTGCGCTCAAGGACCGGGCGGCATTTTCACTTCTCTACCAGCGCACAAGCGCGAAACTTTTCGCCGTCTGTTTGCGTATCTTGAGAGACAGGAGCGAGGCGGAGGAAGCGCTGCAGGATGTGTTCATCAAGATCTGGCAGCGATCCGCCCGCTTCGCCGCGGAAGGCCGCAATGGGTCGGGCTGGCTGACGGCCATCGCCCGCAACCATTCGATCGATATCCTGCGGGCGCGCAAGCCGGTGGCCGACCAGATCGACGAGGCCTATGACCTTGCCGATCCCGCACCCGACCCGGAAAGCGATGCGGTGATGGCAGGCGAGGGGCGGCGGATCGACCGCTGCATGGGCCTGCTTGAGGCAGACAGGGCCAGCGCCGTCAAGCGGGCCTATGTGGAGGGCCTGAGCTACCAGGAACTCGCCGACCAGTTTCGCGTGCCCCTGAATACCATGAGAACCTGGCTGAGGCGCAGCCTGATCAAATTGAGAGAGTGTCTGGACCAATGACATCGCCCGATCGCAGCAGTGGAGACAGATCCCGCGACGAAGTCCTCGCCGGCGAATATGTGCTCGGCGTTCTCTCGTCCGGAGACCGGCAGAAGGTCGAGGCGCGGATGGTACTGGACCGCAATTTTGCGGCCATCGTCCAGCGCTGGCAGGAAAATCTGGTGACGTTCGACGAAAATTACGCAGGCGAAACCCCGCCCGCCTGGATCTATCCGCGCATCGAACAACGGCTTTACGCAAACCGGACAGGGCAGGCGAGGGCACCCGGCCTCTGGCAGTCGCTCGCCTTCTGGCGGGGGCTTGCCGCCCTTTCGCTGGTTGTGGCCGCTGGCCTCTCGCTGTCCCAGCTTGCTGTCTTCGGCCCGCCGCAAAAGGCGGAACTGGTTGCAGCCCTTTCTCCGCCGGAAAAGGCGCCTGCAAGCCCTGTCAGCTTTGCCTCGTCCTATGATCCTGCCACCGGCCGGTTCCGGATGACGCCGGTTGCCGCCGGACCGGAAAAGCAGAAGTCGCTGGAACTCTGGCTGATCCAGGGCAGCAATCCGGCGGTGTCGCTCGGCGTTCTCCCGCAATCGGGCGAAGGCGAATTGCTGGTCCCCGCCGCCTGGCGGGACAGGATTCATGAAGGCGACCTGTTTGCCATAAGCCTTGAAGCCTATGGCGGCTCCCCGACCGGCCATGCCCAGGGACCGATACTCGCCGCAGGTGCCGCAAAGTTCAAATAGACATGCGACATATGTAATGAAAGGCGCGCGCCGGCAGCAAAATTCCGGCGCGCATGTTTTTCGTTTAATATAAAAGAAATATATCAGTTGTAAAAATAAAACGATCACACAAAACTACTGAAACTTTGTTCCCTGCCTCCCCGTCTCTATTTTTACCTGGCGATGATCGACCAGCGGCGTCACTGGTCAATTCTTGAAATTGGCTGTGACGGAGTGTGGAATATACAAGGAGGAATGCCATGTTCAAGTCAACAATCCGGGTGCTCGCTGCGGCAACTGTCATCGCTGCAACTTCGATTGCTGCCTATGCTGCCAATCCCGATGTCGGCGGAGCGCCGATGTATGAAAACAGGAATATCGTCGAAAATGCCATGAATTCGAAGGACCACACCACGCTGGTTGCCGCCGTGAAGGCCGCCGGTCTGGTCGGGACGCTGCAGGGTCCCGGTCCCTACACGGTGTTTGCGCCCACCAACGAAGCCTTTGCCGCCCTTCCCAAGGGCACGGTCAAGATGCTGCTGAAGCCGAAGAACAAGAAGAAACTGGTGAAGGTTCTCACCTGCCACGTGGTGGCAGCCGATGCGATGTCGGACATGATCTCGAAAATGATCATGGATGATGGCGGCAAGCACAGGGTCAAGACTGTCGGCGGCTGCGTGCTGACCGCCCGCGAAAAGGATGGCATGATCACCCTGACGGACGAAAACGGCGGTGTCGCCCATGTCACCATCGCCGATGTCAAGCAGTCGAACGGCGTGATCCATGTCATCGACCGCGTCATGCTGCCGAAGATGTAAGGGCTGTCGAAACACGGCATCTGCCCGTTCGCCTGAACGGGCAGATATGGCCTGATCCTTTTGTATTACTGGGTGATGGTCTCAAGGATCGCGTTTCGCAGGTCGTCCAGGCCTTTTCCCTTTTCGGAGGACGTGGCGATGACGGCGGGATAGGCGGCGGGGCGCTTCTTGATCTTGTCGAGCGTTTCGGCAATTAGCCGGGGCACGCCGGCGTCCTTGATCTTGTCGGTCTTGGTCAGCACGATCTGGTAGGAGACGGCGGCCTTGTCGAGCAGGGTCAGCACGTCCTCGTCGTTCTTCTTGATGCCGTGGCGGCTGTCGATCAGCACATAGACCCGTTTCAGTGTCGCACGGCCCCGGAGATAATCGAAGACCAGCTTGGTCCAGGCATCGACATGGGCCTTCGGGGCCTGCGCGTAGCCATAGCCGGGCATGTCCACCAGTGCCATCGGCGGCAGGTCGTCGCCCTCGCCGGAATAGCCGTCGGGGACGAAATAGTTGAGTTCCTGGGTGCGTCCCGGCGTGTTCGATGTCCGCGCCAGCGCCTTCTGCCCGACCAGCGCATTGATCAGCGAGGATTTTCCCACGTTGGAGCGACCGGCAAAGGCCACTTCGAATGGTCCTTCCGGCGGCAGGAATTCAAGCGAGGGCACGCCACGGATGAAAATCCAGGGATGGCCGAAGAGAGGTTTTTGGTCGCGTCCAGCGGTATCCGTCATCGGGGTCGTCTTTCCTTGTCCGATTTTCGGTCCGGCTTCGGGGTTTTGGCCGGCAAAGTCAAGGAATCCCTGCGTCAATGCCGGATTCATACCAGGGATCACGGGTGGCGCAGCCCCCGTTGCTGGCGGCGGAACTCGGCGGTCAGATAGACAAGCAGGGAAGCCAGGATCAGAGTGCCGCCGATGATCGCCCGGATCTCGGGGATTTCACCGTTGAAGATCGCCACCCAGAGCGGCCCCAGCATGGTCTCCGCCGTGCCAAGCAGGGCGGCAAGCGCCGAAGGAATGAGACGCGCCCCGGTGACGAACAGCACCATGCCGATCCCGAGATTGAACACGCCGAAGACATAGAGAATGCCCAGTTGCGGTGCGGTGACGGCAAGGGTGATCGCCTGCGTGCTGGCAATCAGGGCCGCAGCAAAGCTTCCGGCGCAGGCGGCAGGCGTCATGCGCACATTGGGGTAGCGCCGGGTCAGCACCGTGGTTCCGGCAAAGACCAGCGCAATGACCAGCGCCAGCGTATCGCCGACCGGCGAGATCGACCGGGTCAGCGATTGCGACATCATGATCGCGACCCCTGATATCACCGCCGCAATGGCCCCCCAGGTCAGGGCCGAGATCCGTTCGCGGTTGAAGATCCAGTTCATCAGCGCGGCAAACAGCGGCACGCCCGCCTGGATCAGCACCACATTGGCAACCGTGGTGTGCTGGATGGCGAGGATGAAGCAGGTGGTGGCGATGGTAAAGCTGGTTGCCACCATGGCGCCGGGCCAGCCCATGCCGGCAAACAGGGCCCGCGTGCCACGCAATCCATCCCTGAAAAACATGAAGAGCAGCAGGAAGATCGAGGCGAACAGGCAGCGCCAGAAAATCACGGTCCAGCCATCAGGCAGCGCCAGCAGCCGCGACAACGCCCCGCCAAAACTCCAGAAGAAGGCTGAGCCGAACACCATCACAGCCCCGGCCTTTTCCGGGGACATGACGGAATGTCCGACCGTCTCTGTCGCATGCGCCATGAAGCGGGTCCTGATCTCGATGTCGGCAAAGAATAGAAACCGCCCGCCGGCTATGTCGCCATTCATGCGACAGGCCATGTCGCATCCGCTGATTAAAGTTTGTCAGGGAAAAGTGGAATCCGGTTTTCCCGATCCATGACAAACGAAAACAAGGAGAGCCAGAGTCTGTCTGTTTCAATATGAACCAGACAGACTCCAATGCGTGACTGAAATGAAAAACCCCGGAGAGATGGCTGGCTTCCGGGGTTTCGGTATCGCTATTTCGGCTGTGGCTGCTTTCGCCTGAACAGGCCCTTGAGATTGTCGATGAGTTCGACCTTCACGCCATTGCGCTTCATGATGATCGATTGCTGGATCACCGAAAGCGTGTTGTTCCAGGCCCAGTAGATGATCAGGCCTGCCGGGAAGGAGGCCATCATGAAGGTGAAGATGACCGGCATCCAGGTAAAGACCATGGCCTGTGCCGGGTCCGGCGGCGTCGGGTTCATCCGCATCTGCAGGAACATGGTGATGCCCATGATCAGCGGCCAGACGCCGAGATGCAGGAAGGTCGGTGCCGCGAAGGGCAGTGCCCCGAACAGGTTGACGATGCTGGTCGGATCGGGAGCCGAGAGATCCTGGATCCAGCCGAAGAACGGCGCATGCCGCATCTCGATGGTGATGTAGATCACCTTGTAGAGCGAGAAGAAGATCGGGATCTGGAAGGCAATCGGCCAGCAGCCCGCCAGCGGATTGATCTTTTCGGTCTTGTAGAGTTCCATGGTCGCCTGTTGCAGCGCCATGCGGTCATCGGCATGCTTGGCCTTCAGCTCCGCCATTTTCGGCTGGACGAGCTTCATCTTGGCCATCGAGGCATATTGCTTGTTGGCAAGCGGGAAGAACAGCGTCTTGACGACGATGGTGGTGATCAGGATCGCAATGCCGAAATTGCCGAAGTAGCGATAGAAGAAGTCCATCATCTTGAACATCGGCTTGGTCAGGAAGTAGAACCAGCCCCAGTCGATCAGCCGGTCGAAGCGGGGGATCTCATACTGCTTCAGGTAGCCGTCGATGACGGGTACTTCCTTGGCACCGGCAAAGATCAGGTTCTTGATCTCGGTCGACTGGCCGGGGGCGACCGTCACGGCGTCGGACTTGAAGTCGGCCTGGAACAGCGGCTGCTGGCCGGTGGTAAAGTGGGCAAAGCGCGATTCGAACGGGATCGCCTGCGGCGGCACGATGGCGGCAGCCCAGTATTTGTCGGTGATGCCAAGCCAGCCGCTGGTGGTCTTGGGATGCTCGACATTTTCCTTCTCGATGGCGGAATACTTGCTTTCGGCAAGCTTCTGGTCGTCGAGAACGCCGATGAAGCCTTCATGCAGCACGTAGGCGGGCGTGGTCGCTGGCTTGTTGTAGCGCGTCACGCGGCCATAGAGCGCGGCGGCAAGCGGTGCGGTGCCGCCATTGGTGATCTTGTCGGTGACGGTGAACATGTAGCGTTCGTCGACCGAGAAGGTACGGGCGAAGGTGACGCCCTTGTCATTGGTGAAGGTCAGCGTCACCGGGGTCTTGTCGCTGAGCCTGTCATTGCCGGAAACGGTCCAGAGCGTGTCGGGGCCGGGCAGTTTGCCGCTGTCGGCCGTCTCGACATAGCCCAGCTCGGCAAAATAGCCGTCCTTGGTGTTGGAGGGGCTGAACAGCGTGATCAGCGGGCTCTTGTCGTCGACCGTCTCATGGTAATGCTTGAGCTTCAGGTCGTCGAGGCGGGCACCGGTCAGGCGGATGGAGCCGGAAAGGTCAGGCGTATCGATGGCGACGCGCGGGGAATTGGCCGCCGTATCGACTGAGGTCGTCGGGGCAGGGGCGCTCGCGCCTGTTGCAGCTGCCGTCGTTCCAGTGGCGGCGGTCGCGGCTGTGGTGCTGCCTGCGGTTTGCGCGGCGGTCTGCTGCGCCTTGGCGGCAAGCTCGGCCTTGTGCTGCGCTTCCAGTCGCGGGTTCATGTAGAAGAACTGCCAGGCGATCACGATCAGCACCGACAGGGCAATTGCCACGAATGAATTGCGTTTGTTTTCCATCATACTTTCCTGGGGCGGCTGTCGCCGGGCCGTTTCGGCTCATGCCTCATGTCGGGTCGCGACTGGATGCGGTCGATCAGCTGTCTGGTCAACTGGTCGAAGGGCACATTCAGCACATCCCTGCGGGCGACGATTACATAGTCGTGACCGGGCAGCATTGCAAATCCCGCTTTCAGCCTTACCGCCTCTTTGAGGCGGCGGCGCATGCGATTGCGCTCGACGGCATTGCCCTGTTTCTTTGTCACGGTAAAACCGGCTCTCGGCTCGGTATCGGGCTCGTGGCGATCCAGAACCTCCAGAAGGAAGCTGCGCCCTTTTCGTTTCTCGCCTTTCTGAACGGCAAGAAACTGCGGGCGGCTTTTCAGCCGCCCGGCAGTTTTTTCATCGGTCTTTGTCTCATCGCCCGCCATTGCGTCCGGGCAACCCGGCCTTAGGCCGAAAGACGCTTGCGGCCGCGTGCGCGACGAGCAGCAAGAACCTTCTGGCCGCCAGCGGTGGCCATGCGGGCACGGAAACCGTGACGACGCTTGCGAACAAGCTTGGATGGCTGGTAAGTACGCTTCATTTATTTGACTACCGCGGAGTGCGGCCCTTCTTGAATTTGCCCTCAGGTCTTTTCGCCTGTGGCAAGGAGCGTTTCGGATCCGCCGGGTCCTGATCCCGCGCCACAAGGGCCGGATGCAAGGGGTGCCTGACGTGCGCGGGCTTATAGGGAGAAGTCCTGCCAAAGTCAATTGCAGCCGCCAAACTTGCCAAAGACACCGTCTCGGCCCCGCCTCTCACCCACTTGGGTCCTGTCGATCTTCGGGTGCGGGTCACATGGGGTCTGTCAGGGAAACGTGGAATCCGGTTTTCCCGCGCAAACCTGTTTGCGCGCGCAAACCTGTTTGCGCACGCAAGCAAGTTTGTGCACGCGTGTCTTGCATGGCGGGACCGGTATGGTCTACTTGTCCGTTGACAAGCAGACCCGGAAGGGACCCGCTGACCTCCCTGAGGACAGGCAACAGGCGCTGGCAATGGCAAGGCAGAAAGACATCGGCGGATTTCTGCCCGGCCTGTATCGGCCGGCCTGGTTGCGCCTGCTGCCCGTATGTCTGATCATCCTGCCGGTATTGCTGTTCTACGGTCTTGGCTATCATCATAGCCTTGACTGGGATGGGTTGATCCACCGCCGCGCCCTGCTCAAATCCTTTGCCATGGCGCATCCCCTGGTTTGCCCGCTGCTTTTTCTGGCGGTCTATGTGGCGGCGGCCTTGCTGTCGCTGCCCTTTGCGGCGATGCTGACGATCTTTGCCGGCTTCCTGTTCGGCTGGCTACCCGCCATTTTCATTGTCGCCGTCTCCGCCACAACAGGGGCCAGCATTGCCTTTCTGGTCGTCCGCAGCCTGGCACGGGGGCTGGGAGATATCGCCCCGAAGCGGCTGTCGCGGATGTTCCAGCGCGGATTCCGCGAGCACGCCTTTGTCTATATCCTGGCGCTTCGCATGGCCCCCTTCTTTCCCTTCGCGCTGGTGAACGCGGCCCCGGCCTTTTTCCAGGTCCGGCTCAGGGTCTTTGCGGCGGCGACCTTCGTCGGCATCCTGCCGGCCACGCTGCTCTATGCCTGGCTCGGCAGCGGGCTCGATCAGGCGATCGCTGCGGCGGAGCGGCGTGGCGATGCCTATCGGCTGGCCGATTGCCTGACGCCGGGGGTCCGCATGGCGCTGGCCGCCCTTGCGCTGCTTGCCCTGGTGCCCCTGGTCCTGCGCCGCCCGATCCTGCGCTGGATGGGCCGTGGCGGATCGGGTGCTGGCAGGGGAGACCTTGCCTGACAAGCGGAGAGGATGCGGGCCACGCGCCTGTCCGACCGCCTTTTTCGCGTGGCCTGAACCGGTCCGGACAAAAGTCCGTCGCGCCTTTCATTGAAATACTCTAGTCTGGTATAACAAGACGTGCGTCGCATGGAGCGTTTCACGCAAGCGCGTGCAGCGCTTTTGCAGCGCAAACCAGCCTGCGCGGGAATGACATGCGTAAAAACAAGGAATGGAAGCGTGACAAGCTGGTCTGAAAGATCGCGACACGCTTCAGGCAGCAGAAATCCGGGGGCATGATGACGGAAACACAGGCGACTTCCTTGCCGGAGAGGGAGGACTGGCAGCGCGGCAGCCTGTTTGCCGGGCTTTCCGCCAAGTTGCTGACGCTGACCATCCTGTTCGTGCTGCTGGCCGAAGTGCTGATTTTCGTGCCTTCGGTTGCCAATATGCGGCTGCGCTGGTTACAGGACCGGCTGAACGCCGCCGCAGCCGCCGGCATTGTCATCGATGCGCTGCAGCCGATCAACCTGCCGCAGAAGGTCAAGGACGAAACGCTGATGGCGGCAGGGGCGAGGGCCATTGCGCTGCGCCGCGAAGGCACGTCGCAGCTTCTGGCCGCGTCTCCCATCGATCAGCCGATCATGGGCGTGTTCGATCTCGGCAGCATGTCCCCCGTCAATGCGATGAGCGAGGCGCTGCGCACCCTGCTGTTCGGGGGAAACCGCCTGATCCGCGCCTATGGTCCGGTTGGCGACAGCCACATGATCATCGACATGGTGCTGGATGAAAGCGCATTGCGCGAGGCCATGCTGGTCTATTCGCGCAATGTCGCCTATCTCTCGATCCTGATCTCGCTGATCACCTCGACGCTGATCTTCTTCGCCATCGACCGGATCATGATCCGCAGGATCCGGCGGCTGACGACGAGCATGCAGGGCTTTGCCGGTGATCCCGCCAATCCGGACCGGATCATGATGCCGGAAGCCGGGCGCGATGAACTGGCCGTGGCCGGGCGGCACCTTGCCACGATGCAGAGCGATCTCCAGCGCACCCTGCGCCAGCAGCAGACGCTGGCCGAACTCGGCCTGGCGGTGTCGAAGATCAATCACGACATGCGCAATATCCTGGCCACCGCGCAGCTTCTGTCGGACCGGCTGAGCGATGTCGATGATCCCATGGTCAAGGCCTTTGCGCCAAAGCTGATCCGCACGCTCGACCGGGCGGTCGGCTATACAAGCGAGGTGCTCGCCTATGGCCAGATGGCGGAGGCGGTTCCCCGGCGCACGCGTTTCTGCCTGCTGCCGCTGATCCAGGAGGTTCGCGACAATCTCGGCCTCGACCCGGCAGGTGGCATCGACTTCATCCATGAGGTCGATCCGGCGCTGGAAGTGCAGGCCGACAGCGAACAGCTTTTCCGCGTTCTGCACAATCTCAGCCGCAACGCCCACCAGGCGTTGCTGAGCGAACCGGGTATTGCCGGCGGCACCATCCGCGTGTCCGCCTTTCGGGACGGGCAGGGTGTCACGATCCATGTTGATGACACCGGGCCGGGCATGGCGGCCAAGGCCAGGGACAACCTCTTCTCCGCCTTCAAGGGCGCTGCCCGCACCGGCGGAACGGGACTCGGACTGGCAATTGCCCGCGACCTCGTGCTGGCGCATGGCGGACGCATCGAACTGAAGGAAAAGACCGGCAGAGGCACCTGTTTTGCCGTCTTCATTCCGGACAGGATCGGCTGACAGCAAAATGTCATTGCGCTCGAACTCGGCTGAGCGCTCAAACTCGTTTGAGCGGGAAAACCGGACTCCAAACGCAAAACGTCGTTCGCGTGTTTTCCCTGGCAAACTCTAACCATTTGAAACCAGATCCAAAAATGGCGAACCTTGCGGCTTTTTCATTGTCCTCGACACTTTTTTGTAGAATGTCTCTTGCATTCGCCGGAAGGACGTTTTAGAGGATCGGCCACGCAAGCGGCACTGTCCGCTGCCACGCACCCGTAGCTCAGCTGGATAGAGCACCAGACTACGAATCTGGGGGTCAGGAGTTCGAATCTCTTCGGGTGCGCCATTTCCTTCCAAGATCCACAGCGGCTAGACCGTTTTTTCTGACTGGATATGCCAAGCGCTTTCCAGTCTATCCGGATCGGCGCGTTGCCCACGGCAATCGGCTGAATTGATGAATCTGTCGCCATCCTCTGATACGTGGGAGGACGGTGATGGACGATGAGGCATGCGATATCGAGGCGGTGGCCGAGACGGTTGTTTTTTGAGCTATTTCAAGGATCTGCCCGATTGTCGGCAAATTGCGCAGGTGAAGTACCCGGTCCCGGAGGTCTTGCTGCGGGTCCCGTTTTGGCCCGCTGACAAGGTGTCGCGCAAAACCATTTTTGGACCCGATGCTTTCCCCTTGCTGATTTGACATGGGGGGAGATTGACGTCGTCTTCTCCTGGTTAGTATTTAATTATACAAAAATTGCCGGGGGGTGTAATGAAGGCCAGATTTGCAGCCGTGGGCTTTGCCCTTTTGTCCCTGTGCGCCACACAGGCGCGCGCCGAAGTGCTCGATATGTCGACGCTGAAATGCTCGGATACGGCCAACTGGTCTGAGGACGAGGCGGCGCTGGTGATGTTCTGGCTGCACGGCTATTACGGCGGCAAGGCAGATGATACGCGGGTGGATTTCGAGGCGATTACCGCTGTAGCCAAGCAATTGGCAGAGGCCTGTGCCGCCAATCCGGATGTCGGCGTCATGTCGGCACTAAAAAGTGTCGTCGGCGGCTAGTGGAATGAATTTGACATTCGATGCCCATTCGCCGCGATCTCGAGGATCGAATGTCAAATTCGTAAATTCCACTAGAATCATAGTGTTACTAGTGGTTTTCATGATTGCGACATTTGCTCTCGAGGGTAAAACGGACGGTAGCAAATGTCGGAATCAAACCACTAGCGTTTGTCAGGGAAAACACGCAAACGACGTTTTGCGTTTGGAATCCGGTTTTCCCGCGCAAACAAGTTTGAGCGCACAAACAAGTTTGCGCGAAAAGACAAACGAAAACAAGGAGCGCTGGAGGCTGCCTGGTTCAGTATGAACCCGACAGACTCTAAAGCATGTCGCGCTATATGCACGTGCCGGCCGGCCATTCCTGAAGACTCAACCCGACGGAGACGTCCATGCGGACTTTGTTTGATAGGCTGCGCGTAACCGTGATGGCGGCGCTTGTTCTTGGTGCCGGTGTCGCCGGTCCGGTTCAGGCATGGGCGGATGCCTGTGAGGAGGCGCATGATCCCTCGCCCCGGTCGGGCGATCCCACGGGGATCGATTTCTTCAACGATACCCAGTTCGCCTACAGGATCCTCTGGATCGACTTTGACGGGTTCCTGAAGGAATACGGGCTCTTGCAGCCCGGCGAGCATGCCCATTACGACACCTATATCGGTCACCAATGGCTGGTGGAGCTTTATGCTTCCGAAGAACGCACCGAATGTTTCGGTCCGATTGCGCCGCGCGACCATGAAAGCTGTCAGGCCCATATTCTCTGGAACGACGGTATTGGCATCGATGCCGGCCTTTGCGATTTCTGAACCGCGCAGGGCAGGGGGCGGGTCACCATATTACTTTAGGGTTGAAATTTATTTGCTGTGGTGGCTTGCGCGATGCCGCACCCGCAGTGTTGAATGCGGCTCCGGTCGAGGAGGGGCAGGCCGGAGCCTGATGTCCTGCCCGCCCCGGAATGATCCAGCGGGAGAGGCGATGATCAAGCCGCATCCATTGAAATCCGGCAAGAAGCTGAAGCTTGGCGTGTTCTCCACCAATGCCGATGGCGGTCTTGCCATTACCGATGTGCCGGAACGCTGGGCGGCGGGCTGGGATGACAATCTCGGCGCGGCGCAGATAGCCGACCGTGCCGGGCTCGATTTCCTGCTGCCGATTGCCCGCTGGCGCGGTTTTGGCGGCAGGAACCGGGTGCGGGAATGGTCATTCGAAACCTTTACCTGGGCAGCAGGGCTTGCCGCTGCGACGGAACAGATCGGACTGTTCATGACGGTGCATGTGCCGCTGGTCCATCCGCTTTACGCCGCCAAGGCGCTGGCGACGGTCGATCATATCTCCAGTGGCCGGGCCGGTCTGAACATTGTCTGCGGCTGGAATCCGAAGGAATTCGGCATGTTTGGCGTGCCGCTGGTGGAAAAGGGCTATGATCAGGCCTCGGAATGGCTGGAGATCGTCGAAAAGGCCTATGCCAGCACCGAGCCCTTCGATTTCACCGGCACCTACTATCAGTTGAACCAGGCGGTGAGCCGACCGGCCAGTCTGCAGGTGCCGAGGCCGGTTACCATGAATGCGGCCTTTGGCGGACCGGGCCGGGATTTCGCGGCAAGGGCCTGCGATTATCTTTTCACCACATTTAGCGAACTTGCCGAGGCGGGCCATGCCATCGACGACATCAAGGCCCGTTCTGCCGCTGTCGGGCGCGATGTTGGCGTCTACACGGTCTGTCATGTCGTGTGTCGCGAGACCCGCAAGGAAGCCGAGGCCTATTACCAGCGCTATGCGGTTGAGCAGGCGGACCATGCAGCGGTAGATGATCACATGGCGGGGAAGAAGGAATTTTCCGGCTCCCACGATCCGCAGGCCTATGGGCGATATCGCCAGCGCTTTGCCGGTGGCGCAGGTACATTCCCCCTCGTTGGAACGCCGCAGCAGATTGCCGATACCATGCTGGCCATCGCCGCCAAAGGCTATCAGGGAATAGCGCTGTCCTTCGTCAATTACACCCAGGAATTGCCCTATTTCTGCGACCGCGTGCTGCCACTGCTTAAGGAGGCGGGACTGCGCTAAAGTTTGATTTATGGATCAAACATCGAGCTCAGGGGGCCGGGCAGAAGGAATCGTAGAGCACTTTCACCACGTCCAGCGCCGGCGCGCTTTCAATCCTGTACCAGATGGTCTGGCCGTCCCGCCGCCCGGAAATCAGCCGGTCGCGGCGGAGCAGGGCGAGGTGCTGGGAGACGGTGGAATCCCGGATGCCGAGCAAATCGGCCAGCTGGCCGACGGAATGTTCACCCTGGATCAGCTTGCACAGGATCAGCAACCGATGCCGGTTGGCCATGGATTTCAGCAGCTCGCTGGCCTTGTCGGCAGCAACATGCATGGGATCAGTACCCACTTCATCCTGGTTTCTGCTGGCCAAGGTTGCAACAACTCCCTCATGCAGTTGAATTGGCCAGTTTAATGGCCTTGGACCAGTTCGCAAGCGGAAAATTCCGGCGCTGGACTTTGTCAGGGAAAACACGCAAACGAAGTTTTGCGTCTGGAATCCCGTTGTTCCTGACACACATTGGCGCCGATCAGGCCCGTCCGGCGATCTCAAAATCTTCGGTGTGAACCTGCAAGCCGTTCGGCGTTACAACCAGAATGCCGTAGGCCCCGGGTTCGTCGACGGAGCTGGAGGTGTCCAGCGTGTCGAAGGGCATCGGCTGCTGGTGCACCGGGCTCTTGAAGATCGAGAAGGGGATGCCCCGATGCGAGCCGCTGATGGTGCGGTGGACATGGCCGGCAATGATGTGGCGCACATTGCCGTGCCGGGCGAGCACCTCGTAGAAATCCGGGCCATTGCGCAGCCTGATCCGGTCCATGCCGGCAAAGCCCGTCTCATGGGGCGGATGGTGCATGAAGATCAGCACCGGCCTGTCACCGGCTTCAGCCAGATGGTGGTCCAGCCAGAACAGCCGGCGCGCGCATAATTCGCCGGCATGATGGTCCGGATCGGCCCAGGACAGGCCGATATTGGTGTCGAGGATCAGCGCCCTTGCATCGGGAAAATCCACCACCTCCTGCACAAACCCCTCTTCGTCGCTGGCGACATCGGGAAACATGGTCTGGAACATGTCCCTGTTGTCGTGGTTGCCTATGGTCATCGACAGCGGCAGCGGCACGCGATCCAGCAGCACCTTCAGCCTTGCATAAGAGTCCCTGTCGCCGAAATGGGTGAGATCGCCGGTGAGGATCATCCTGTCGGCATCCGGATGCATGGAAAGCGCATGGTCCAGCCCCGCCTGCAGGCGCTCCACCGGATCAAGTCCGATGATGCGCTGGCCTTCGGGCAGCATGTGCAGATCGGTAAAGACAAGAATTTTGGTCATCATGCACCCTCAAGGCGTGTCATCGGTGGCAAACAGGTCCGCACCATAGTCAACCCCTGTCCCATCCGGTTGGAGGGCGGCCAGAATGGTGGTGGCTTCAGCGGCAAGGACCGGTAGCCGGAGCGGCCCGACCACAATGACGCCGAGGATCGTGCCCTTGTTCACCCGGCAGGGATAGGCATCGTGCGCCAGGCTCGCGTAAAATCGCCCGACGGAGGGCGACGGGATGGTCGGTGGTGACCGTGGCGGCGCGACGGGGGGCGGATTTGCCTCGTCCATCGGCGCACGCGCGCTGTCCTCCATCACCAGCCTGAAATGCCGGGTTGCATCCCGATATTCGAATTCGGCGATGGAATAGCGCGTCAGCAACAGGCCGAGCGCCTGCATGTCGGCACCGCTGTCTGTGCCCGTCATGGCACGGTCCGCCTTATGGCAAACAGCGGCGTTCCCGCCTCCACCAGGCTGCCGTCCACTGCCAGAATGGCAATGATTTCGCCATCGCATTCCGCCTCGACCGGGTTGAACGTCTTCATGGCTTCGAGCAGGCCAAGGGTCTGTCCGTCCCTCACCCGACGCCCCGGTTCCACGAAAGCCGGAGCTCCTGGCGCGGGGGAACGGTAAAACAGACCAGTCATGCCGGCCAGAATTTCCAGTTCCGGTGCCGGCAAAGCGGGTGCAGGGCCGGTTGCCGCCGCTGCCGGTTTCCTCTCGCTGACCACCGCTTTCGGCGCAGGCGGAGCTTCGGTCCTGGTGCGGTGGCGGGCGATGCGGATGGTGGTGCCGTTTTCCGATACTTCCAGCTCTTCTGCCGTGGAGGCATCCAGCAGCCGCAGCAGGGTCTCGATCAGGGTGAGGTCCATCTGCCTGCCTTACCGGTTGAAGGGGGTGACGGTGATGCCGGCTTCTTCCAGCGCCCGGCGCACTTCACGGGCGATGCCGACGGCTTCGGGCGTATCGCTGTGCACGCAGATGCTGTCTATAGCGGTCTTCAGTCTCGTTCCGTCAACGGTTTCGATGGCCCCTTCCAGCACCATGCGCACCGCCCGGGCGGCGGTTTCCGAGGGGTCATGGAGCACCGCCCCGGGCAGGGCGCGATTGACCAGGTGGCCTTCCGCCGTATAGGCGCGGTCGGCAAAGATTTCCGAGCGCACACGGAGACCCATGTCGCGGGCCTGGCGCTCCTGATGGCCAAGCGCAATGGTCAGGCAGATCAGGCCCGGATCGACAGCCTTGATCGCCCGGTTGACCGCCATGGCGACGTCCTCATCCTGCTGGGTGAGATTGCCGAGCGCCCCATGCGCCTTCACATGGGTTATGCGGTGACCGGCATAGGTGGCAAGCGCCTGCGCCGCGCCGATCTGATAGGCCGTCAGTCTCTCGATCTCTCCCGCCGAAAAGGGGATCACCCGTCGCCCGAAGCCCCAGAGATCGGGAAACCCGGGATGGGCACCGACCGCCACGCCGTTTTCAAGCGCCGTGCGAAAGGTCTCGGCCATGATCCCGGGATCGCCCGCATGCAGGCCGCAGGCAACATTGGCGGAGGTGACAATCGCCAGCATGGCGCGGTCATCGCCCATTTTCCACGGGCCAAATCCCTCGCCCATATCGGAATTCAGATCGACGCGCACGGTTATGCCTTCCTGTCTGCTGTTCATTATTCCTGCATTTTCAACGCAACCGCCGACCGGGTCAATCGCCCGGACTGAGGAATGACGGGATAGCACATCCACATCAAATCCGGGTGGTCAAATCAACCATCCTGATATATCAGTTGGGTAAAGCACAGAATGGATTCAGTCGATGACCGAAGGCACCAGGCCATTGCCGACAATCAGCATGGAAGGGACAACGGCGATATTGATCGACGTCGCCGGGCCAGGTTTCGACGAGCTTGGCCAGGCTCGCCTTCTGGCGCTGCGTACTCCGCTGCAAGCGATTGAGGGGGTTGAGGAAACGGTCCCGGGCATGAACAACCTGATGCTGACCTTCAATCCGCTCCAACTGGACCCCGAACACCTCGAAAGCCGTATTCTGGCACTCTGGCAGACGGCCGAACCGGACCGCGATGCCGGTCGTCTGGTCGAAGTGCCGGTCGTCTATGGCGGTGTGACGGGGGAAGACCTGATCTGGCTGGCGGCGGAAAAGGCCATGACACCGGAGGAACTGGTGGCCCGGCATTCGGCCCCGGTCTATCGGGTCGCCGCCGTCGGCGCGATGCCGGGTTTCGTCTATCTTTCCGGTCTCGATCCCGTCCTTGCCATGCCGCGCCGGGCAACACCGCGCATGGCGGTGAGGCGCGGTTCGGTGATCATCGGCGGTCATCAGGCGGGTATCATGCCGATCACGGCCCCTTCGGGATGGCATTGTCTCGGCCATACGGATATCGCGCTGTTTGATCCCCTGCGGGCGGAACCGGCGACATTTCGTCCCGGCGACCGGATCCGTTTCGTGCCGGTGGGATCGCTTCGATGATCGAGATCCTGTCAACCGGCCTTTCCAACACGGTTCAGGATCGCGGACGGCGCGGCCATCTGGCGGCAGGCGTCAGTCGCGCCGGAGCTATGGACGGACAGGCGCTCGAAATCGCCAACCGGCTTCTCGGCAATGCCAGCGACGCTGCCGGCCTGGAACTGGCGATCTTTCCGTTTCGCCTGCGCTTTCATGTCGCTTGCCGCTTTGCCATTGCCGGGGCAGAATGTGCAGCAGCCTTGGGCAGTGCCAGCCTGCCGCCGTTCTGGACGATGGAGGCAGGGGCGGGTGATGAGCTCCGCCTTGCCCCGCCCCGACAGGGTGCCCGCGCCATCCTGGCATTTTCCGGAGGCCTGGATGTTCCCCTCGTGCTCGGATCGCGTGCAACCGATCTCAAGAGTGGCTGGGGCGGTTTTTGCGGACGCGGACTGGAGCGCGGGGACCGGTTGGTGCTTTTGCCCCCGGACAGGGCCGCGCAGGCGGGCAGGCTGCAATTGCCTGGCGGATGGGGAGCGGAGGTCGCCGACCTTCGCCCGACGGCTGATGGCGATGTGCCTGTCAGGATCATGCCGGGTGCGGAGTGGGACGGATTTACCAGCGGCAGCCGGTCGCAGTTTGTCGACAGGTCGTGGCGGCTGACAGGCGAGGCGAACCGGCAGGGTTACCGGCTGGACGGCCCGGCACTGACCTTGATCGAAAAACGTGAGCTGTTTTCGCATGGCATCATGCCGGGAACCGTGCAGGTGCCGCCAAACGGCCAGCCGATCATCCAGATGGCGGAGGCCAATACCTGCGGCGGTTATCCGAAGATCGCCCATGTGATCGAGGCCGATCTGTGGCGGCTGGCGCAGATGCGTCCGGGAGACCGCCTCCGGTTTCTGGTCGTGTCGCGGCAGGAGGCGATGGAGGCTCTGCGCTTTGAACGGCAATGGATGGAACGGCTTTCCACCCATGTCCGGCTGATCGGCAGTTGAGCGGCGCTTGCCACCAAGTGAAGATGCATCACGCTCCGGTGCGGAATGCGCGGGACATGACAGGAATGCGGGGAAGACAGCGATGAAATGGACACGGACGATCCAACTGCTGGATGTGCATTGCGAGGGCGAAATCGGCAAGGTCGCGATTGGCGGCGTGCCGAAAATCCCCGGCAACACCATTGCCGAGCAGATGAACCACCTCAACACACGGGACGACAGCCTGCGGCGTTTTCTCTGTCTTGAGCCGCGTGGGGCACCGATTGGTTCCGTCAACCTTTTGGTGCCCGCCAAACATCCGGATGCCGACTGGGGTTTCATCATCCTGCAGCCCGATCAGGCCCATGCCGCGTCGGGGTCGAACTCGATCTGCGTCACGACGGCACTGCTTGAAAGCGGCATTGTCGAGATGAAGGAACCGGAAACGGTGGTGGTGCTCGATACCGCCGCCGGTCTGGTCCGGGCTGTCGCTACCTGCCGCGACGGGCGCTGCGAAAAGGTCAGACTGACGCTGGTTCCCTCCTTTGCCCATCAGCTCGATGCGGTTCTCGACACGCCGCGCTGGGGCAGGATCACCTTCGATCTCTGCTATGGCGGGATCTTCTATGCGCTGGTCGATGCCGAGCCACTGGGGTTGACCATCGAGCCCGGCAGCGCCCGGGCGCTGGTCGAGGCCGGAATGGAGATCAAGGCGCAGATCAACCGGGAAATGCCGGTGGTCCATCCGGAGATCCCGGAGATATCAGGCGTCGCCTATGTGATGTTCCGCAGCAACGAGCCGGATGGGGCGGTCAGGACCTGCACCACGATGTGGCCGGGCCGGGCGGACCGCTCGCCCTGCGGCACCGGCAGTTCGGCCAATCTGGCCGCCCTGCATGCGCGCGGCAAGGCGAAGGTGGGCGACGTCTTCGTGTCGCGCTCGATCATCGGCTCGGAATTCCAGGCAGGCATCGAGGCGGTGACGGAAGTCGCAGGCAGGCCCGCGATCATCCCGACCATCACCGGACGCGGCTTTACCTTCGGCATGCATCAGGTAGCGCTTGACCCCTTCGATCCGCTCGGCGAGGGATTTGCGCTCAGCGATGTCTGGGGCGAGGCGGCGGCGGGCATTGCCGCACACCGGCCAATGAAATAGTCTGGCTTGCGTCAGCGGGGGTAGATCACGCCCTTGCGCAGGATGATATTGCCATGCAGGCGCGGCTCGCTGGTCTGGATCACCGCATGGGCCGCCATGACGCGCGGATAGAATTCCGGTCCGGCAAGCGGGATCACCGCCCTTCCGGGCGCATGCCGGTGGCAGCAAGCCACCATTTCCTCGTGCACGGGGGCGAGCCGGTGAGGAGCATCGTGCAGCGTTGCCCGGAAAATCGCCTCCGGAACGAAATCATCGAGCGGCAATACGCTGAGCACGGCGTCGAGCACGGCAATCACGCCGTGTCCGTCAAGCCGGATCAGCCGTCGCCCATGCTCGAGGCCAGGGTAATTGCCATCCACCAGCGCGATTTCATCGCCATGTCCCATGGCCCTCAGGCAGGACAGCAGGTCCGGGCTCAAGAGCGGGTCTAATCCCTTCAGCATGTCATTCTCCTTGCGGTGCCCGGCCTCGGTCGCGCCCGCCAGAGGCAGGAGGGGGCAGGGCGCACCCATTGCGCCATGATGACACGGGAAATTAATAATTCAATTGGATTTATTAATTGACGCCGACAAAATGCAACAGCGCACGTTTTCCGGAATTGGCGAGGCGGGCTTTGATCTGTGTCAGGGTGTCTCGATCCGACCGGTTTCCTTGAACAGCACATTCTGGTCGAGGAGGTAGCGGGCAAAGATCGGCAGGCTGGCGCCGCCGATGGCGCGGGCCTGGGGCCCAACCTTGCCCTCGATGATCTCGGGCCGGATGATGCCCTGCAGATCGAGGCGGTCGACTTCGGCGACGGTCGCCTGAACCAGCCGGCTTCTGACCCACTGGGGAAAGCCGCCGTCGATCACGGCTGCGGAAAAATCGATGATCGAGGCCGCCGCGACGATGGCCTGGGCGAGTGCCCGGGCACTGTCCTGAATCCAGGTCTCCAGCGGCTCGCCGAAATCCACCCAGTCATCGGCGGAATACCAGAGCGGTTCGGGGTCGATCCCGTGGTCGCGCAGCAGGTTTTCAAGCACGAAGATCGAGGCGGTGTCGAGCAATTGCCGGGTTCTGCCGTAGCGGTCGCGCACCGGTAGCGGGCCAATCGCCCCCGCCGTGCCGGTGCGCCCGGCAAAGAGTGCCGAATTCAGCACGATGCCGCCGCCGATGAAGGAGCCGATGAAGAAATAGACGAAATCCGGATGCGCGGGGCCGACGCCGAATACCAGCTCCGCACCGCAGGCGCTGGTCGCGTCATTTTGCAGATAGACCGGATAGGGAAAGGCCGCTGCCGCTTCGGCATGCAGGTCAAAGCTGCGCCAGGCATCCATGGTGCCTGTTGGGGCGCCTACCTCTTCCGCCCAGTTCCACAGTTCGAACGGGGCGGCAATGCCGATGCCGGCGATCTTTTCCCGCTCGGACTCATTCATCCGGGACAGGATCTCGGCAATGCCGTCATGCAGCAGGGCCATGATCTTGTCCGGCAGTGGATAGCGATAGGTCTGGTGCACCTGATGGCGGATCGTGCCGACGAAATCCATCAGCACCAGATCGGCACTGCGCCGGCCAATCTTGACGCCAAAGGAAAAAGCCGCATCCGGGTTGAGATGCAGGGGCACCGAGGGCTGGCCGACCCGCCCGCGTACCGGTTCGCCACGAATGAGCAGCCCATCCTTTTCCAGTGACCGCATGATCACCGAAACGGTCTGGGCGGAGAGCCCGGTCCGCCGGGCGATATCGGATTTCGCCTGGCTGCCATGCAGGCGCACCAGCGACAGAACCAGCCGCTCATTATAGGCGCGCACCCTGACCTGATTGGCGCCGCCACCGGGATCGCGGACCATCGCGGGCGCAGGTCCCGCCGACATGTCCTCCATTGCTGTCATGCGATCTTCCTCCAGGTGGCGGCGCGGAGCTGACCCTCTCCGATACTCATCGGTGTCGTTTGTCGTTTCGTGCGAACGGGCCGTGCGGGAAAACCCCTGCCCACTTTTACCCTGACAAACTCCAGCCCCGTCTTAATTCAGTTCCCCACCGGAATTCCAGCACGGAGAGGGTACAGGCATTGTTTATCCAGCACATCCCTGCACATCCGTATCATGGCACAACGAATTAATAATTCAATTGGATTTATTAATTGACAAAAGAAACGGGATGATGTTGTAAATAAGACAGGCTCAGCGCTTGGGCCGGATCGTCGGGGAGGCCCGGCGAGGTCGCAGGCGCTATGTCCGAAATCCATCGGCCAGTCGGCTCAGAACCATTCCTTGGGAGGAATAATGATGAAGAAGACCCTCTTTACTGCCGCGTTTGCAACTCTGGCGCTCGGCGTCGTCTTCGCAGCGCCCGCCAGCGCCGCAGGCGCATCCGCCTGCCTGATCACCAAGAACAACACCAATCCCTTCTTCGTCAAAATGAAGGAAGGCGCTGAAAAGGCTGCCAAGGATGCAGGCCTCGACTTCCAGGCCTTTGCCGGTGAAAAGGACGGCGATGCTGCCCCGCAGATCACGGCCATCGAAAATTGCGTGGCCGCAGGCGCCAAGGGCATCCTGATCACCCCGTCGAATGACTCGGTTGGCCCGGCACTCAAGGCTGCCCGCGATGCCGGAATTCTGGTCATCGCGCTCGACACGCCGCTGGCCGACAAGGACGCGCAGGACATGACCTTCGCAACCGACAATTTCGAGGCAGGCACGCTGATCGGCCAGTGGGCCAAGGCAACGCTGGGTGACGGTGCGGCTACCGCAAAAATTGCCATGCTCGACATCAACAAGGACAATATCTCGGTCGATGTTGCCCGCGACACCGGCTTCCTCAAGGGTTTTGGCATTGATGTCCCGGACCTGAAGGTCATGGGGTCGGAAAAGGATGCCCGCGTGATCGGTCATGAATCTTCCGAAGCCAATCCCGAAGGTGGCCAGAAGGCCATGGAAACCCTGCTTGCCAAGGACCCGGACATCAATGTCGTCTACACGATCAATGAACCGGCTGCCGAAGGCGCTTTCCAGGCCCTGAAGGCGGCTGGCAAGACCGCTCTCATCGTTTCCGTTGACGGCGGCTGCCCCGGCGTTGCCAATGTCAAGGCGGGTGTCATCGGTGCCACCTCGCAGCAATATCCGCTGCTGATGGCCTCCAAGGGTATCGAAGCCATTGCGGCCTTCGCCAAGGACGGTACCAAGCCGAAGGCGTCCGACGGTCTGACCTTCTTCAACACCGGCGTCAACCTCGTCACCGACAAGCCGGCTTCAGGTGTTCCCTCGGTCGATTCTGCCAAGGGCACCGAACTCTGCTGGGGCTGATATCACCGGTCAGAAACCTGACTTGATTACCGGAGGGGCGGGTTTATTCTCGCCCTTCTTCGTACCGGAGCGAGGGTTCCGGCTGGCTCTGATGTGAGGGGGCATTCAAGGCGATGAGCACTTTGGACACACCGACCAAGACGATTTCGGATTTCGAGGCAAAACTCGACCAGGCTGACAGGAGCGTCGCCCAGTTCGACCGGGACGACAAGACGGCGATTGCCAAGGCGCGCGGCTATCTGCGTGACAATCCGACGATGATCCCGGCACTGGTGCTGGTCATATCCGTGCTGGCCTTCGGCATCGCTGCGCCGCGGTTTCTTGGCATGGGCGCCCTGACGACCGTGCTGCAACAGGTGACGGTCACCGGCTTCGTCGCGCTGGCGCAGACCGTGGTGATCCTGACGGCGGGCATCGACCTGTCGGTGGGCGAGATTCTCGTACTGTCGTCGCTGATCATGGGCAATCTGGCGGTCAATTCCGGCCTGCCGACACCGCTGGCCATCCTTGCCGGCATCGGCGTCGGCACGCTGATGGGGATCTTCAACGGTGTGCTGGTCGCCAAGGTCAAGCTGCCGCCCTTCATCGTGACACTCGGCACGCTGTCGATCTTCCGGGCACTGAAGCTTGCCTATTCCCATTCGGAATCGATCCGCAATGTCGATATCGAGGCAAAGGCCAACGCATTGCTGTTCTTCGGGGAGCGGATCAAGATCGGCTCTGCGACCGTGACCTTCGGCATGATCATGCTGGTGGTGCTGGCCCTCTTCGCCTGGTATGTGCTGAACCGCACCGCCTGGGGCCGTCATGTGCATGCGCTGGGCGATGATCCCGACGCGGCAATGCTGTCCGGCATTGCAGTCGACAAGACCATCATCTCGGTCTACGGCGCGGCGGGGCTGATCTGCGGCTTTGCCGCCTGGGTAGCGGTCGGCCGTGTCGGCACCATCTCGCCCATCGGCTTTGAAACCGTCAATCTCGACAGCATCACGGCGGTGGTGATCGGCGGCACCTCGCTGTTTGGCGGACGCGGGTCGATTGTCGGCTCGGTGCTCGGTGCCGTCATCGTTGGCGTCTTCGTCACCGGCCTGTCGCTGGCAGGCGTCGACAGCTACTGGCAGACCTTTGCCACCGGCTGCCTCGTCATCATTGCAGTTGCTCTGGATCAGTATCTCAGGAGGGCCTCGAAGTGAACGATATCAAGCCCATTATCAAGGCGCGTGGCCTCATGAAGCGCTATGGCACCGTGGTCGCCATGAACGGGGCGGACTTCGACCTCTATCCGGGCGAAATCCTGGGTGTCATCGGCGACAATGGTGCCGGCAAGTCGACGCTGATCAAGGCGCTCTCGGGAGCCGTCACCCCCGACCACGGCACCATCGAGATGGAAGGCCATCCGGTGCATTTCCGCAGCCCCGACGATGCGCGGCGTGCCGGTATCGAGACGGTCTACCAGAACCTTGCGATGTCACCGGCCCTGTCGATTGCCGACAACATGTTTCTCGGGCGCGAATTGCGCAAGCCGGGCTTCCTCGGCAATGTGCTGAGGATGACCGACCGGGCGCGGATGAAGGCCTTTGCCCGTGAAAAGCTCAGCGAGCTTGGCCTGATGACCATCCAGAATATCGACCAGGCGGTGGAGACACTTTCCGGCGGCCAGCGCCAGGGCGTGGCGGTGGCGCGGGCGGCGGCCTTCGGGTCGAAAATGGTGATCCTCGACGAGCCGACCGCAGCGCTTGGCGTCAAGGAAAGCCGCCGGGTGCTGGATCTCATCCGCGATGTCCGGGGTCGTGGCATCCCGATCATCCTGATCAGCCACAACATGCCGCATGTGTTCGAGGTTTGCGACCGCATCCATATCCACAGGCTTGGCAGACGCCTCTGCGTGATCAATCCGAAGGAGTACTCGATGTCGGATGCAGTCGCGCTGATGACGGGGGCAAAGGAGCCGCCCGCCGAACTGCTGGCGGCCTGAGCATGGGACCGGAAGAGCTTGCCCGCGTCCTTGTCGCGGCGGCTGAAGGCCGGTCCCGTTTTCTCGTGGCGATTGCCGGACCGCCTGGGTCTGGCAAGTCGACGCTTGCCGAGCAGGTGGTCGGGCGGCTGAAGACGCGCGGTGAACGCGCGGTCGTCCTGCCGATGGACGGTTTTCACATGGACAATGGCCTGCTCGAAGCAGCGGGATTGCTGGCCCGAAAAGGTGCGCCGGAAACATTTGACGTCCGGGGCCTCAAGGATAGTCTGACGGCAGTCAAGGCGGGGGAAGCCGACGTGCTGGTGCCGGTCTTCGACCGGGCCCGGGAACTCGCCATTGCCGCCGCACGGCGCGTGTCGTGCGAGGACAGGATCGTGGTTGCGGAAGGCAATTACCTGCTTCTTCAACAGGGGGCGTGGTCCGGGCTTCTGTCGCTTTTCGACTTTACCGTGCTGATCCGGGTGCCGATGGGGGAACTGGAACGGCGGCTGACGCAGCGCTGGCAGGGGTTCGACTACGAGTCCTGCGCCGTCAAGGCGAAGCTTGAAGGAAACGACCTGCCGAATGCCAGGGTTGTCCTTAGCCAAAGTGCTGCGCCCGATCTGGAGATTGTCTGGTCGGCATAGCGCCGGCCCTGGAACCATTCTTGCAGCGGGGAAGGATGGTTAACCATTTCCGCAAAACACCAGGAACACCTCATAAAGGACGAATTTCAGTAACGTTTTCTTTTATAAGATAAAAATTTATCATATCGATTCAAGATATCGAAGAACCTCAATGCTAGGTTTTAACCCATAGACCAGCGTGAATGTCCCTCTCCGGGCATCGCATGAAGCAAGAACGCTGCGCCGGGTTGCCGGTCCTGTCCCAAAATAGTCTGCCCGATCACAGCGTCCTGGCCACTGCGCGCCTGGTGCCCGCATGGTTACATGGCGCGTTCACGGTGCGTGGCAACTATTCCGAGGGATTGCAGAGACATTGCTTTTCACCCCGGGCGACCCTGGTGTTCGTCCGTTCACGCAAGGAGGTTCAATTGAAGTCTTTTGCCTTCACACTCGCCGCGACCCTGGCTCTGCTCGCAGGCCATGCCATGGCGCTCGACAAGCCGACCGGTGAGCCGATCCTGACGATAACCGGGGCTGTGTCGCAGCCCAATGACGGCACCCGTGCGGTGTTTGATGCGAAAATGCTGGATGCCCTGCCGGGCCGCGACGCGAAGATGGAAACGCCCTGGACGCAGGGCAATGTCGAGTTTACCGGACCGCTGCTGCGCGAAGTCCTCAAGGCTGCGGGTGCCAGGGGCTCGAAGCTGATCGTCAAGGCGCTCAACGACTATTCCGCCGAAGTGCCGATGGAAGATGTCGACAAGCTGGACACGATGCTCGCCGACAGGATGAATGGCGAGGTGATGAATGTGCGGGACAAGGGCCCGCTGATGCTCGTCTATCCCTTCGATCTCGACAAGAGCATTTTTAACGAAAAATATTTTGGCCGCTCGGTCTGGCAGATCGAGGAAATCGAGGTCGTCCCGTGACCCAAGGCTTCAGCCCGGACGGCAGCTCCATCAGGATTGCAGGCAAGCGAACGCTTCTCCTTCAGGGGATTGCCGTGGTCTTCACCTGCGTGCTGGTGCTGCTGTTTGCCGACCTGGCGAAGCGCTACCGGCTTCTGGAAGACGGCATTCGCGAAAATGCGCTCTGGTCCGTCTTCCAGCTCGACCGCGAGGCCCGCACGCTGGATTTCCAGCTGGCCGACATGATCAATACCCATTCGATGACGACCACCGGCCTGAAGCGTCTCGGGCTGCGCTACGATATTCTCTATTCCCGCATCAAGGTTCTGCAGGAAAGCCGCTTCGACGATTCCTTCGCCCAGGATCCGATGGTCAAGCGGCAACTCAAGGATGTGCAGGACGAAATTCTTGGCTATGCCGCGCTGTTTGACCGGATCGAAGGCGGCTATCAGCCCCGTCCGGAAGAACTGGTCGGCCTGCGCCAGCAGGTGGCGAGCCTGGTGAAGAATTCCGGCGACTTCCTGGTCAGCGCCAATGCGCATTTCAGCAGTGCGCGGGCCGACAATCGTGACATGATCATCCGGCTGGAGGGCACCACGGCCCTGATCCTGTCGCTGCTTCTCGGCAGCGTTGTCTTCCTGATCTTCACCCTGCGCCGCCAATTGAAATCCGTGCGCGAGGCGGGCCGCAATTTCGAGCTGATGGCCGCCGAGATTTCCGAAGCCTACAAGGCGGCTGACGCCGGCAACCGGGCGAAATCCCAGTTCATGGCCACCATGAGCCATGAAATCCGCACACCGCTGAACGCCATTCTCGGCACCGCCGAACTGCTCGAATTTTCGGAACTTTCCGAAGATGCGGCCGCGCTGGTGCGCACCATCCACAGTTCCGGCGAGGCCCTGCTCGAGATCATCAACGAAATCCTCGATTATTCCAAGATCGAGAACGGCAAGCTGCAGCTCGAACTCCGCTCGGTGAATATCCGCAAGTTCTCGGCAACCACGCTGGAAATCGTGCGCGGCCGGGCCGAAGAACACAATAACCGGATTGTGCTCGACATACCCGACATGCTGTCCGTGCCGCAGGTGCGCACCGATCCGACCCGGTTGCGCCAGGTGCTGCTCAACCTGCTCAGCAATGCGGTGAAGTTTACCCGCAATGGCACGGTGACCCTGCGACTCCGGGAATTCATTCGCGATGACGTGCTGATCCTGCGTTACGAGGTGCAGGACACCGGCATCGGCATCGATGATACCGGTATTGCCAAGCTGTTCCAGCCCTTCAGCCAGGTCGATGCCAGCATCAGCCGCAAATATGGCGGCACCGGGCTCGGCCTCACCATCTGCAAGCAGATCGTCGACAAGCTGGAAGGTGAACTGGGCGTTCGCAGCCAACCCGGCCTGGGCAGCCTGTTCTGGCTGGAAATTCCTTCCAGGATGGCGGAAATCGAGCCTGAACAGGGGCAGAAATCCAACGAGGACGATGTCAAGCAGGCCCTGCCGCGTGGCAGAATCCTGCTGGTCGAGGACAATGTCGTCAACCAGCAGGTTGCTACCCGCTTCCTTGAACGGCTCGGACAAACCGTCACGCTTGCCGGCAATGGCGTCGAAGCACTGGCGATTGCCCGGCGCGAAGGCTTCGACCTGATCCTGATGGACATGCAGATGCCTGAAATGGACGGCATCGAGGCGACCCGGCATATCCGGGCCGATGTGCCCGATGCAGCCCCGATCATCGCCATGACGGCCAATGCGTCTGACGATGACCGCAAGCGTTGCCTTGAGGTCGGCATGGCCGGGTTCGAATCCAAGCCGATCACCCTGAAACGTCTGGAAGCGGTGCTCTCAACCTATCTCAACCGCCCGACATCCGCTGCCGCTCCGGTGCTGGCCGGGCATGCTGTCGTCGACGAGGCCCCCGCATCCGGTTTTGACAGGGCCCGCCGCGACGAGCTGGTCGAAGCGCTTGGCGAAGACGTTTTCCAGGAACTGGTCGAGACCTTCTTCGACGATGCCGTCGATATCATGGAAGAACTCCAGCAGGCGCTGGGCAGCGAAGACGCCATTGTGGTGGACCGGGCGCTGCACACGCTGAAAGGTGCTGCGGTCAATGTCGGCTTCAATGATGTCGCCGATCTCGCCAGTGCGATGCGGGACAGCAAGCCAACCATATCGGGCATTGAAGGCCTGAACGACCGGATCAACACGCATAAACGACTGCTTGTGGCCTGAAAGGACATGGATCATGCGTATCCTCGTAGTAGATGACAACAACACCAACCTGAAACTGCTGACAAAACTGGTTGCGCGGTTGAAAGACTGCGAGGCCCTGCCGTTTTCATCCCCCGACCATGTGCTGGCGGCACTGCCGGACCTCGATTTCGATGTGGCGATCATCGATTACCAGATGCCGGTCTATAATGGTGTCGAGCTTTATACAGAGATCGTCCGGTTCGAGCGTTATGCCGCGGTGCCGGTCGTCTTCGTCACCGCCGACAAGGATATGACCACCCGCATGGCGGCGCTGAATGCCGGGGCCATCGATTTCCTGACCAAGCCGGTCAATCCGGTGGAATTCATGGCGCGCATGCAGAATATCGTCAGCCTCGCCGAGGCGCGTCGCCAGCTTGCCGAGCGGGCGGACTGGCTGCGGCGCGAGGTCGACAAGGCCGTGCAGGAACTGCGCGAGCGAGAGGAGGAGATCATCCATCGCCTGACCCTTGCCGCCGGTTACAAGGACCCGGACACCGCCCGCCACACCATGCGCGTGGCGCTCTATTCCGAAGCCATCGCCCGTGAACTCGGTCTGCCGGAGGATCGATGCCGCGACATCCGGCTGGCAGCGCCGATGCATGATATCGGCAAGGTCGGCATTCCCGACCGGGTTCTTCTGAAACAGGGCAAACTCACCGAAAGCGAGTTTCGCCAAATGCAGCGTCATGCCGAAATCGGTTCCGATATCCTGGCGCAGAGCCATTCCTCTTTGCTGCAGCTTGCTGCCGAGATCGCCTCCGGTCATCACGAGCGCTGGGACGGGCAGGGCTATCCGCACCGAATTTCAGGCGATGCCATTCCGCTTTCCGGGCGTATCGTCTGCATTGCCGACAATTTCGACGCGCTGACCACCGAACGGCCCTACAAGCCCGCCTGGACCTATGAGCAGACCGTGAGCCACATCCTGGATCGGGCAGGAACCCAATTCGATCCCGTCTGTGTTGCGGCCTTCAAGCGGGCGCTGCCCCGCATCCAGCAGATCATGGACGAAGACCGGCAGATCCGCGCCCGTGAAATGGAGAATGTCAGCGCAGCCTGACATCATTTGACGGGGAGCGGCAAAAAAATCTGCTGTTGCCCTGTTCCTTGCAATGATATTGCCTCCGGCAAATAGCCCGCCGGAGATTTGAAATGACGAAAACGCTGACCCTGCGCCGCCCCGATGACTGGCACCTGCATCTGCGCGATGGCGCGATGCTGAAGGGCGTGATCGGCGACACCGCCCGGCATTTTGCCCGGGCGATCATCATGCCCAATCTGGTGCCCCCGGTCGTCACGACGGCAGATGCCGATGCCTATCGCGCGCGCATTATGGAGGCGCTGCCCGAGGGGGCCGATTTCCAGCCGCTGATGACGCTCTACCTCACCGAACACACCTCCCCTGATGATGTCGAGACCGGCAAGGCGAGCGGCCTCATCACCGCCGTAAAACTCTATCCCGCCGGTGCCACCACCAATTCCCATGGCGGCGTGCGCGACATGGACAAGGCGATGCCGGTGCTGGAGCGGATGGCGAAGATCGGTCTGCCGCTCTGCGTACATGGCGAGGTGACCGATCCCGCCGTCGATATTTTCGACCGCGAGGCGGTTTTCATCGAGACGGTTCTGGAGCCGCTGCGCCGCCGCCTGCCGGACCTGAAGGTGACGATGGAACATGTGACGACCAGCAACGGGGTTGATTATATCCGCTCTGCCGCCGCCAATCTGGCGGGCTCGATCACCACGCATCACCTGATCATCAACCGCAATGCCATTCTGGCCGGTGGCATCAAGCCGCATTACTACTGCCTGCCGGTTGCCAAGCGCGAATCCCATCGTCTGGCATTGCGCAAGGCAGCGGTCTCGGGCGATCAGCGCTTCTTCCTTGGCACCGATTCCGCCCCGCATGTCGATCCGCTGAAGGAATGTGCCTGCGGTTGCGCCGGCATCTATACCTCGATCAACACCATGAGCTGTCTTGCCCAGGTGTTCGAGGAGGAAGGCGCGCTGGACCGGCTGGAAGGCTTTGCATCGCTGCATGGTCCCGCCTGGTACGGTCTTCTGCCGAACGAGGAACGCATCACGCTGACCCGGCGCGCGCAGCCGGTGGTGTTCCCCGCAAAGATCGAGACCGGTGCCGGTCCGGTCACGGTCTTTGATCCATTGTTCCCGCTGCACTGGGATGTCGTCTGACCGGTTGCAGCTTTCTGTATTCGTCCGTAATGTTGTTAAATGAAACCAATATTTGCCACAGCAAACTCTTGAGATTGCGTGGCTTCGTTAGGTTCAGATGTGCGACAGGGGGCGGACGGAACAGTCACGTCAGCCCCTTCAACCGGGGCTTGATGATGACCTTTACCGAATCCGTGACATCCGTTTTCCAGAAATATGCAAGTTTTTCAGGTCGCGCAACGCGCTCCGAATATTGGTGGTTTGCGCTCTTCTCACTGCTGGTGCAAGTCGCGATCGGCCTTTTTGCCGACCGCAGCACCGGGCTTGGCCTGGCCGGTGGCCTCATCGCATTGGGCATGTTCATTCCCAGCCTCGCCGTCAGCTCCCGCCGTCTGCACGATATCGACAAGTCAGGATGGTGGATGCTGATCGTGCTTGTGCCGATCCTCGGCGGCATCCTGCTTTTGATCTGGACCTGCACCAAGGGCAGTCTTGGCGAAAACCGCTTCGGTCCCGCACCGGAGAAATGAGCGACCGGACGGGAAAATCCGGGGCTTGGATGCCTGAGACTTGAACCGGCGGGACGGCCCCGATAGAAGCGGACAGAAGTCCTGCCAATTCTTTCATGTCCTGAGGAGCCCCCGATGTTTCAGATCAATTTTGCCGATCCCGCTGTGATGGCCACGGAAATGGCGAAGATGCTCTGGGAGATCAAGGCGGTGCATTTTTCGGCGGACAAGCCCTACAAGCTCGCTTCTGGCATGCTGAGCCCGGTCTATATCGATTGCCGCAAGCTGATTTCCTTTCCGCGCATCCGCTCGGCGGTGATGGATTTTGCCGCGGGCAAGATCCTGCGCGAGGCGGGTTATGAGCAGTTCGACTGCGTGGCGGGCGGCGAAACGGCAGGCATTCCCTTTGCAGCCTTTCTTGCCGAACGGCTGGGCCTGCCGATGATCTATGTGCGCAAGGCCCCCAAGGGGCACGGGCGCAACGCGCAGATCGAAGGTCACATGCCGGAGGGAGCCCGCGTGCTTGTCATCGAGGACCTGACGACCGCAGGCGGCAGCATGTTCAAGTTCATCGATGCGATCAGGGCTGCGGGCGGCATTGTCGACCATGGCATGGCGCTGTTTTTCTACGGCATTTTTGCCGATGCCGAAGCCCGCTTTGCAAATGGCAAGGTCGCGCTGCACCATATCGCCACCTGGCGGGACGTGCTTGCGGTTGCCCGGCAGAACGCCCTGTTTGACGCTGCAACGCTCGAAAGCGTCGAGGCCTTCCTCGACCAGCCCCTCGTCTGGTCGCAGCAGCACGGCGGTGTGGGGACGCTGCCGTCGGCGTGATCGAATAAAAGCTCCAATTACGGGCATTTGCTCTTTAATTCCTCTGGCTTTTCGGCTGGAAATCTAATAAATCGATCAAAGTGATTTATTGGGCGTCCATCCCGTCTGACATGGTCTGTCGACGCCCCAGCCTGCCGGGAGAGCCAGATGATCGTTTGCTGCGGGGAAGCCCTGATCGACATGTTGCCGCGCGAGACGACGCTCGGCGAAAAGGGGTTTGCGCCCTATGCCGGTGGTGCCATCTTCAACACCGCCATTGCGCTTGGCCGCCTCGGCATCAGCACCGGATTTTTCACCGGCCTGTCCAGCGACATGATGGGCGACATCCTGCGTGACACGCTGACGGCGAGCGGGGTCGACAGCCGCTACGCCGCCCTCTCTTCCCGCCCGACCACCATTGCCTTCGTCAAGCTGGTCAACGGCCAGGCCACCTATGCCTTCTATGACGAGGGAACGGCTGGCCGCATGCTGGATATTGCAGACCTTCCCGCATTCGACGCGGATTGCACCGCGCTGCATTTCGGCGCGATCAGCCTGATCCCCGAACCGTGCGGCCATGCTTACGAAACCCTGCTGCTCAGGGAAGCCCCGCACCGGGTGATTTCGCTGGATCCCAATATCCGGCCGGGCTTCATCAAGGATCCCGGAGCCCATGCCGCCCGCATCCGCCGCATGGCGGCAAAATCCGACATCATCAAGTTTTCCGATGAGGATCTTGCCTGGTTTGGCGACAAGGGCGACGAGGAAAGCCTGGCCCGCCAGTGGCTTGAGCACGGAGCGAGGCTCGTCCTGATCACGCGCGGAGCCGAAGGGGCGACGGGCTACACGCGCCGCGACAAGGTCAGCGTCCCCGTCATACCTGTCACCGTTGTCGATACGGTCGGTGCGGGTGACACCTTTGATGCCGGCGTTCTCGCGGCGCTCGACCGTAAGGGATTGCTGACGAAGTCGGCGATTGCCGCCCTGTCTGCCGCAGATATCGAGGATGCCCTGAGCTGGGGCGTGAAGGCGGCCGCGGTTACCGTGTCACGCGCCGGTGCCAACCCGCCCTTTGCCGGTGAAATCGGCTTCTGATCGCAGACCGACAAGAAAACAGACGCGACCGATGGCGCGCCTGTTCCCTTATCCCGGTTCCCCGCTCAGCGGGTAAGCGTTGCGATCAGTCCTGCGGTCGAGGCGTCGAGACCATCGGTTCCAGCCTTGCCCTCGATGACCGGCAACAGGCCGGTTGCCAGTTCCTTGCCAAGTTCGACCCCCCACTGATCGAAGGAGTTGATGCGGAACAGCACGCCTTCGACGAAGACCCGGTGCTCGTAAAGTGCGATCAGCCGGCCGAGTGCAAAGGGCGTCAGCTGGTCATGGACGAATGTGATCGACGGACGGTTGCCGGCAAAGACCCGGTGGGGGGCGATGTGATCGACCTTGGCCGGATCGACATTCTGCTTCTGCATCTGCACCCGTGCTTCATCGAGCGTCCGCCCCTTCAGCAACGCCTGCGACTGCGCCACGCAATTGGCCATCAGCAGCCGGTGCTGGTGGGCGAGATCCGGTTCGAAGCCGGTGCGGGCAATCAGGAATTCGGCGGGAATGATGTCGGTTCCCTGGTGGATCAGCTGGTAGAAGGCGTGCTGGCCATTGGTGCCGGGCTCGCCCCAGACGACGGGCCCGGAGCGTCCTTCGACCGGCTTGCCGTCGATGGTGACACTCTTGCCGTTCGATTCCATGTCGAGTTGCTGCAGATAGGCCGGGAAGCGCGACAGGCGCTGGTCATAGGGCAGGATCGCGCGCGAGGGATAGCCGAGCGTATTGCGCTGGTAAAAGCCCAGCAGACCCAGAAGCATCGGCAGGTTCTCGCGGATCGGCGCGGTCTGGAAATGGCGGTCCATGGCATGGGCGCCGTCCAGAAAGCGGCCGAAATCCTCCGGCCCGATGGCCAGCATCAGCGGCAGGCCAATCGCCGACCAGATGGAGTAGCGCCCGCCGACCCAGTCCCAGAAGCCGAACACCCGGTCCGCTTCGATGCCGAAATCCGCCACCTTGCCAAGCGCCGTCGAGACGGCGGCGAAGTGATGGCGCACCGCCTTTTCTCCCAGCGCCTCGGCAATGAAGCGGCGTGCTGTTGCGGCATTGGTCATGGTCTCGATGGTGGTAAAGGTCTTGGAAGCGATGATGAACAGGCAGGTTTCCGCATCGAGCCCCTTCAGCGTATCGGCAATATGGGCGCCATCGACGTTGGACACGAAGTGCACGCGAGGACCGTCGTGGAAAGGGGCAAGCGCCAGCGTCGCCATCACAGGTCCGAGATCCGAGCCGCCAATGCCGATATTGACCACATCGGTGATCGCCTTGCCGGTCGCACCCCGGATTGCGCCGGAGCGCACAGCGCTTGCAAAAACGCCCATGGCGTCAAGCACGGCATTGACGTCAGGCATCACATCATGGCCATCGACGATGACGGGTGTATTGGCGCGATTGCGCAGCGCCGTATGCAGCACGGCACGTCCCTCGGTGAAATTGATCGGCGTGCCCGCAAACATCTGGTCGCGTTTCTCGGCAACGCCGCCCTTGATCGCCAATGTTTCCAGCAGATCGACAATGTCAGGGTTCACGGCGCATTTGGAATAATCCATGAGCAGGTCGTCAAGCGCCACACTGTAGCGAAGAAACCGTTGCGGGTCCCGCTGGAAGGCAGTACGGATATCCGTCGCATGAGTGGCAGCGGCGGTGGATTTCAGTTGTTCTGCAATGGTTTGCATTGGGCACAATTCCTCGGCAGCGGTTGCTCGCTGGCGACCTTACTGCATTCGTGCCCAGATCGAAATGCCGAATATCGAGAAAGCGGCAATCCACCACCGTGACCGTCGCTACGTCTCCGTTGCGACCTCGACCCGCAGGGGCAAGCTTGTCCTCGATCACATGTCGGTGCCACCCAGGCAACCCGATCCGGCATAAGTTGATACGCCCGCAGAGACGGATAAACGCGGCCGTCATCGTGCCCCCGGGGATGAAAAGGCCGGCGGCTGCGCTTGTGATGCCGCACCTGTCGCTCGGGCAGGATCGACCGGCCTGATCCTCTGGCCCAGGCTTGCGGGAGGGCGGGAAAGCCTTGCGGAAAACAGGGGTTGCCTATACCGATTCACCGCGAGGGTGCCGACAGCCGGGGCCGGGGACCGGGCTGGATCGGCAGTCAGGGTATGTAGAATGAAGGACAGCGTGTTTGAGCGGACTTGAGACAGCCATCAAGAAGGCACTGGACCGGTCGGAGCGGAGCAATGCCGAAGTTCGGGCGCGGATCTATCAATCGGCGCGCCAGGCGCTGGAAGCGGGTTTGCGCAAGCAGAATGTCGCCGATCCCGCGGTGGTCGCCGACCAGCGCCACAAGCTCGAAATGGCGATCGGTCAGATCGAGCATGACGAGCGCAGGAAACAGGGCGTGGTGGAGATCGATCCGCTCGCCGGTCTTGCCGATGCCCATCTGCCGGACGAGATGGCCGCGCTCGATGGGGAGACCCGCGAAGAGCAGACCGAAATCGGGGCCGGGCTTGGCGCGCTGCGGGCCGAACGTCTGGGGGAAGGCATGTCCGAAACCTTCCATCGCGATCATGCGCCGGAAATCCGGGCCGGGATGGCCTCGGGCCGTCCGGCTGGACGTCGATCCGGCAGAACAGGCAGGCCGGGTCGACGGGGTGGCATCACGCGGCTGTTCGTCTCGGTGATGGTGCTTGCCTTTGTCGCCATGGCTGGCTGGTGGGCCTATACGTCAGGCCTGTTCCTCACCCCGGCGGAGCGGGACACGTCCGTGGCCAATCCGCCCGCTGCCGTCAGCGAGGAGGATGTGCCGGAAGACAGGTCGCTCCCGCCGCAGACGGTCAATTCGGCCAACAGCTTTTCCAGCGACTGGATCGAGATCTTCAGGCCCGGCGATGCCGACCGCGTTCAGCCGGGCAGCCTTGCGACAGCCAGGCTGACCACGACCGGGGACGGGCAGGTGGTGCGCATCACCTCGGGCTCTTCGGCCCCTGAGGCTGCCGTGCGCCTCCTGCTGCCTCAGGACAGCGTGGCGCTTGCGGGGGAGCATCAGGCGACACTGGCCATCAGCCTGCGCTCGGCCTCCGATGCCACGGTGGATGTCACCGTGGATTGTGAATTCGGTGGTGCAGCGACCTGCGAGCGCCATCGCTTCACGGTGACGTCACAGCGGACAGACGCACTTGTCCAGCTGCTGCCGGCGACAGCCCGGCAGGGCGGCGCGCCTGCTCTGGTGATCAACAGTGATGTTGAGGGCAAGGGCAGGGGTGTGGATCTGATTGCCGTCCGACTGCTGCCGGTGCCCTGACCTCAGGAACCCGGCACAAGCAGCCACCCGGCCCATTCCCGGCCGGGTGCTGATCATTTGCTGCCGACAAGCTTTTTCGGATCGGTGAGCAGAATTTCCCGGTCGATCTCGCCGATCGCCCTCTCGTCCTTGCCGTCATAATCGAGCGCCGTCAGCATGCGGCGAATGACATGGATGCGTGCCCGGCGCTTGTCATTGGCACGGATGATGGTCCAGGGGGCCTTGTCCGAATGGGTTTCGGTCAGCATCCGGTCGCGTTTGGCGGTGTAGTCATCCCATTTGTTGAGCGCTGCGATATCCATCGATGACAGCTTCCAGACCCGCAGGGGATCGTGGCGGCGGTCGTGAAACCGCTTCAGCTGCATCTCGCGGCCGATATCCAGCCAGAACTTGAAATAGAAGATCTTTTCTTCCACCACCATTTTCTCGAAGCGCGGGACATGATCGAGGAACTGCGCATATTGCTCCGGCGTGCAGAAGCCCATCACCGGCTCGACACCGGCGCGGTTATACCAGGACCGGTCAAACAGCACGAATTCGCCCGCCGCCGGGAAATGGCCGATATAGCGCTGGAAATACCATTGCCCCTGTTCGGTTTCCGACGGTCGGGTCAGCGCCACCGCGCGTGCCGAACGGGGATTCATATATTCCCTGGTGGCCGCAATCGCGCCACCCTTGCCCGCCGCATCCCGGCCTTCAAACAGCGAAAGTACCCGCTTGCCGGTTTTCTGCAGCCAGAACTGCACCTTGACCAGTTCCTTCTGCAACGCCTCGAGTTCGGCGGCATAGTCCTCGCTCTTCTGCTTTTTCCTGTAGGGAAAACCGCCGGATTCGAACGCTCTGTCCCTGATCCAGTCGGGCAGATCGGGGTCATCGATATCGAAGATCCGGGCGGTGCCGTTGATCTTCAGTTCCACTGCCCGGCTTTCTACCGTATCCGTCATTCTGCACTGGTCTCCCTGCTTGCGATGCCTGTCGAAGGTGGCTCTCGCTTCGCGCAAAAACAAGCGGAAAGCATCAGTCTTTTCGGAAATTGCGGGTTCCGCCCTGTTGCGCTTCAGGGCGGGATCCTGTCGGGTAGGCAGGACTTTCCGTGCGGGGGGCGATGCGGCAGTGAAAAACCCCTGTCATGAAGGTCCTTTAACCGGTGGCGATGACATTGAGGAGAATCATGGGTGGAGAGTGAACCGGGTTTCCATCTGAAGGAAAAGGTAAAGCGCGATGGCTTGCTGGTGCTGGGGCTGGTGGCGGCAGCCTGGCTGGCAATCCGCAATGGCCTGCCGCCTGCCGCCGTGCTGCCTGTGCTCTTCGGGCTTGTCGCCCTCACCTTGCTGCGCCGCGCCGACAGCGGGCGATCGCCGGCAATTGTGGCGGATCCGGAAGATCGACCCCAGTCGATCTCCCCGGCAACGCTTGCCACCCTTGGGGCGCTGGATTTCCCGGTGCTGCTGATCAGTCGTGAAGAGGAAATCCTCGCCCAGAACGAGAGCGCCCGGCTGCTGTTTGGGGCCTTGCCGGACGGGGCCCATATCTCGGCCCGCCTGCGCGCACCCGGTCTTCTGGATACGATGCGCGAAGGGCTTAAATCCGGCACGCCGCAGCAACGCGACTATATCGAGCGCGTGCCTTCGGCCCGCGCCTATCGGGTGCGCATCGCGCCGCTGGTCGGTGACCAGTTTCTCATCACCTTCAGCGATGTGTCGGGCCTCTACCGGATGGACCAGATGCGCACTGACTTCGTCGCCAATGCCAGCCATGAGCTGCGCACGCCGCTCGCCTCGCTCCGGGGCTTCATCGAAACCCTGCAGGGTCCGGCCCGGGCAGACCAGAAAGCCCAGGAGCGTTTTCTCGGCATCATGCTCGAGCAGGTCAACCGGATGAGCCGACTGGTCGATGACCTCCTGTCGCTGTCGCGGCTCGAACTCAAGGCCCATATCGCGCCGGGTGACCGTGTGGATCTGGTGCCACTGCTGTCGCATGTGCGCGATTCCCTCCAGCCGCTGGCGCAGACTTTGGGCGTTGAGATCATCATGGATGTGCCGGAAGGCGGCGTCATCGTCACCGGGGATCGTGACGAATTGATTCAGGTCTTCGAAAACCTCATCGAGAATGCCTGCAAATATGGCCAGGAGGGCAAGCGGGTCGAGGTAAAGATCGCCCATCCGCAGCAAGGCCCGCTGGAGGTCGCCATCACCGATCACGGACCCGGCATCGAGGCCGAGCATGTGCCGCGTCTCACCGAGCGCTTCTATCGCGTCAATGTCGAGGCCAGCCGCTCGAAGAAGGGCACCGGGCTTGGCCTTGCCATTGTCAAGCATATCCTCACACGCCACCGTGCGCGGCTTCTGATCCAGTCGGAACCCGGTGCCGGCAGCCGCTTTACGGTCCGGTTTTGACACAAAGGCCGCAGCTGTTTGAGCCTCTTTCGAGAAAATCAATACATCTCAATGGCTTGGTCTGTCACAATAGTTTCATCCGTTTGACATAAAACCGAAGTGCCCGGCGGGCTAGGAGAGACCTGCCGCACGGGCGGCATGATCGGCGGAGGGTCCGCTGAAACCAAGGTTCTCGATAGGAGACATCCATGACCATTCTCAAGTTCACGGCGGCTGCCCTGATCGCTTCTGTTGCTTTTGCGGGCGCTGCTGTGGCTCGCGACCAGATCCAGATCGCTGGCTCCTCCACGGTTCTGCCCTATGCCAAGATCGTTGCCGAAGCCTTTGGCGAAGCCAACACCCAGTTCAAGACCCCGGTCGTCGAATCCGGCGGCACCGGTGCGGGCCTCAAGGAATTCTGCAAGGGCGTCGGCCCCGAAACCATCGACATTGCCAATGCCTCGCGCCCGATCAAGAAGGAAGAGCTTGAGGCCTGCAAGGCCGCCGGCGTGACCGACATCATGGAAGTGCGCATCGGTTACGATGGCATCGTGTTTGCAACCGACACCTCGAATGCCGATTTCCCGCTGACCCCGTCGGATGCCTACAAGGCACTCGCCGCCGAAGTCGTTGTCGATGGCAAGCTGGTCGCCAACACCGCCAAGACCTGGAAGGACGTCAACAAGGATCTGCCGGATGTGGCGATCATGGCCTTCATCCCCGGCGAAAAGCACGGCACCCGCGAAGTCTTCGAACAGAAGCTGCTGGCCGCAGGCTGCAAGGACGTTGGCGCTGCCGACGTGATCAAGACGCTGATCAAGGACGAGAAGGAAGCTGCTTCCAAATGCGTGAAGGTGCGCAAGGATGGCGTTGCTGTCGATATCGACGGTGACTATACCGAAACGCTCGCCCGCATCGACAGCAACAAGACCGCCATCGGCGTCTTCGGCCTGTCCTTCTATGAAAACAACGCCGACAAGCTGAAGGCCTCTACCGTCAGTGGCGTGACACCGTCGGTGGAAACCATCGCGTCCGGCAAGTATCCGGTCTCGCGTCCGCTCTACTTCTATGTCAAGAAGGCCCATCTTGGTGCCATTCCGGGCCTGAAGGAATATGTCGAGTTCTTCACCAGTGACAAGATGATCGGTGCGGAAGGCCCGCTGGCCGAATATGGCCTGGTTCCGGCTCCCGATGCCGAACGCGACCAGATCCGCGCTGATGTTGCCGCTGGCAAGCAGCTCTGATCAAACCACTGGGACCAGCGCGGCAAGGGTCGCGCTGGTCCGTTCATGTTGCAAGTGGCCTGTGGGCCGAATTGAGTTCATCCATGACGATGTCCTTGCTGCTGCTGATCCTCGCCTTTCTTGCCCTTGCGGCCTTTGTTGCCGGTCGGGCGCGGTCCCGCGCGGTGGCGGTGGCGACCAACGGCAAAACCCATTCGCGGCCGGTTTACTACGGTGTCTTCGTGGCGCTTTCGGCCCTGATACCGGCGATCACCCTTCTGGTCGTCTGGTCACTGGCCTCTCCTGCCATCATCAATTCGTCCATGCGCAGCCAGCTGCCGCAGGATTTGCAGGTGGATGCGGCAACCCAGTCGCTGAATTTCGGAACGGTCACGACACTGGCTGAAGGTTTTGTCCGGATCAGCGAGGCTGATCGCGCTGCGGCCAATTCCGGTGCGATGAAATGGGCTGATCTCCTTGCTGCCAGGGGCATTCCCGTCGCCGGAGACATTCGCCCCGAACTGATATCGGCGGCTGAAACCATGAGCCGCATGACCGCCACCAGCCGGATGGCGATGACGATTGCCGTGCTTGTTGTCGGCGCAATCGGTGCCGCTCTCGGCTATCGCCGGATTGCCCCGGCCTTCCGGGCCCGCAACCATATCGAAACCGTCATTTTGGTGGCGCTTGCGGCCTCTTCGACCATTGCCATTCTCACCACCGTCGGCATCGTGGTGTCGATGCTGTCGGAGGCCCTGCGCTTTTTTGCCGTGGTGCCGATGCAGGAATTCTTCTTTGGCACGGTCTGGGACCCGCGCTTTGCGGCAGCCGGTTCGGGCGGGGCGAGCGGCCAGTTCGGCCTCATCCCGCTGTTGGCGGGCACGCTCTATATCGCCTTCGTCGCCATGCTGTTTGCCGTGCCGGTCGGCTTGCTGTCGGCCATCTACATGGCCGAATATGCCACACCGCGTTTCCGCAGCCTTGCAAAACCGGCGCTCGAACTGCTGGCCGGCATCCCGACCATCGTTTACGGCTTCTTCGCATTGGTCACCGTCGGGCCTTTCCTGCGCGACATGTCGGCGGAGCTGAACGGGCTGGTGACCGGCAGTTACACCAATTTCATCCAGGCCCAGAGCGTGCTCACCGCCGGCATCGTTATGGGCATCATGCTGATCCCCTTCGTGTCGTCGCTGTCCGATGACATCATCACCCAGGTGCCACGGGCTTTGAGGGACGGTTCGCTTGGACTGGGAGCTACCCGGTCTGAAACCATCAAGCGGGTCATCCTGCCCGCCGCCCTGCCGGGCATCGTATCGGCACTGTTGTTGACCGCATCGCGCGCGGTCGGTGAAACCATGATCGTGGTGCTGGCGGCGGGCGTGGCCGCGCGACTGAACCTCAGCCCCTTCGAGCCGATGACCACGGTCACCGTCAAGATCGTCAACCAGCTGACCGGCGACCTTGAATTCACCTCGCCGCAGACGCTGGTTGCCTTCGCACTTGGCATCACGCTGTTTGCCATCACGCTCTGCCTCAATATCTACGCGCTCTATATCGTGCGCAAATACCGGGAACAGTACGAATGAGCGCCGTGACCTCCACCAGCCCGGGCCTTGCCCGCACCCGTGGCGATATCGGCCTCAAGCGCCGCTACGCTGCCGAACGCCGCTTCCGCGCCTATGGCATCATCGCCATGGCCATCGGCCTGTTCTTCCTCGCCACCCTGATCACCTCGGTTGTCTCCAAGGGCTATACCGCCTTTGTCCAGACGACAATCACCGTGCCGGTCGAGTTCACCGAGACGGATGTCGACCCCGACAACAAGCGCGCAGGGGATCCGTCCGTGCTGTCCCAGGGAGATTTCAACAAGCTGATCAGGCACGCGCTTGCCAGGGCCCTGAACTTTCCGGCCACCGAACTTAAAAGCACCAAGCTTGCCGGTGCCATGGTCTCCGAAAGCGCCCGCATCCAGCTGCGCGACATGCTGCTGGCCGATCCGTCGCTGGTCGGCAGGACCGTCGATGTCACCATGCTTGCCGAAGGCAATATCGATTCTGCCAACAAGGGCCAGATCGACCTTTCGGTCCCGGAAGCCCGCCGCAAGGTCAAGGACAGGCAGCTTGGCTGGATGCAGCAGCTGCGCGATGCCGGTCGCCTGCACAAGGCCTTCAACACCGGCCTCTTTACCTCGGGGGCGTCGTCGCGACCGGAATCGGCAGGCCTTGGCGTTGCTGCCATCGGCTCGCTGTTCATGATGGTCACCGTCTTCTGCCTGGCGCTGCCGATCGGTGTTGCCGCGTCGATCTATCTGGAGGAATTTGCGCCGAAAAACCGGCTGACCGATCTGATCGAGGTCAATATCAACAATCTCGCGGCGGTGCCCTCGATTGTCTACGGACTGCTTGGCCTGTCGATCTTCATCAATTTTGCCGGCCTGCCGCGCTCGGCGGCGCTGGTCGGCGGGCTGGTGCTGACGCTGATGACGCTGCCCACCATCATCATTGCCACCCGTGCCTCGCTGAAGGCCGTGCCGCCGTCGATCCGCGCCGCAGCGCTCGGGCTTGGCGCGTCGAAGATGCAGACGATCTTCCAGCATGTGCTGCCGCTTGCCATGCCCGGCATCCTGACCGGCACGATCATCGGTCTCGCGCATGCGCTTGGCGAAACCGCACCGTTGCTGTTGATCGGCATGGTCGCCTTTGTCGCCAATTTCCCGGCAACGCCGCTGGAACCCTCGACAGCCCTGCCGGTGCAGATCTACATGTGGGCGAACGAGGCGGAACGGGCCTTTGCCGAGCGCACTTCGGGTGCAATCATGGTGCTCCTGTCGTTCCTTGTCATCATGAACCTTGGCGCGATCCTCTTGCGCCGCCGGTTCGAACGGCGCTGGTAGGAGTCACGATCCGATGAACATCATGGTTGAAACACAGACTGAACAGAAACGGGACCGGACGATGAGCGAACAGTCTTTGGACACGACAATGAAGATGATGGGCCGCAATGTGTCCGTCCATTACGGTGCCAAGCAGGCCCTGTTCGATGTCAATCTTGCCGTGCGCGAGAACACGGTGACCGCGCTCATCGGCCCCTCGGGCTGCGGCAAGTCGACTTTCCTGCGTTGCCTCAACCGGATGAATGACACGATTGACAATTGCCGGGTAACGGGCGAGATCACGCTGGATGGCCAGGATATCTACGATCCCTCCATCGACGTGGTGGAATTGCGTGCCCGGGTCGGCATGGTGTTCCAGAAGCCGAACCCGTTTCCGAAATCGATCTACGAGAATGTCGCCTATGGGCCGCGCATCCACGGGCTTGCCCGCACCAGGGCGGAATTCGACCAGATCGTCGAAACCAGTCTGGTGAAGGCGGGTCTCTGGGGTGAGGTGAAGGACCGGCTGAACGAGGCGGGCACCGGCCTGTCGGGCGGCCAGCAGCAGCGGCTCTGCATCGCGCGTGCGGTGGCGGTGTCGCCGGAGGTGATCCTGATGGACGAGCCCTGTTCGGCGCTCGATCCGATTGCGACCGCCAAGGTCGAGGAACTGATCCACGAGCTGCGCTCGAACTTCACCATCGTCATCGTCACCCATTCGATGCAGCAGGCAGCTCGCGTCTCGCAGCGCACCGCCATGTTCCACCTCGGCAATCTGGTCGAGGAGAATGATACCGACAAGATCTTCACCAATCCGGATGAAAGCCGCACGCAGGATTACATCATGGGCCGCTTCGGCTGAGCCCGGTTGATCTGAACTCCGCCTTTCCGTCCGCTTCTCAGGGATCACCACCATGGCCTCCTCGCATATCTACACCGCCTTTGACGAAGAACTGAAATTCCTCACCCGCCGGATCTCGGAAATGGGAGGGCTTGCCGAACAGATGGTGAGCGAAGCCGTGCAGGCGCTGGTGACCTCGGATTCCGCCCTGGCGCAAAAGGTGATTGCCGACGATGCGGCGCTGGACCTTGCAGAACGGGAAGTGGGCGACAAGGCGATCATCATCATCGCCCGCCGTCAGCCGGTGGCCGCCGACCTTCGCGAAATCATCGGCTCGCTGCGCATTGCCGCCGATCTCGAGCGCGTCGGCGATCTTGGCAAGAACACCGCCAAGCGGGTGATCGCGGTGCAGGAAAACGGCGTGCCGCGCAAGCTTGCCCGGGGGATCGAGCATCTCTCGGAACTGGCGCTGATCCAGCTCAAGGAAGTGCTCGACGTCTACACCACCCGCTCGGCGGAAAAGGCAAAGTCGATCCGCGAGCGCGACGAGGAAATCGATGCGATGTACACGTCGATCTTCCGCGAACTCCTGACCTACATGATGGAAGACCCGCGCAACATCACGCCCTGCACCCATCTTTTGTTCTGCGCCAAGAATATCGAGCGCATCGGCGATCACGCCACCAACATTGCCGAAACCATCTACTACATGGCGACGGGCGCCCAGCCGGAAGGCGAGCGTCCGAAGGATGATACGGCCAATACGGTGGTGGCACCGGCGAGATCGTAAGGCTCAGGCATGTCGTGCGCACCTGGCAAAGGCCCGGGCGAAGCGACATGCATCCATTCAGAATGTTGCGAGCGTCGTGCGGGCGGGCGAGTTTTCGCGCGCCGCCTGTCGCCTGCCGTTTCGTTGCAATCGATGCCTTCCCCCGAAGGAGGGGTTTGAACCATGATGCCAAGAGTTGCCGTTGTTGAAGATGAGGAAGCGATTTCCGAACTGCTGCGCTACAATCTTGAAGCCGAAGGTTTCGAGGTCGATGCCATCCTGCGGGGCGACGAGGCCGAGACCCGGCTGCGCGAGCGGGTGCCGGATCTGCTGATCCTCGACTGGATGTTGCCCGGCGTGTCCGGCATCGAGCTCTGCCGCCGCCTGCGCCAGCGCCCGGAGACCGAACGCCTGCCGATCATCATGCTGACGGCACGCGGCGAGGAAAGCGAAAGGGTGCGCGGCCTTTCGACCGGTGCCGATGACTATGTGGTCAAACCCTTTTCGACGCCGGAGCTGATGGCACGGGTGAAAGCCATGCTGCGGCGGGCCAAGCCGGAGGTTCTGGCAAGCCTGCTGCGCTGCGGCGAACTGGAACTTGACCGTGAAACCCACCGGGTTCACCGCAAGGGCCGGGAAATCCGGCTCGGGCCGACCGAGTTCAAGCTGCTGGAATTCCTGATGTCATCGCCGGGCCGGGTGTTTTCCCGCTCGCAGTTGCTCGATGGTGTCTGGGGTCATGACATCTATGTCGACGAGCGCACCGTCGACGTCCATATCGGCCGCCTGCGCAAGGCGGTCAATATTGCCGCCATGTCGGATGTCATTCGCACCGTGCGCGGGGCAGGCTACTCCATAGAGACCTGACTGGTGCCGACCGCCTTTCTTCCTGACAGGCCCGTCGCCGAAATCTTCGAGCTTCCGCTCGAATGAAAACACCGGCTGTTTCCAGCCGGTGCTCGAATTCGTCAACCTGCAAAACTGGTCAGCGGGCGGCGCGGCGGCGGTCGGAGACGGGCTGGTAGGCCAGTTTCTGGTGATAGCCGCAATAGGGCGAACTGTCGGGGGAATCGTTGCCGCAGAAATGGAAGTCTTCCTTCAGGGGATCGCCGACCGGCCATTTGCAGGTGCGTTCCGTCAGTTCCACAAGTTCCAGACGGCGTGAGATCGGCACCACCACATTGCTGGCGGGCACGAAATGCATTTCCTCGACGGCGTCGATTTCCACCTCTTCGCGCACCATGGTGGCGCCCTGGGCGCGGGTCACGGTGCGGGTGGTGGTGCTCGTGGACGCGGCGTTGGTGGCGCGGGCGGCGTAATTGGGTGCGCGCGGTGCCGATGTCGTGCGTTTCGGCGTACGGGCTGCCGTCGATGGCGCGGAACCACCGGCCTTGGCGCGTCCCGGCAGGCTGAGACGGTGCACCTTGCCGATGACCGCATTGCGGCTGACGCCACCCAACTGGGCGGCGATCTGGCTGGCGCTCAAACCTTCGGACCACAGCTTCTTCAGTTTTTCAACGCGCTCGTCTGTCCAGTTCATACACATTCTCCGCTATCGCGTTTGTGATGGCAGAATCCCTCACCATGCCCCGGAAAGCCTCCGGGACTGAACGCTGCTTACATTGTCGTGACTAGTTCCGCCGCATGCAGTCTAGTAATTGAGTTTTAACCTAGTGTGAGCCTGACTCTGTGACAAGAGTCGCTGGAATCATCGTGATTCGATTTTCGACTTTTCCCCAACTTGCTCGCAGCGCAAGGCGGGGACGCAGGCCGCACATAACCCATTTGGGTGATTTACCTGTCTGGTCGGGAAATGCGGCGGTTTTGTTGACATTGCATTGCGAAATGACGATATTGCGCCGCCGCCGCAAGGCGGCATTTTTGATTTTTGCGGGGCGCGGCCAGAGCGGCCCTCCTGAAGAGCCGATGTGAGTGAGACAGGCCATGGCCGCAAGCAGCCAGCTTTACGATACCTATAACCGCACGCCGCTGCGTTTCACCCATGGCAAGGGGGCCTGGCTGACGACGGAAAGCGGTGAGCGCTATCTGGATTTTGCCGCAGGCGTTGCCGTCAATTCGCTCGGCCATGCCCATCCGTACCTGATCGCGGCGCTGACGGCACAGGCCGAAAAGGTCTGGCATCTCTCCAATCTCTATGAGATCCCCGGCCAGGAGGCGCTGGCGCGCCGGCTGATGGACGTGACCTTTGCCGACAAGGTGTTCTTCACCAATTCCGGTGCCGAGGCGCTGGAATGCGCGATCAAGACCGCGCGCCGCTACCATTTCGCCAAAGGCTTTCCGGACCGCTACCGCATCATCACCTTCGAGGGTGCCTTTCACGGTCGCACCACCGCCACCATCGCGGCGGGGGGCAACGAGAAATACATCGAGGGCTTCGGCCCGAAGGCCCCCGGCTTCGATCCGGTGCCCTTCGGCGATCTCGACGCCGTCAAGGCGGCCATCACCCCTGACACCGCCGCCATTCTGGTCGAGCCGGTGCAGGGCGAGGGCGGCATCCGTCCGGCAACGAACGAATTCCTGCGCGGGCTCGAAGCGCTCTGCCGCGAACATGGCCTGCTGCTGGTGCTGGACGAGGTGCAATGCGGCGTCGGCCGGACCGGCAAGCTGTTTGCCTATGAATGGTCGGGGATCAGCCCCGACATCATGGCGGTCGCCAAGGGGATCGGCGGCGGGTTCCCGCTGGGCGCTTGCCTTGCCACTTCAGAGGCTGCCTCCGCCATGGTCGCGGGCACCCATGGTTCGACCTATGGCGGCAATCCGCTGGCCATGGCCGTCGGCCAGGCGGTGCTCGACGTGGTGCTCGCGGACGGCTTCCTCGACCATGTCCGTGACATCTCGCTGGTCTTCCGGCAGGGGCTTGCCTCGCTGGCCGACCGGTTCCCCGATGTCATTGCCGAAATTCGCGGCGAGGGGCTGATGCTCGGTATAAGGCCGGTTCAGCCGTCCTCGGAACTGCTGCTGGCCATGCGCGCCGAACATCTGCTTGGCGTTCCCGCCGGCGAAAATGTCCTCCGCCTGCTGCCGCCCTTGACGATTTCCGCCGAGGACGTGCGCGAGGGTCTGGAGCGCATCGAGCGTGCCGCCCTGTCCGTGCGTGCCGCAAACGCATCCAAGACCGCCTGAAGCCCCCGCCTGAGCATGAAACAGGACCACACCATGGCATCCCCCCAGCATTTCATCGATCTCGCCACCACCGACGCTGCCGCGCTGCGGCGCATTCTCGAGGATGCGAAACTGCGCAAGGCCGCCACAAAGGCCGGAACTGCGGACAAGCCGCTTGCCGGCAAGATGCTGGCGATGATCTTTGAAAAGCCCTCGACGCGCACCCGCGTCTCCTTCGATGTCGGCATGCGCCAGCTTGGCGGCGAAACGCTGTTTCTCTCCGGAACCGAAATGCAGCTTGGCCGTGCCGAAACCATCGGCGATACGGCCAAGGTGCTGTCGCGCTATGTCGATGCGATCATGATCCGCACCACCGACCACCGCCGCCTGCTCGAACTTGCCGAGCATGCGACCGTGCCCGTCATCAACGGCCTGACGGATGACACCCATCCCTGCCAGATCATGGCCGATATCATGACCTTTGAAGAGCATCGCGGCCCGGTCAGCGGCAAGACGATTGCCTGGGCGGGCGATGGCAACAATATCCTGCATTCGCTGATCGAAGGCTCCGCCCAGTTCGGCTACCGGATGAACATGGCGGTGCCGCTCGGCTCGGAGCCGCATGACAAGTTCCTGAACTGGTCGCGCAACCATGGCGGCGACCTGATGCTCTGCCATGATGCCGGGCGCGCGGTCGAAGGGGCCGACTGCGTCGTCACCGACACCTGGGTGTCGATGAACCAGGAGCACAAGGCGCGCGGCCACAACATCTTCCAGCCCTTCCAGGTCAACGAGGCGCTGATGCAGCGGGCAAAGCCCGATGCGCTGTTCATGCATTGCCTGCCCGCCCATCGCGGCGAGGAGGTGACGGACGCGGTGATCGATGGTCCGCAGTCGGTGGTTTTCGACGAGGCCGAAAACCGCCTGCACGCACAGAAATCGGTTCTCGCCTGGTGTTTCGGTCTGGTGTAAGTCCGAAGGCGACCCATATAGTGGAACAACATGAGAGCGTAGCCTGTCCGCCTGCTCTGGACAGGCCGCTCTTTTTCTTTTGTGCCATGCGCAGATACCGGCAAGACGGCCCTGTCGTTTTCCCGTGTCGGGCATGTGCCGATCAGGGAGATGATTATGGCAGAAGGTGCCACAAGGCTCGGAGAATTCGGTTTCGCCGGAGATGACCATGTCGTGCCCTTCCAGGTGGAAGGCATGGATGTGCGCGGACGCGCGGTGCAGCTCGGCCCGATCCTCGACGCCATTCTTGGCCGTCACGATTATCCGCCGGCCGTTGCCCGCCTGCTGTCGGAAGTGGTGGCGCTCAGCGTGCTGATCGGCACCTCGCTGAAATTCGACGGCAAGTTCACGGTGCAGACCCGTGGCGACGGGCCGGTCGACCTGCTGGTGGTGGATTTCTCCACCCCGTCAAGCGTGCGCGCCTATGCCCGCTTCAGGCAGGAAGATCTTGACGCCGCGATTGCTGCCGGTGCCAGCGCCCCGCAGGACCTGCTCGGCAAGGGCGTGCTCGCCTTCACCATCGACCAGGGCAAGTTCACCCAGCCCTATCAGGGCATCGTCTCGCTTGACGGGGCGACGCTGGAGGAAATTGCCGGCACCTATTTCCGCCAGTCCGAACAGATCCCGACCCGCGTCCGTCTCGGTTCCGCCGAGTTCTATGACCGGGGCGCAGACGGCAAGCCGCGCCATCACTGGCGGGCGGGTGGCGTCATCGTGCAGTTTCTGCCGCAGGCCCCGGAGCGCATGCGCCAGCCGGACCTGCCCGGCGGTGACGGTGACGAGGTCGAGATGCTGATCGAGGAGGACGACAGCTGGCTCGAGGCCCGGGCGCTTGTCGAAACCGTCGATGCGGCCGAACTGACCGATCCGCTGGTCGGGGCAGAACGGCTGTTGTTCCGCCTGTTCCATGAACGGGGCGTACGGGTCTATGCACCGGAAGTGGTGGAAGATCGCTGCAGCTGCTCGCGCGACAAGATCAAGGGGGTCCTGTCGGGCTTCTCTGCCGAAGAGGTGAGGGACAGCCTGGAAGACGGGGCGATTTCCGTCACCTGCGAGTTCTGCTCGACCACCTATCGCTACGAGGCAAGCGAGATCCTGCCCGCCTGATGCGCGGGCGGGGCTTATGGCGGAATATCAGTTCAGGATGCGGGTAAGCCCCGGCACATCCAGCGAGAAGGCGGGGATGTCGACATCGAAAAGCTCGCCCCGGTCGCTTTCCATCTGATAGCGGCCGAACATCATGCCTGACGGGGTGTCAAGCGGGCAGCCCGAGGAATATTCGTAGGTGTCGCCGGGGCCGAGATGCGGCTGCTCGCCGATCACGCCGGGGCCAGTGACCTCGTCGACCTGACCATTCTGGTCGGTGATGTGCCAGTAGCGGCTGACGAGACGCACCGGCTCTTTCGACATGTTTGAAATGACGATGCGGTAGCCCCAGACATAGCGATCATCTTCCGGGTCGGATTGCTCCTCCAGATAATAGGGTTCGACAACCACCTCGATACCCCGAGTCAGGGCCCTGTACATTGGTATTACCTTCGTCAATCGACCTGTTGGGACATTCTGTTGCCGGGGGATCCGCCTTCAGATGCGAAACCGGAAGCCCTCCTCAACGCGGGGACTTTAGTGATAAAAAGTTAAGCATAACCAAAGGCCGGATGACAGGAAAAAGGAATTTGCCATCCTCGATGGTCGGTTATGTCGCTCAACTAACTCGCATTGCGAGCGTTATGGTGAAATTATCGCGCCAAGCGGGTTAACCGTCGGGACTTGCGTACCGGACGTCCCGGTGACGGCATCGCCGTCGTGGCGCTCACCGGGGCCATCGGGGCGAGCGCCGCTTTCGGTCGACCTTACGCCGAAACCTTCGACAGGGCGGCGGCGAAATCGGCAATCAGGTCTGCCGGATCCTCGATGCCTGCCGAAAGCCGCACCGTGCCTGCCGAAATCCCGAGCTCCGCCCGGGCCTCATCGCTGAGGTTCTTGTGGGTGGTGGTGGCGGGATGGGTGATCAGGCTCTTGGAATCGCCGAGATTGTTGGAAATCCGCACGATCTGCAGCGCGTTCTGCAGCGCAAAGGCCGCCTGCTTGCCACCCTTCATCTCGAAACAGACCAGCGTCGAGCCGCCGGACATCTGCTTGGCGATGATATCGGCCTGCGGGTGATCCTTGCGACCGGGATAGATCACCCGGGCCACCTGCTTCTGTTCGGCGAGGAAATCGGCAAGCTTTGCGGCATTCTCCGTCTGCTGGCGCACCCGAAGCGGCAGGGTTTCGATCCCCTTCAGCAGCGTCCAGGCATTGAACGGCGACATCGCCGGGCCGGTGTGGCGGAAATAGTCATGCAGGTTCTCGTCGATCCATTTCTTGTCCGACAGCACGACACCGCCAAGGCAGCGGCCCTGGCCATCGATATGCTTGGTGGCGGAATAGACGACGATATGGGCCCCGAGTTCCAGCGGCTTCTGGAAGAGCGGCGTGGCGAAGACATTGTCAACCACGACCTTTGCGCCGATCTGGTTGGCAAGGCGCACCACGCCTGCAATGTCGATCACCTCGAGCGTCGGATTGGTGGGGCTTTCCAGGAAGAACACCTTGGTGTTCGGCTGGATCGCCTTTTCCCAGTTGGCGAGATCGCGGCCATCGATCAGCGTGCAGCCGATGCCATATTTCGGCGCCAGCGTTTCCACCACCCAGCGGCAGGAGCCGAACAGGGCGCGGGCGGCGACGATGTGATCGCCGGCCTTCAGCTGGCAGAGGATGGCGGCGGTGACGGCGGCCATGCCGGACGCGGTGGCGCGCGCATCTTCGGCGCCTTCCAGCATGCACATCCGCTTTTCGAACATGTCATTGGTCGGGCTGCCGTAGCGGGCATAGATGAAACCGTCGGTCTCGCCCTTGAAGCGTGCCTCGGCGGCCTCGGAATTCTCATAGACGAAGCCCTGGGTCAGGAAGATCGCTTCCGAGGTTTCGCCGTGATGGGAGCGGGTGGTTCCGCCGTGGACGAGCTGTGTTGCGGGACGCCAGGAATTGCTCATGCCAATCTGCTTTCCATAACAAAAAACCGGTCGCCCAACGGGGACCGGTTTTCAACAAACCCGGTCCTTTAGCCACTTGTTTAACGTGGCTGCAAGCCGACCGGCCAAATCACCACGGGATAAGGTTGCCATATCGCTGAATAGAGCTTGCGTCAATCGGCCTCTCCGGAAAGAAATGTCGCGGAGACAAGTTGCGCGGTGGCGACCGCGTGGCGAAGCTTTGCCTTTGTGAGCGGAATATGGAGTGGTGCCGATGACACGGACAACCGGCATTCTGGCCGACAGCGCGATCAGGACGCTGTTTGCCAGCGGCAGGCTGAAAAGCGAGGCGGCGCTCGACGCCGATCAGGTGCAGCCGGCAAGCCTCGACCTCAGGCTTGGTGCCAGGGCGCTGAGGGTGCGCGCCAGCTTCATGCCGGGGCCGGGTGCAAAAGTCTCCGAAAAGCTCGCCCGTCTGACACTCCATGAAATCAGCCTGGAGCAGGGCGCGGTGCTTGAAACCGGCTGCGTCTACATCGTGCCGCTGATGGAAAGCCTTGATCTGCCGGATGGCATGTCGGCCTCTGCCAATCCGAAAAGCTCGACCGGCCGCCTCGACATCTTCACCCGCGTCATCACCGATCACGCCCAGGAATTCGACAAGATCCCGGCCGGCTACAGCGGGCCGCTCTATCTGGAAATCTCGCCGCGCACTTTTCCGGTCGTGGTGCGCCGCGGGTCCCGCCTGTCGCAGATCCGCTTCCGGATCGGCCATTCGCTGATCGGGGAAGAGGATCTTCTGGCGTTGCACCATGCCGAAACCCTTGTCGCCAGCGATGCCCCGAATGTGGCGGGCGGCGCAATCGCGCTGTCGATCGACCTCAAGGGCACCGGACCGGAAGGGCTGGTCGGCTATCGCGGCAAGCACCATACCGGAGTGATCGACGTCGACCGCAAGGCCGCCCATGACGTGCTGGATTTCTGGGAGCCGCTCTATAGCCGGGGGACCGACGAGCTGATCCTCGATCCCGACGAATTCTACATCCTTGTGTCGCGCGAGGCCGTGCATGTGCCGCCGCTCTATGCCGCCGAAATGACCCCCTTCGATCCGCTGGTGGGCGAATTCCGGGTGCATTACGCCGGCTTCTTCGATCCGGGCTTTGGCCATGCGGGTGCCGGAGGCACCGGCAGCCGCGCGGTTCTCGAAGTGCGCAGCCATGAAGTGCCCTTCATTCTCGAACATGGCCAGATCGTCGGACGGCTGGTCTATGAACACATGCTCGCCCGCCCGGAAGGTCTCTACGGCCAGCAGGGCTCGAACTATCAGGCCCAGGGCCTGAAACTTTCCAAACACTTCAAGCCGCCCAAACTGCGCCCCGCCGACGGCTATTGATCCCTCCGCCAAAAGCCATCCCACTCCCCGGCTTGACAACCACCGGCGAACCGGTGAAAGAAAGGGAACCGCGCGCCCTTTCGGGAGCGCTGTTTCAGGCGGGTGTAGCTCAATGGTAGAGCAGCAGCTTCCCAAGCTGAATACGAGGGTTCGATTCCCTTCACCCGCTCCAATGATTTCATTCCCCGGCGCTTCGCCGGCAAGACAATCCCGGAAAATAACCTTTATCTTTGGGCGCCTTCCCCCTTATATCCAGGCCTGTGTTTCAGCTGGGATCGAGGGGGTTGCATGTCGGGCATTGTGCATTTCAAAAGCAGCGAGCGGGTGTTCGAGCCCTATGGCGATGCGTCCGGGAGGGCGTCGATCAGCCGTCTGGTAGGGCCGGAAGTGAGTGGATCGATGGGCGCAGGGGTGGCGCGGTTTGATGGCTGTTCCATCGAATGGACGGTTCTCTATGACGAATTGATCGTCTGCCTTGAGGGCACCTTTCGCCTGCGGGTCGGGGATGCCGTTCATGAATGCACCGTCGGCGATGTGCTGTGGATTCCGGAAAATACCCCGCTGCGCTACGAAGGCGATGGGGCGACCGTGTTCTACGCGCTGTCGCCGGTCGACTGGCGCCAGCGGGCGGGGATGTGAGGCATGGCGGATCGACCGTTTCCAGCACTGTTCTCGCCGCTCACCATCCGTGGCAAGACCATCAAGAACCGAATCCTGTCGACAGGGCACGACACCACCCTGCCCACCGATGATACGGTCAATGCGGCGCTGATTGCCTATCACAAGGCTCGCGCCAAAGGTGGGGTGGGCCTCATCATTACCCAGGTGGCCGGCGTGCATGAAACGGCACGCTACACCCCGCATCTGCTGATGGCCACCGATGACGCCTGCATCGACGGTTACCGGCAACTGGCGGAGGCCTGCCATGCGGAAGGCTGTGCGATTTTCTCGCAGCTGTTTCATCCGGGCCGGGAAATCATGGAAAGCAGCGACGGCCTGCTGGCGGTCGCCTATGCGCCTTCGGTGTCGCCCAACGAGCGCTTCCATGTCATGCCCCGCGCGCTGGAACCCGATCTCATCCGGGAAATCATCCACGGCTATGCCGCCGCCGCCCGGCGCATGTATCAGGCGGGCCTCGATGGCGTCGAATTCGTGGCAAGCCATGGCTATCTGCCCGCCCAGTTTCTCAACCCCCGCGTCAATCAGCGCGAGGATGAGTATGGCGGCAGTCCCGCAAACCGGCTGCGCTTCCTGCAAGAAACCCTTCTGGCGATGCGTGAGGCGACCGGCGACGATTTCGTGATCGGCATGCGGATCAGCGCGGACGAACGGGATGAGGCGGGGCTGGCGGCAGACGAGGTTCTTGCCTGCTGCACGGGCCTTGAACCGCTGCTGGACTTTGTCAATGTCACGGCGGGCACCTCGGCCTCGCTCGGCGGCGCGATCCACATCGTGCCACCCATGGCATTCCGGAACGCCTATCTGGCGGGGGACGCAGAGCGGATCAAGCGCGCGCTGACGATCCCGGTCTTCGTGGCCGGGCGGATCAACCAGCCGCAGGACGCCGAAATGCTGATTGCCAGCGGGGCAGCCGACATGTGCGGCATGACCCGGGCGCTGATCTGCGATCCCGACATGCCGAACAAGGCCGAAGGCAACCGGGCGGAGACGATCCGCGCCTGCATAGCCTGCAACCAGGCCTGTATCGGGCACTTCCACCGGGGCTATCCGATCTCCTGCATCCAGCATCCCGAAACCGGGCGGGAACTGCGCTACGGCACCCTGATAATGGCACCCGTGGCAAAATCGGTGATGGTTGTGGGCGGCGGCCCGGCGGGCATGAAGGCGGCGATCACGGCGGCCCGGCGCGGCCATCGGGTCACGCTCTACGAGCGCGACAGCCAGCTTGGAGGACAGGCAAGGCTTGCACAGCTTCTCCCGCGCCGGGCGGAATTCGGCGGCATCATCACCAATTTCGCGCAGGAAATGGAACAGCATCAGGTCCGGGTTGTCAAAGGCATCTCTGTAGATCGTGCCCTGGTCGAGCGCGAAAGGCCCGATACGGTCGTGATCGCGACGGGCGCCGTGCCCTATCTGCCGGAACTCCCCGATGACGGATCGGTGCAGGTCGCTGATGCCTGGCAGATCCTGCGCAAGCAAGCCCGGCCGGGCCGCCGGGTGGTGATTGCCGACTGGCGCGGCGACTGGATCGGTCCGGGCCTTGCAGAATTGCTGGTGAAGGAGGGCAGTGACGTCGAACTCGCCGTCAATGGCACCCATGCAGGTTCCATGCTGCCGCTCTACGTCCGCGACAATATCGCCGCCGAACTGCACAGGTTGCAGGTTCGTGTCACCCCCTATGCCCGCCTGTTTGGCATCGACAGCGGCACTGTCTTTCTGCAGCATGTCGTCAGCGGTGAACCCATCCAGCTGGAAAATAGGGACATGCTGGTCCTGTCGCTCGGCCACCGGCCGGTGGATGGTCTGAAGCAGGATCTGGCGGGGCTTGGTGTCGAGGTGCTGATGGCGGGCGATTGCCTTGCGCCGCGCACTGCCGAAGAGGCCGTCCATGACGGGTTGAAAATCGGCGTTGCAATCTGATCCAGGTCGCGCAAACGGGGGCGACCTCTTTGCGCGACCGTTCCTGGTGTCAGAGACGCCTGCCGGTCGCGGGGTCGAAGAAATGCAGGGCCGTTCCGGGCACTTTCAGGGTCAGGGCATCCCCCTGCTGCGGGCGTGCGCGCGGCGGAAGGGTGGCGCGAATCCGGTGCGTGCCGCAAAGCGCGGTCAGAACGACGTCGGGACCGGTCAGTTCCACCACGTCTGCCACGACGGCAAGCGTGACCGCTTCGCCTTCGCCGGCAATATCGGCATCTTCGGGCCGAAACCCGAGTATCGCCGGTCCCGGCCGGATCATCTGCCCTTGCGGCAGGGCAAGAGATGTTTCGGTTCCATCAAGGGTGACCTTGCCCTCGGCAACCGTCGCATCCAGCAGGTTCATCTGCGTGGAGCCGACGAACCCTGCCACATAGAGCGTGGCCGGCTGGTTGTAGATCTCTTCGGGCGTGCCGAGTTGCTCGATCTGGCCATTGCGCATCACGGCGATCCGGCTGGCAAGCGTCATCGCCTCGATCTGGTCATGGGTGACATAGACGACGGTCGCCTTCAGCGCCTGGTGCAGGCGTTTCAGTTCGGTACGCATTTCGGTACGCAATTTGGCGTCGAGGTTCGACAGCGGTTCGTCGAACAGAAAGATTTTCGGATTGCGCACCAGCGCCCGACCGATGGCCACCCGCTGCCGCTGGCCGCCGGACAGTTCCGACGGGCGCCGGTCGAGCAGTGGTTCGATCTGCAGGATGCGGGCGGCCTCTGCCACGGCCCTGTCCCGGGTGTCCTTGTCCACCTGCCGCATCTCGAGCCCGAAGCCAATATTGCGGGCAACCGACATGTTCGGATAGAGCGCATAGGACTGGAACACCATGGCGATGTCGCGGTCCTTCGGATGCACCTTCGACACATCCCTGCCGGAAATGACCACCGCACCCGATGTCGCTTCGGCGAGACCCGCAATGATGTTCAGCAAGGTCGATTTTCCGCATCCCGACGAGCCGAGCAGGATCAGGAACTCGCCGCTCTCAAGCGTGATGTCGATGCCCTTCAGCGTCTCGACCGAGCCGAAATTCTTGGTGATGTGACGAAGTTCGAGCGCGCTCATCGGGGTTCCTTCAGCATGCGGTCAAATCCAGGCCGACAATGCGGCGCATTGGCGTTTGTCGGGGAAAAGTGCAATCCGGTTTTCCCGCGCGAACCTGCGCGCGCGAAAAGACAAACGGCAAAAAAGACGATCAGGGGCAGTCTGGCTCCATCTGAACCTCTCCGACCCTGGCGGGGCGGCGGGAAAGGCGCGGGCGGGCCGGGCCGGTGCGCGAGACCTTATGCTCATCCCTTGACCCCGCCGCTGGTCAGTCCCGAAATCAGGGCACGCTGCATGAACAGGCCGACCAGAACCGGTGGACAGGCGGCAATCACGCCCGCCGTGGCGATCATTCCGTAATCGGAGACCCGGCCTCCTGCCAGATCGGCAATCGCCACGGTCAGCGTCTTGGCGCGCTGGTCGGAGGTAAACAGCAGCGCGTAGAAGAATTCGTCCCAGGCGAGCAGGAAGGCGAACAGCGCCGAGGTGGCGAGTACCGGGGCGGCCAGTGGCAGGGTGATCATCCGGAGCGTCTGGAACAGGCTCGCGCCATCCATCATCGCCGCACTTTCGATTTCGCGCGGGATGGTGTCGAACCCCGACTTCAGCAGCCATGTGGTGAAGGGGGCCAGGATGGTGAGGTAGACCAGCGCCAGGCCGAACACCGAGTTCAGCAGGCCGAGGTTCGCAAGCCCCATGTAGAGCGGCACGGCAAGGGCTACCGGCGGCAGCATGTAGGTGGCGATCACCGCATAGAGCGACCAGGTGATGGCAGGGGTGCGCGACACCGCCCAGGCGGCGGGAATTGCGACAAGCAGCCCGGCAAGGGTCGCCATGCCGGAAACGATGATGCTGTTTTCAAGCGCCGAAACGAAGGCTGCACCGGCACTGTTTTCCACCTGGCTGAGCAGTACCGCGTAGCGGCTGAAATCCACCACGTCAGGCCACCAGTGCAGCGGCTTGGCGATGAGGTCGCCGGTGGACGAAATGCTCATCACGAACAGCCAGAGGACAGGCCCGAGAATGACAAGGGCGAGCAGCAGCGCCATGGCATGAACGAAAATCGCAAGTGCGGGACTTTGGCGTTCCATCATGCGTCTCCCGATTTCTTCAGCAGGCTGCCATAGGCCAGTGCCAGCAGCATCACCAGCAGCGTGACGATCAGCGCCAGCGACGCGCCGGACCCGGCCCGCTGGAAGGAAAAGGCTTCCTGATAGACGAGGATCGACAGGGTCCGCGTGCTGTTGGCGGGGCCGCCGCGGGTCATCACCCAGATGATGTCGAAGACCTTGAAGGCCTCGATGGTGCGCAGCACCAGCGCCACCAGCAGCGGGCCCATCAGATAGGGCAGGATGACGAAGCGGAAGCGCTTCAGCACCGGGGCACCATCCACCATCGAGGCGGCGATGATGTCGCGCGGCACGGCCTGCAAGGCGGCAAGGGCGATCAGGGCGACCAGCGGAAAGTTCTTCCAGCAGTCGGCCAGCACCAGCGCCGCCATGGCGGTGCCGGGCTCGCCAAGCCAGGAGCGATAGGCATCGATCAGGCCCACCTTCATCAGCGCCGCATTAAGCGCGCCATATTCCGGATTGTAGATCAGCCGCCAGAGCGTCGCATTGACCACTGTCGGCAGCGCCCAGGGCAGGATCATCATCGCCCGCAAGACAGAGCGGCCATAAAATTGCTGGTTCAGCAGCAGGGCCGCCAGCACGCCCAGCACCATTTCAAGGCCAACGGACACGACCGCAAACACCGTCGTGTTACCAAGCGCCCTCAGAAAGCCCGAGTTCGACAGAGTCTTTGCATAGTTTGCGACACCCACATAGGTTCCGCTGGTGCCGACCAGTTTTGCATCGGTAAGGGACAGATGGATCGTGTCGATCATCGGCCAGCCGATGACAGCGATCATCACGCCGAGAAGCGGCAGCATCAGCAGCCAGGCGCGGGTGGTCAGCCAGGAGCCGGTCATGGAATAGTCCCCGTTGAGATCATGCTGGACTGCCCGAATTTGCCAAGCCCATGATTTCTGTATTTCCCGGCTGCAAAGCCGATCAGCCGGGGCAGGCATTTGCGCCCGCCCCATCCCTCGGGAGGATCAGAGCCCGCTGTTTTCGGCTGCCGTCTTCAGCGCATCCTCCGGCGAGGACTGGCCGAGCAGGGATTCCTGAATGGCCTGCTGCAGGGCGACCGACATTTCCTGGTATTTCGCCGTGGTCGGACGCGGATACATGGCGGCAAGCGACTGCTTGGCAGCACCGATCAGCTCTTCCTGGCCCTTGGCGACGGCAGGATCGTCGTAGGACGAGCTCCAGATCGGCAGGCTCAGCCTGGCATAGGCGTTCTGGGTCTTCTGCGCGGTCATGTAGGTGATGTATTTCCACGCCGCATCAGGATTCTTGCTGGTCCTGGTGATGCCGAGGCCCATCGAGCCGTTGACCGCCGACACCGTGCTCTTGCCTTCGACCCCCGGTGCCGGAACCACGCCGACCTTGCCCGCCACCTTGCTGTCGGCAGCGGTATTGGCCATGTTGTACATGTAGGTCCAGTTAAGCGCGAAGGCGGCCTCGCCGCTCTGGAAGACCCGGCGGACATCCTCCTCGACGAATTCCTTGGAATTCGGATTGGTCAGCCCGGACTTGTAGCTGTCGACCATGTATTTCAGCGCGTCGAGCCCGCCGCCGGTCTGGAAGGAGGGCTTGCCGCCATCGAGGAAGCTGCCGCCAAAGGCGCTCACAAGCGTCGTGTAGTCGCAGATTGCCGCCTCTGCCTGCGACCAGCTCCAGGCGATCGGGGTCTTAAGCAGGCCCTTGTCCTTGATGATCTTTGCATCGGCGGAGAGCTCTTCCCATGTCCTCGGCGGTGTCTTGATGCCTGCCTTGGCGAGAATGTCCTTGTTGTAGAACAGGTATTTGGTGTCGAGGATCCAGGGCATGCCCCAGGACTTGCCGTCGTAGTTCACCGTGGTCCAGGCACCCGGCAGCACGCCGGACTTCATCTCGGGCGTAATCTTGTCGGTGACATCGGCCAGCACATTGTTGGTGGCGTATTCGGCAGGCCAGATCACGTCGAACAGCACGACGTCGTAACCGCTGCCCGACCCTTGCGCCAGCACCGCCTTGTCGTGCAGCCCTTCATAGGGCACGAATTCCAGATTGACCTTGATGTCGGGGTTTTCCCTGGTGAAACCGTCGGTCATCGCCCGCACATCGGCTTCGCTGTAGGCGGCCTGCGCCATGAACAGGGCGTTGATGGTGGTTTGCGCATGGGCGTGGCCCGCGGCGCTCAGCGCCAGAACCGATGCGCCTGCCAGAATTGATGTCCACTGTTTCCGCATTCTCGTGCTCCTCCGAAGCCTTGTCTGGGCGGCGGGGGCCTTTCCCCTTCGCCGCATGTCACGCGTTCCCGTCCTCAGATGCCAATCAGCGTTGACCGGCCATGCCGCGCGCGCCCCGCGCGGAGATGCGGCCCCCTGTTCCGTCCTTCCGTCAGGCATGCATTTCGGAAAGAAGGTTGGTATCGATCTTGTTAAGTCAATTGCCTTGACTTAATTGTCATGGAAGAGTCTCTTTCTGTCAAGGGGAGAATCGATGAGCAGCAAGGGGACCATTCGCGCCCGTGCCGGGACCAATCTCGGCGGCGCAAGTGCGCATAATCGCCGGGTGATCGTGGATGCCTTGCGGATCAACGGGGCGCTGTCGCGCGCCGATCTTGCCCGTGCTACCCGGCTCACCAAGCAGACGATTTCCAATATTGTCGACGAACTGGAGCAGCGCGGCGTGGTGCGCCCGCAGAAAACCGTGCGCATCGCGCGCGGCCAGCCGATCACGCCCTATGAACTGGTGCCGGACGGGGCATTTGCGCTCGGTTTGCAGATCGACCGGCACGTGACAAGGCTGATCGCGGTCGATCTGGTCGGCACTGTCCGCCTCCGTCTGGAGGCCGCCCTGACGGACAGCGACCCGCACCAGGGCATGAAGGTTCTGCTGGAATTGATTGCCACAGCCCGGCAATCGCTGAAGGCCGAGAGCGCTTCGGGCAGCGAGCGGCTCGTCGGCCTGGGGGCCGCCATGCCTGGTCCGTTTGGTGCGGTCGAGATGGAAGACAGTCCCTGGACGATGTCCGGCTGGCAATCATTCCCCCTTGCCCGGGAACTGGCGGAACAGACAGGTTTGCAGGTTGTGCTGCAGAACGATGCCGCTGCTGCCGCTACGGCGGAAAAGCTGGTGGGGGCTGCAAATGGCCTGGAATGCGCGATCTGCCTCTATCTCGGTTACGGATTCGGGGCCGGGCTCATTCTGAACGGCGAACTCTATACCGGTGCAAATGGCAATGCGGGTGAGGTCGGCTTGTCACTGGTGCCGCTGTTGCAGGGCGAAAGGCCGGGTCTGGCGGCCCATGCGGGCCTGCTGCCACTTGAGCACCGCGCCTCGCTCGCCTCGCTGGTCAAGGCTTTCGGTCACGACCCCGCTGCCTGCGACCTTTTCGATCTGGTGGAGGAGATCGTCGCGCATCCCGCGCCCCTGCTCGACAGCTGGATTGCCGACGCCACCGCCGGCCTGCGTTGGGCGGTTCACATGCTGGAATCGGTTTTCGACCCGCAGACAATCATCCTGTCGGGAGGTGCACCGCGGCGTTTGCTGGAGCGGCTTGTAGAAGGAACGAAGCCGCTGCTGCCCTCGCTTGCCGCACGTGCTGATCGCTCCCTTCCGCGGTTGCAGATCGGCCTGGCTGATCGGTGGTCTGTGGCACTTGGTGCTGCCGCCGAACCCATTTCCCGAGCCTTTGATCCGCGCTTTTCGGCGATTTTCAAGAATGAAGCACCCTAGAGTTTGTCAGGGAAAAGTGGAATCCGGTTTTCCCGAAAGGACAAACGAAAACAAAGGGCTCTAGAGTTTGTCAGGGAAAAAAACAAATATTCCCGAAAAGACAAACGAAAACTAGAGTCTCGCCAAAAGGTCAGGTTCAGTATGAACCTGACAGACTCTAAGAAGAAAAGCGCGCTGTGATCTTTGAAGCTGCTTTGGGCTGCGCCTCTTCCGGCGGACAATCTGCAAGATCGTTGCAGGATTTTGCGGATTGTATGGTCTTATGCTACGGCAATTTCAGTGCGGCACAGGGGACTCGCTTCGACTGAAGAAGAGAGACACCCATTTTCCGCGCCGCTTTGCATATGTTCCGTCATTGCGCCTTATGATATTTGTGTAGATTATGCCCTTGGCATTCTTGGTGGACACGACTCTAACGCTTTGTTTCGCTGCGATGATCGAGGTTTTCTTCCAGATATAGGTGTCAGCGGTGTTTGGCAAATTGCTGGGGCACTTGTCGCCCACGGCAATGGCCGCAATGCCGCCTTCTTTGCGAGCTTGATTGTAAAGCTCGCCCCCGTCAAAGAGTGCCTGGCACCCGGGTGCGATTTCCTGCAAATGGAAATTCGCAATCGTATGGTTGTTCATGCACGCTGAAAGGAAAATCAGGGATGATGCGGCCAAGCTGCCTCTCGCAAATGTGCCCCAGTTCGACATCAATGTTCCTACTCTCTGGAGTGTCGTGGACGGTGTCTTCTTATAATCGACAACAATAAACACGCAAAGCTGATCCAGACCTGCGCCGGGCTGCAAACGCATAAAATCCGATGTCCAATAACGAGCGTCGGCGTTTTGGTCTCGCGCTTGGCAACCCCGTTCCGGTTCAACGCTCCAAACCTCTTCGATTGCTTGTTCCACGCGCAAAACTTCGTTTGTCTTTTCGCGCAATCAAGTTTGCGCGCACAAACAAGCTTGCGCGGGAAAACCCGATTCCACTTTTTCCTGACCAACTCTAGCTGGCCGCACCGGCCCACCGGCCAGCTGGAACATGCGGTGTTTTTTGCCAGTGATGCGGATTTCGGATCAGTCCGGCAAGGGCCTTCCAGGCGGCAACCGTCAGCATCATCCAGTAGAGCGGGATATGGAGAAGATGCCGGTACAGCCACCGGGTCCCGCTTGTCCGGGCGAGAACAAGGCCTGCCAGAGGCAGGATCGCATAGCCGAGGAAGAGATTGATCATGTCCGCCACGGCAAGCAGGCCGGCCAGCGAAGCGAGCGCGGGCAAGGCGTGCCGATAGAGGTCGCAGGCGAGCATACCGAGGCTGAGAAGGATGACGGGATGGAGCAGGGCCGTGACCACCATGGATACCGTTGCCAGCTGGAAGGCGGCAAAGCCGCGCCAGCCCAGCTGCCGCAACAGATCAAGAGGATTGCGCATGCTGACCAGATAGGTCTGAAGCCAGCCCTTGTACCAGCGGCTTCTCTGCCCCAGCCAGATCGAGCGACTCTCAGGCGCTTCTTCCAGCGTCGGCAGGTCGAGCATGTCGGCATGGTATCCGAGCCGGTAGAGGCGAAGGCCGAGATCGGCGTCTTCGGTGACATTGTGCGGATCCCAGCCGCCTGCCGCTTCAAGGGCACTGCGGCGGAAGTGATTGGATGTTCCGCCGAGTGGCATTGGCAACGTATTGCGGGCCAGCATTGGCAAAAAGCACCGGAATTGCGCGGCATATTCCAGCGCAAACAGTGAGGAAAGCCAGGTCTTGCCGCCATTGGTGATGGTCAGCGGTGCCTGAAGACAGGCAAGCTCCGGTCCCTGCAGGCTGAACCGCGCATAGGCCTGTTTTAACTGGCCGGGATGGGGCCGGTCTTCCGCGTCATAGATGGTGAGGAATTCACCGCGTGCGCCCGGCAGGGCATAGGCCAGCGCCTTGGGCTTGGTTCGGGGCTGACAAGGCGGCACCAGCACCACCTCCATATAAACAGGCAGCTTCAACTGGCCGAGCGCGTTGCGGGTTTCTTCATCGTCGGCCTCGCAGACAAGCTTGATGTCCAGCCGGGACTTCGGCCAGTCGAGCGTGCCGAGCACGTCGACCAACTGCGGCACCATCGCCGCCTCCCGATAGAGCGCGACCAGCACGGAATAGACCGGACAAGGCCTGGCATCGGGTTTGCGGCCCGTGTCGGGACGGCACGCGCCTTTCATGCTGATCAGGCTCCAGACCCTGAACAGCACAGTCGACATGTAGAGCAGGGACAGAAACATGTGGGCAAAGGCCAGCATTGTGCCGGGAAGGGCGAGGCTGCCCGCAACGGCACTGGCCAGCATCAGCCCGAGCGCAAATCCCTGACTGCCGGCAAGGGGGATCCGGGCGCTCATCTGTGGCGCGGTTTCAAACAGTCCTGCGACACTCTGGCGGCTGCGGCGTGCCTGGCCTTTTGCCCAGACCACCCGGCGGATGGCTCCAGGTGTGGTGATGGCCAGCCGCGACCGGATGGCCTGGCTGGACGCGATATCACGCGACAGTTTCGCCATCTGCTCCAGCCGTGGCGGCAGCGCGGTCACGGTGGGTGCGTGGGGCGGACGCAATTTCAGCGCATAGGGGTGGCGCAGCAGCAGATCCAGATCAAACCGGTCCTCGATCAGGTCGACATCGATATCCGGCTGGAAGGGCAGTCGCAGCCATCGGGCGATGCCGCCGTAGAAAACCGCTTCGCTGATGTCGCCGCTGGCGAGCAGTTCCTCTTCCAGCAAGGTTCCGTTTTTCCGGCATCTGGCCCGCGCTGCGGCAATCACCGCCTGTCCGAGACCAAGTTCCTGGAGAAACCGCTCCTCTTCCCATCCTGTCTGTTCGTCCACCGGACCCGGATTTGTCACAGGCCCGCTTGCATTTCTTTTCGGAACATGCGGTTGTTCCCCCATAAGCCTCTCACAGGTTTAACAGGAAAAATGAAACTACAAAAATATAAGGTCAAGCTAATTGAGGCGTTGCGGAGTTGCAAGGCCATCTGCGCCCTCGGCGTGTGTTTGGCTGTGCATATCCCTGCGCTCCCGGTTCGGGCTGCGGATGGAGCGGCACCGTCCCTGCCGCTCCTCTTCGATTCCCGCGAGCGGCTTGCCAAGCCGGATCTTTCGGCACTGGTGCGCCTGCGCTTCCTCACGACCCTTGATTTTCCACCGTTCAATTTCGCCGACAAGAACGGTCACCTGACCGGTTTCCAGGTGGATCTGGTCCGCGAGATCTGTGGTGAGCTGGATATCGAGGCGAAATGCCAGATCGAGGCAATGCCCTATCCGGAATTGCCGGCGGCTCTCGACAAGGGCGAGGGCGATGCGGTGATTGCCGGTGTGGGGGTAACGAGCGCGTTGCGGCAGAACTACCTGTTCTCACGGCCCTATATGACGTTGCCAGCCCGGTTTGTCGTCAATGCGGGGCTGGGCCTGCAAGGCCATGCGGTGACGGCGCTTGCGGGTCGCGCCGTCGGCATTGTCGGCGGCACCACCCATGAGGCAATGCTGAAGACCTGGTTCCCCGCGATCAGGCCCGTTGCCTTTCCGGACCGGGAGACGATGCTCGCGGCTCTTAAAAATGGCAAGATTGACGGGGCCTTCGGCGATGGCGTGCAATTGGCCTTCTGGGCCGCAGGCCAAAGCGCCGATCATTGCTGTGCGCTTTTCGACGGCCCCTATGCCTCCGAGCACTTCTTCGGCGAGGGCCTGTCGATCATGATGCGTCCGGACGATGACCTGGTACAGCAGGCCATCGATCATGCCCTGCTCGCCCTGTCGCGCAAGGGAAGGCTCAAGGAGCTCTACCTGCGCTATTTCCCCTATGGGCTTTATTGAAATGCACACCTGTACCGGTCAGATCTTGCGGTACCGGGCAATCGCGCTGCGCTCGATGGCCGCGCAGGTCAGCTTGTCCAGGGACAGGGTGTCACGCAGCCGCGACAGGAAGCGCAGTTCCTCCGGCGTCAGTTTCAGGTCGGCGGAGGCCACCTCAACCGCCAGCGCATAGGCCGTATCGCAAAGCTTCGCCGGAAGGGCCTGCCGGATCAGTTGCAGGGCGGTGTCGAGCCCGTCTTCAGCGGAGAGCAGGGCCTGGCAATCCTGCGATACGGCGACCAGCCGACCGGCATTGAAACCGGCGAAGACCGGCAGTGTTTGCACGAGATTGCCGATATAGCCGAGTTCCTCATCCGGCATCTGGCTGTCGACCGCAGAGGCAATCACCATTGTATAGATCAGGGCTTCTTCTGCCGGGATTACTGAAGTCATTGGGGGTTCAAACCTTTGTTTCGTCTGGCGTTCAGGTAGGAAGCGCAGTGGGCCGTTGCAAGGGCCGATTGCGGGTTTGCGCCGTGCCCACCTGCCTTGCGCCCGGCAGGGACAACGCAAGCCATCGGCGGCCGCTCCGGCCGTTTCTGAGATTGAAGTCCTATTGGCTGGCCCAGATGATCCGCGCCACCCATTCGACCTCCTGCGCATCGAGGTTGCGATTGGGATGTTCGGGGTTCAGCGACATCAACTCGACCGAGAGCGGCGTGTGGCGCATCAGCACCTTTGCCATCACTTCCCCCTCGCGGGTCTTGACCACCACCCGGTCGCCGCGCCGGACCTGCGCCCCCGGTTCGACAATCAGCACATCGCCATCCCGATAGAGCGGCATCATGCTTTCGCCCTGCACCTCCAGCGCATAGACGCCGGCGCGCCGCTCCGCCGAGGCGGGAAATTTCACCACATCCCAGCCTTCGCCTGCGGGATAGCCGCCATCGTCGAAAAAACCGCCCGCTCCGGCGCGGGCAAAGCCCAGAAGCGGAATGCTGTCGGTTTGCGGCGGAAAGGCACCCTCAGGAATCGAGGATTGAGCCGGGCGTCCATAGATCGAGGCGAAGAACTGATCGAGGCTTGCGCCGGTTGCGGCCAGCACCTTGGCAATCGATTCGGTGGAGGGCCAGCGTTCCCGGCCGTCAGCCCCCAGCCGCTTGGACTTGTTGAAGGCGGTCGGATCCAGGCCTGCACGACGGGCAAGGCCGGAAGGTGTCAACTGGTTCTGTTCGGCCAGCTTGTCCAGGGCGCTCCAGATTCGTTCATGCGCGTATTTTGGCAGCATTGCATCGCAACGGCGATAACCGCCTCCCGGTTGATCGGCAGAACTTTACTCCGGGGAGGTCAGTTCGTAAAGAGAAAAAGGAATAAAGTCCTTCTTCTTTCGACATGGCTCATGCGACCATCGTGGTGTTGATCTTGCCGAGCTGGATTACCGCCTGGGTGCGGCTGTCGACATTGAGTTTCAGCAGTATGGCCGAGACATGCGCTTTGATCGTCGCTTCGGAGACCCCGAGTTCATAGGCGATCTGCTTGTTGAGCAGGCCTTCCGCCAGCATGCCGAGCACGCGGCTCTGCTGCGGTGTCAGTGTTTTCAGGCGGTTGATCAGGTCGGTGCTCTCGGGGTCGGTTTCGATGACCCCGTGATAGCCTGCAGGCGTTGCGATGTCGCCATCCAGTACAGAACGGATCGCGGCCCTGATCTCGTCGATGCCGGAAGATTTCGAGATGAAGCCGGAGGCGCCAAGCGCCAGCGCCCGGTGCACGGTGGCGCTGTCATCGCTGGCCGAGACGATCACCACCGGCAGATGGGCAAATTCCGCCCGAAGCGCCATCAGGCCGGAAAAGCCGCTGACCCCCGGCATGGCGAGATCGAGCAGCATGAGATCGGCACCGGGATGCTCGCCGGCTGCCCGGTAAGCGGCGGAAAAATCGCCGGCTTCAACGATATGGTGCTCCCCCTCCATGCCGCTGATCGCCTGGCGCAATGCGCCGCGAAACAGCGGATGATCGTCGGCGATGATGATCGACAGCGTTGACATGCCCGTGCCCCTCCCAAGAGCGCTATCGGCAGCTTCCCTTGCGGGTGTGCCTTTCCTGCTTGCCAGAGCCGAAACGTATAACAGGTTGCATCCATTGCGGAAGGGCGATTTCCGGCACTGCCGCCGAAATCAGCCGTTGCGGGTGCGATTTCGCGGGCGCTGTCGCGGGCAGGCGTGGACAAACCCCGCCCGATCCGGCAAATGCTGTGCAAATTTGCTGGACCCGGAGGGCGGAACCCCATGACCACCACCATCTACAAGATCGTGCCCGAAGCGCTGTGGCAGGAGGCTCGTAAAATCGGCGTGTTCGAAGGGGCCGCCATAGATTTCACCGATGGCTATATCCATTTCTCGACCGCCGCACAGGCCCGCGAAACCGCTGCCAGGTATTTCGCCGGACAGCGGGATCTGCTGCTGGTGGCAGTCGATGGTGCAGCCCTTGGCGACGCGCTGAAATTCGAGCCGTCACGCGGCGGCGACCTTTTTCCGCATCTCTATGCGCCGCTGAAGCTCTCTGACGTGCGGTGGGAAAAGCCGCTGCCGCTTGACGCAGAGGGCAACCACATCTTTCCGGAGATGGCTGCATGAGCAAGCTGTTTGATCGTCTGGGAAGGCGCGGCCTGTTCCTGTTTGATCCCGAAACCGCCCATGGCCTGTCGGTCACGGGGCTGAAGAGCGGGCTGGTGCCGGTCTGCCGGGCCGGGGCCGATCCGCGCCTGGCGGTCACCGTCGCGGGCCTGCGTTTTCCCAATCCGCTCGGCATGGCGGCGGGATATGACAAGAATGCCGACGTGCCGGATCAGTTGCTGCGGCTCGGTTTCGGCTTTGCCGAGGTCGGCACCCTGACGCCGCTGGCCCAGAGCGGCAATCCGAAGCCGCGCATGTTCCGGCTGGAACAGGATCGCGCCGTCATCAACCGTCTCGGCTTCAACAATGAAGGCCATGCCGCAGCGCTGGCCCGGCTGAAGGCGCGGCGGGGAGAGGGCATCGTTGGCGTCAATATCGGGGCAAACAAGGACAGTGCCGACAGGATTGCCGATTATGTCCAGGGCATCAGGGCCTTTTATGATGTCGCCAGCTATTTTACCGCCAATATTTCCTCACCCAACACGCCGGGGCTGCGCGACCTTCAGGCCCGCGACAGCCTTGCCCGGCTGCTTGACGCCGTCCTTGCGGCGCGGCGCGAGGAGGCGGCGCGGTCCGCACGCCATGTGCCGGTTTTCCTGAAGATCGCCCCGGATCTGACACCCGAAGGCATGGATGATATCGCCGCCGAGGTGACGAGCCGCGATCTCGACGGGCTGATCGTTTCCAACACCACCCTGTCGCGCGACGGGATCACGGACCGGCAGAAGGGCGAGGCGGGCGGGCTCTCCGGCGCGCCGCTGTTCGAGCGCTCGACGGCGGTGCTGGCCGCCATCCGGACCCGTGTCGGCCCCGCTCTCCCGATCATCGGCGTCGGCGGCATCTCTTCCGCCGAAACCGCCCTGGAAAAGATCAGGGCAGGGGCCGATCTTGTGCAGCTCTATTCCTGCATGGTCTATGAAGGCCCCGGCCTGCCGGGCCGGATCCTCGACGGCCTCAAGACCCTTCTCGACCGCGAAAAAGGTGCCACGCTGCGCGACCTCAGGGACAGCAGAACCGCCTACTGGGCGGCGAAGGTCTGACGGGTCTTCGCGGGCAGCAGCCGGGCGAGCAGCAGGCCACGGGCGATGAGGAACAGGTCGAAGGCGAGCCACAGGCCGGAATTGCCGAGTGCCGGCACCAGCAGTGCGAGTGCCAGCAGGAAGGCGAGGAAGGACATCAGCATCTGGTTGCGCATGTCGCGTGACCAGGTCGCGCCGATGAAGACGCCATCCATCAGGAAGGCCAGCACGCCCGCAAGGCCAGATGCTGCCGCGAAGACGAGATTGTCGGCGGCCACCTGCCGGACCTCCCCGACGGTTGTCAGGAGGGCAATCATCGCCGGACCGAAGGCAAGGAAGAACAGGCCCGCAAGGGTTGCGAGCGCCAGCGACCAGAGGAGGGTCAGTTTCAGCGCCCGGTCGAAGGCAGGTTTCCAGTCTGCCCCGATGGCGCGCCCGGTCAGTTGTTCCGCCGCATTGGCAAGGCCGTCGAGATAGAAGGCGGAAATCAGCACGACATTCATCAGCACCGCATTGGCGGCAAGGGTCACCGCACCAAACCCTGCGCCGATCCGGGTCATCAGCATGTAGCTTGCCAAAAGCACGAAGGTGCGCACCATGAGGTCGCGGTTGAGCGCGAAGAGTTCGGCGATGCGGGCCCGGTCGACAAGCACCGCTAGCGGCGGCAGCTTCAACTCGCCAAAGCATCTGGCCACGAGGGCAAGGCCTGCGACCAGGCCGACGGTTTCGCCCGTCACCGTCGCCCAGGCAACCCCCGCCACGCCCCAGCCGAGATGCAGGCCGAGCCAGAGGGCAAGCGCGATATTGACGAGATTGATCAGGATCTGCACCGCCAGCCCCGCACCTGCCTGCCCGCGCCCGAGCAGGCAGCCGAGCACGGCAAAATTGGCGAGCGCCATCGGCCCGGACAGGATGCGGATCGAGAAATAGGTCGATGTCACCAGCGCCGCCGCTGTCTCCGGCCCCATCAGCATCAGCCCGAGCTTCAGCACCAGCGGCGAGAGGACCAGCATGCCGACGCCGCAGATCAGCGACAGCAGCAGGGCGCGCCAGAACACCGCCTGCTCGCCAGCCTGATCGCCCCGGCCATAGGCCTGCGCCACCAGTCCGGTGGTGGAGGAGCGCAGGAAATTGAAGACGGAATAGACGAAATCGAACAGCACCGCGCCGATGGAGAGCCCGGCCAGCGCCGTCGCACTCGACAGCCGCCCGACGACGGCGGTATCGGTGAGGCCGAGCAGCGGGGTGGTAACGAAGCCGAGCGTCATCGGCACGGCAATCGACAGCACCACCCGGTGGGTCACGTCAAAGGCGCGCGGCGACGTTCGGGCATGGTCCATTGTTTTTCAGCCTTTCACTCGCGATGATCTCAACGGCAGGCTATAGCGCCGCGCCTCCCGGCGAAAGCGCGAAAGACGCCTGCCTGTCCCGTTTCAGCGCGGGTTCGACAGCACCATCGACCAGTAGGGCCGGTTGCCTGCGTCCTGCCAGGCGACACCGACGCCAAGACCCTTGTAGGCGCCGAGCATGTTGTGGAGATGCTTCGGCGAGTTGATCCAGGCCTGCATGGCGCGCTCCAGCGTGTCCTGGCCGGTCGCAACATTTTCCGCGGCGGGCAGGGCGACGCTCTGGCTTTTCATCCGCTGCTTGAAATCATCGCCGGGGCCCAGCAGATGCGCCATCTTGCCATAGGAGGCCATCCGCCGGGCCTGCGAGACCGCAGCACCCGAGGCGGCGGCATCGACGGCGACCGGCGGCAGGCCGTGACGGGCGCGCAGCGCGTTGATCAGGGGGAGGGCGGCAGCCGAGACATCGCGGCCATTGCCGACCACGGGCGGCGGCGGCGGGGTGGCACAGCCGGAAAGGCTCGCGGCCAGGCCTGCGGCGAGGGCAAGGCCGGTCCAGTTGAGGAGCCGGCGGCGGGCGGGATGTTCTGGTGTCATGGATCAGCGTTTGAAATTCAGGATGCGGATGAGGAGGAAGAGGGGGATGACGACAGTGCCGCCAAGAACAAGGTAGCTGCCGATCCGGCCAAAGGCATGGAAGCCGGTCTGCCAGAGATCGATGATGAAAGCCCTGATGCTGTAAATGATGTCGGCGGGCACGATGCCGAAAATTTTCATCACGAAGCCGACCACCAGCGAGAGGACGGCGAGCTTCAGGATCGTGCGCCCCGGCGAATCTCCGAGGAAACGGTTGAGTGAATCCGGCATGGCCAACTCCTGTTTTGACGTGAGATAGGCCGGGCGCAGCTGCGCCGCAAGTATTTTCGCCATGGCGACCTGCGCACTGCCCTTGCCTTTTTGGCCCTGTGCGGCGAGAACCGCGCTGGATGATCCGCGTAACCCGGGGTGCAGAACCATGTCTTCCCACCAGCTTTCTTCCGGCGATGTCCTTGCCGACCGGCGTGCCGACTATGCCCGCATGCTCGGCGAAGGCGGCGATGTCGCGGGTGCGGCGGAGTTGATGGAACAGGCGCTGGAACTCGTCCCCTGCTGGGCGGCCGGCTGGTTTCGCCGCGGCGAATATCTGGAAAAGGCAGGGGATCGCGAACAGGCCGTTGCGGCCTATGAGCGGGCGGTGGCGCTTGATCCGGCGGATATTTTCGGGGCCGGGCTGAAACTTGCCTTTCTCGGCGCGCGGGCCGCACCCGATCATCCTCCAAGCCGCTATGTCGAACGCCTGTTTGACGATTACGCCCGCCGCTTCGACAAGGCGCTGGTCGAACGGCTGGGCTATAGCGTGCCTGAAAAGCTCGCCGCCTTGTTGCGGGGCACCGGCCGTCATTTTGGCCTCGGCGTCGATCTTGGCTGCGGCACGGGCCTGTTCGGGGCTGCCTGCCGGGATCTCGTCGACCGGCTGGAAGGCTATGATCTCTCGGCCAACATGCTGAAGGAGGCAGCCGACAAGCGGCTTTACGCCCATCTCGCCCGGGCCGACCTGTCGCTGGATGCCGGGGCGAGCGGGCTGTTTGGCGATGGATTTTGCGCCGGAAGGGCGGATCTGGTCAGCGCTGCCGATGTGCTGATGTATCTCGGCGATCTCAATGCGCCCTTCGCCCTTGCCCGCATGCTCTCGAAAAAGGCGGGAAGCTTTGCCTTCTCGGTCGAGGATGCAGGCACCGATGCGGGGTACCGGCTGGTCCGGTCGCTGCGCTATGCCCATTCGGCAGCCTGTGTCCGTGACCGGCTGGCGGCGCATGGCTTCCGGCCCTTGGCGGAAGAACGCACCGTGATCCGCCAGGATGGCGGCAGGCCGGTGCAGGGGATTTTGTATCTGGCCGAGGCCATTCAGGGGACATAGCCCCTTTCCCTTCGCATCGTCCCTCCTTACCTTGGCCGGGTGAACATCGATCCGTCAGCCCTTGCCCTTCTGCCTGCCCCCTTCGCGCGCTGGTTCGCTGGCAAGGGGTGGCAGCCCCGTGCCCATCAGCTGGAATTGCTCGCCCGTGCCCGGCGTGGCGAAAGCACCCTGCTGATCGCCCCCACCGGTGCCGGCAAGACGCTCGCCGGTTTCCTGCCATCGCTGACCGATCTGGTGGCGCGTGGCAAGCTGCCGCCGGGCTCTGCCTATAAGGGCATCCACACGCTCTATATCTCGCCGCTGAAGGCGCTGGCGGTCGATATCGAGCGCAATCTCGGCAAGCCCGTCGAGGAGATGGGGCTTGCCATCTCCATCGAGAACCGCACGGGCGATACGCCGGTTTCCAAGCGCCAGCGGCAGAAATTGCGCCCGCCCGACATTCTGCTCACCACGCCGGAACAGGTGGCACTGCTGATTGCCAGCAAGGAGGCGGAGCGCTTCTTCCGCGACCTGCGCTATGTGGTGCTCGACGAATTGCATTCGCTGGTCACCTCCAAGCGCGGCCATCTCCTGTCGCTGGGGCTGGCACGGCTGCGAAAGCTTGCCCCCGGCCTGCAGACCATCGGCCTCTCGGCAACCGTTGCCGAACCCGCCGAACTCTGCCGCTGGCTTGTCGGTCAGGTGGATGGCAAGGACAGGCAGGCGGGGCTGGTCACCGTCGATGGCGGCGCACGGCCCGATATCACCATCCTGTCGACGGAGGAGCGGATACCCTGGTCGGGCCATGCCGCGCGCTATGCGATGAAGGATGTCTATGCGGCGCTGAAGGAGCACCAGACCACGCTGCTCTTCGTCAATACCCGCTCGCAGGCGGAAATGCTGTTTCAGGAACTCTGGACGATCAATGACGACAACCTGCCGATCGCGCTGCATCACGGCTCGCTCGACGTGGCGCAGCGCCGCAAGGTCGAGGCGGCGATGGCGGAAAACCGGCTGCGGGCCGTGGTCGCCACCTCGACGCTCGATCTCGGCATCGACTGGGGGGATGTGGATCTGGTGATCCATGTCGGGGCACCGAAGGGCGCAAGCCGCCTTGCCCAGCGCATCGGCCGCTCCAATCACCGGATGGATGAGCCGAGCCGCGCCATCCTGGTTCCGGCCAACCGCTTCGAAGTGCTGGAATGCCAGGCCGCTCTCGATGCCAACTATATCGGTGCGCAGGATACGCCGCCGGTCGGCGACGGTGCGCTCGACGTGCTCGCCCAGCATGTGCTCGGCATGGCCTGCGCCGAACCCTTCGACCTGCTGGACCTGTTTGCGGAAGTGCGCTCAGCCTCGCCCTATGGCAGCCTCAGCTATGAGCATTTCGAGCAGATCGTCGATTTCGTCGCCACCGGCGGCTATGCGCTTCGCAGCTACGAGCGCTATGCCCGCATCCGCAAGACCCCGGATGGCCGCTGGCGGATCTCCAATCCCGCCATCGCCCAGCAATACCGGCTGAATATCGGCACCATCGTCGAAAGCCCGATGCTGAATGTGCGGATGGTCAAGCGCAACGGACGGGGCGGCATTGGCCGGGGCGGGGCAACGCTCGGCAAGGTCGAGGAATATTTCCTGGAATCCCTCACCCAGGGCGACACATTCCTGTTTTCCGGCAAGGTGCTGCGCTTCGAGGGCATCCGCGAGAGCGAATGTCTGGTGAGCCAGGCCTACCATCTCGATCCGAAAATTCCCTCCTATGCCGGAGGCAAGTTTCCGCTCTCGACCTATCTGGCCGACCAGGTGCGCGGCATGCTGGCCGATCCGGATCGCTGGCACGTGCTGCCCGATCAGGTGCGCGACTGGCTGGCCCTGCAAAGGGAGAAATCTGAAGTGCCGGCGCGGGGCGAATTGCTGGTCGAAACCTTCCCGCGCGGCAGCCGTCATTTCATGGTTCTCTATCCCTTCGAGGGGCGGCTTGCCCACCAGACGCTCGGCATGCTTTTGACCCGGCGGCTGGAACGGGCGGGGGCAAAGCCGCTCGGCTTTGTCGCCACCGACTATTCGGTCGGCATCTGGGGGCTGGAAGATATCGGCCTGATGATCGCCTCCGGCCGCCTCAGCCTTGCCGCCCTGTTCGAGGAGGACATGCTGGGCGATGATCTCGATGCCTGGCTTGCGGAATCCTTCATGCTGAAGCGGACATTCCGCACCTGCGCCGTCATTGCCGGGCTGATCGAACGGCGCCATCCCGGCAAGGAAAAATCGGGCCGCCAGGTCACGGTTTCTGCAGACCTGATCTACGACGTGCTCCGGGCGCATGAGCCGGACCACATCCTGCTCGAAGCCACACGGCGCGATGCGGCCTCGGGGCTTTTGGACATTCGCCGGCTTGGCGATATGCTGAAGCGAATCAAGGGACATATCACCCACCGGGCGCTCGACCATATTTCCCCGCTTGCCGTGCCGATCATGCTCGAAATCGGGCGTGAGCCGGTGGCGGGCGAGGCACAGGACGCGCTTCTGGCGGAGGCTGCCGAAGACCTGATGCTGGAAGCTATGATGTGAGCCCGGAGAACGAGACTGAACCAGAAACCGATCCGGAAGCAGACGACCTCACCGTGCTCAGCCGCCTTTCCCCATCCCCTTTTGATCCTGCTGCCGGTGGTGATCCCGTCGAGATCGCGCTTGGCCGGGGTCTTGCGCTGTGCGATCCGCTGGGCGCGCTGTTCCTGCCGGACGTCCGGGTGCTCGTCGTTTCCGACCTGCATCTCGAAAAGGGGGCAGCCTTTGCCCGGCGCGGCCAGATGCTGCCGCCCTATGACACGCTGTCGACGCTGCGCCTGCTTGAGGCGGCGCTGACCCGCCACGATCCGCGTGTGGTCATCAGCCTTGGCGACAATTTCCATGACCAGCAGGGATCGGCGCTGATGCCGCCGGTATTTCGCGAGATGATCGGCGCGATGGCGCGTGGCCGCGAGTGGATCTGGATCAATGGCAATCACGATCCCGACGGGGCTTTCGGCCTGCCCGGCCAGTCTCTCGACGAGTTGTGCCTGAATGGCCTGACCTTCCGCCACGAGCCGAAGGCCGGGGCCAGCGCCGGGGAAGTGGCCGGGCATCTCCATCCCGCGGCGACCGTCCGCCGCCGCGAGAAATCCGTACGCCGTCCGTGCTTTGCCACCGATGGCACCCGGCTGATCATGCCCGCCTTCGGCGTTCTGACCGGCGGCCTCGACCTCGCCCACAAGGCCTTCAGCCCCTATTTCGACCGCAAGGCACTGATTGCCCATCTGCTCGGCAGGGACCGGATCTATTCCGTGCGCTACCACAATCTGAAGGGCTAATCCCGACGGAACAGCACACTCGCACCCCAGCCGGTGAATACGGCCAGCAGCACGGAGGCCATGCCGTAGAGCAGCGGCTGTTCATGGGCGGCATCGGTGATCGACTGTTCGAGGCCGGTCTTGACGACCCGCAGCGGCAGGGTCTTTTCCATGATGAACTTGCCGCTCTTGAACAGGGCTGCATGAACGGTATGGGTGCCATTCGGAATATTGGCAGGCAGTTTCAGGTTGGCCTGAAACAGGGTCGAACTGATGAAGCGGACGCCGCCGGGGTCGGGCTGGTAGAGGCCGCTTTCCTTCTTCAGCCGCCGATAGGCATTGCGGAACTCGGTGAGGCTGTCGCCGCTGCCCATGTAGCCTGCCGGGATGAGGCCGATATGGTCGATGCCGATGCCCGGCGCATCGAGTGCCGGCACGCCGGGCTCGCCCTCGATCTTGCGGGTGCTGGACAGTGTATAGGATTGCGGTACCTGCTCGAAGGTCATCGAGTAGCGATTGACCCAGACGCCGAATACCCGCTCCTTGCGGCGCACGGTGGCATCGTCCTTCGGCCCTTCGAGCGTCACGACGATATCGTACTGGCCAATGGAGTTCAGCAGTTCGTCGGCATTGACCACCGCCCCGAAGATCGCGAGATCGACGCCGGCAAAATCCGGCGTGATGGCGATCTGGCTGGTATTCATGCCGATCTCGATCTTCTCGGGATTCCTCGGGCGTACCGAGCGGGTGAGCGGTTGCGCCCCGGCGCCTGCTGGCAAAAGGGCAAGGAGGGTTGCGGCGAGCAGGCCGAGGCTGGTGAGCCTGGGTGCAAAACGGGTCATCCGTGCGAGGCCCCCCCGAGTGCGAGGGAATAGACATCGTCAGGCGTAATGACCAGCTGCAGGGCAAGTCGCAATCCGACGGCCAGCACCAGCAGCGCCAGCAGGGCCCGCAGCTGTTCGCCGCGCAGCTTCTGGCCGACCCGCACGCCATATTGCGCCCCCACCACGCCCGCCGCCATCAGGATGAAGGCGAGCACGATATCGACGGAATAGTTTGTCGTGGCCTGCACGACGGTCGTATAGGCGGTGACGAAGATGATCTGGAACAGCGAGGTGCCGACAACCACATTGGTCGGAACCCGCAGCAGGTAGATCATCGCCGGCACCATGATGAAGCCGCCGCCGACGCCCATAACCGAGGTCAGCACGCCGATGCCGAAGCCGATGCCGATCACCGGGATGACGCTCAGATAGATCTTCGATTTCTTGAAGCGCATCTTGAACGGCAGCCGGTGGATCCAGGGATGCTGGCCGGGGGCCTTGACCGGTGTCGCCCCCTTGCGGCTCTTGCGGATGGCGTTGATGCTCTCGATCAGCATCAGGCTGCCGATGAAGCCGAGAAACACCACATAGAGCAGCGAAATCACCAGATCGAGCTGACCGAGGCGGCGCAGCAGCGAGAAGATCCAGATGCCGACCGTCGCGCCGGAAAGGCCGCCGACAAGCAGGATCATGCCGAGCTTCACATCCAGCGTGCCGCGCCGGAAATGGGTGATGGCGCCGGAGATCGAGGAGGCCACGACCTGGTTTGCACCGGTTGCCACGGCGACCACGGGAGGGACGTTGTAGAAGATCAGCAGCGGCGTGATCAGGAAGCCGCCACCAACGCCAAACATGCCCGACAGGAAGCCAACGGCCGCGCCCATGCCGAGGATGACGAAGATGTTGACCGAGAGTTCGGCTATGGGCAGGTAAATGGTCACGCGGCCTGTTCCCTGATCGTAAAATGGCTCCGCCAGCTCAAGCCGGCGGAGGTGTTCAGTCTGTGATGCCTCGCGAAGCTCTGCCCTGGCAGAGCGGCGTGGGGCCTGTGGACAAGAAAACACCCGCTCCGTCAAAGGAAGTCAGGATTTACGCGTCCGTCGCTCCCGGCTCGGATGCCGGGGAAGCGGACTGCATGCAAGGAAAGCATGATCCTGCCGGCGGGGTTGGCCAATGGACGACATTACAGTCTGTGCCGAAAATCCTCAAAACGCGCCGGAATTAAGGACAAGCCGTCATTTCCCGAATGCCAGACTTTTCAGAGCCGCGACAGGCGACGTCCAGCCTCGCCAGTCGCGAAGAAATGTCCTGTGGATCGACAAATGCTCATGCGTTTTGCCGGTCATATCCGTCCATGTCAACCGGACCCAGCGGCGTTTCCGGATGTGTTTGCGCCGCCAGTTCTACTTGTTGCGGGCCAGCAGTTCCTTGACCAGCCGATCCGTGATCTTGCCGTCTTCGGGCAGGCCCGCAGACTTCTGGAAGGCCTTGATGGCGCTGATGGTTTTGGCCCCCATGTTGCCGTCGGGCTTGCCTGCGTCAAAGCCGTTGTTGTTGAGGATCGCCTGGATGTTGCGAATTGCCTTCTTCATGTCGACCGATGCGGTCTTGACGCCCTTGCCAACCCATGCGTCCGGCACTTCGGTCGCATTCGCCTTGGCATCGAGCGGCTTCGGCTTCCACAGGTCAACCTTGGCGCGGGCATCCTGCAACTGGTCAGGCTTCATCGCATTGGCGACATCGTCGCGCTTGGAGGCTGCGTCCTTGTCGCCGCCCTTGGCGGCAATGGCGAACCACTTGTAGGATTCTGCCAGATCCTGCGGCGTGCCGCTGCCGCGTGCATAGAGAATGGCGAGGTTGAACTGGCTGTCGGAGACGCCGAAATCGGCGGCCTGCCTGAACCAGGTGACGGCGCTGGCATTGTCCGGCTTGCCATCGATGCCCGAGGCATAGATCACGGCCAGATTGTGCATGGCGCTGGCATTGCCGACCTTGGCAGCGCGCTCATAGTAGTCGCGGGCCCTGGCCATGTCGCGTGCGACGCCATTGCCCTTTTCATAGAGGTTGGCGATCCGGTACTGGGCGGGCGCAAAGCCCTTGTCGGCGGACTGCTGGTACCAGCGGGCCGCTTCCGCCAGGTCCGCCTTGACGCCACGGCCCTCGGTATAGCGTGCCCCAATCTCGAACAGGGCAAGCGAGTCGCCTGAACGGGCGGCATCGGCAAGCGCCTTGGGTTCGAGTGTTGCCGGTACGGTGATGCCGGCCGCAGCGGGGGCAGCGGCAATGGCGGGTGACGGCTGGGGAGTAACGAGCGGGCTTGCTGCGGGCTGTGATGTGGCAGCACTTGCGACCAGCGGGGCTGCGCTGGCAACCGGGGCCTCACCGGTCAGCCGGCTGGCATCCTTGGCGTTGACTGCTGCGGCGACGGGTTTGGCCGCTGGCGGCACCGGGCTGGCGACAGGCCTGGCCGTCACCGATGCAACCGGCTTTTGTGCCACAGGCTTCGGGCGGACGGCAGACAGGGTCGTATCGCCGCTGTCATCGCTGTTGGCCTGGGCTGAAGCACTGTCGGTCGGCTGAACGATATCGGCTGAGGCGTTTTCCGGTGCCGGCGCATGCGCACCGCGCAGGAATGTGATGGCAGGCAGCGTCGCCAGTGCCAGCAGGATGGCACCAACCGCCATCAGGATCGGACGGCGATGCCGGTTGAAAATCGAGCTGCCCTTGACCTCCGTACCCGCCACCCTGGCGGATCCTTTGGTCTCCTTGCCGCGCGCCAGTTTCTGGGCGGCGGGGCTGACTTCCTGGGCAGCGGCCTGCGCTGCACGGCGGGCGGCAGCGATCAGATCGGAGCGCTCGGAATCGGCGGCGCTGCCGGTCTTGCCCTGATTGGCGCGGACCCGTTCCAGAATTTTCTTGATGTCAGGCGCACCGGAACCGGGCTCCAGCAGTTCCGTATCGGAACTGTGCAGCGTCTCATCTTCCGGCATCATCGGCGGGGTGGGGTCGACCACGGCGCGATCAGGTGCCGTTGCACGGGCAGGCGTCGCCTTGCCCTTGCCGCGCAATTTGCCGGTCAGGCTGGAAAGGAAGCCGCTCTTGACCTTCGGGGCCGGAGCCTTTCCGGCATTGCTGGCGATCACCCGGGCGGCCTGCTCCACCGCTTCGGCGATGTCCGGCTCGACGGTGCGGATGACGGGGCCGGAGACATTGCGATCGATCACGGGATTTGCAGCGGCGGCATGCATGTCCGCAGCTGCGGCGCGGATGGCTCCCATCGGGCTGCGCTCGAAGATGCGGTCGACATCGGCCTGTTCCGGCGGGGCTGGCCGGGCGACAGGCCGCTCCTCGCGGAAATAGTGGTCTTCGGAGATGCTGTCGGCCATCGCCATGCTTGCGGGCGCGCTGAACGCGGGGGCATAGGCCTGCTGCATGGGCTGCGGCTCGCGCAGGCGGCTGTCCATGTCATCCAGCCGACCGGCAATCTGCACCAGCGTGTCGTGCAGGGCCTCGAAGGTGCGATGGGTCCGCGCCTCGGAACTGTGGGCAAGTTCTTCCAGATGCCGGAGATCACCGGCAAGCGCGGTAATGGCGGAAAGATCAACGGATGCGGGTGCGCCATTGCGGCCATAGGCTTCCATCACCGCTTCGGCGGCCTGCCGGGCAGCCTCGATGATATATTCATCGCTGGTCGCCATATAGTCCTCGATGGAGGCCATGCGATGCTCGAATTCCGCCGGCAAGGCGGAGGCGGCGGCGGGTTGCGGCTGGCTGATCAGCTGGGCCAGATTGGCGATCTGGTTTTCAAGGCTCTGCAGCGCCCGGGTGTCGCTGGCCGGCGCAACGGCGGTTTCGTCCAGCCGCCGGGCGATATCCGACAGCCGGGTTTCCATGCGCAGCAAGGCGCCCTCGTCCTGCGGGGCTGAAACCACGGGATATTCGATCTCGTCGATGCGGCGGGCAAGATATTCGAGCCGCTCGGTGAGCTGGTCATTGACCGGGCCGTTGTCGAGCGCATCGATCTTGCGGGAGATATCGGAGAGGAAGCCGGTCAGTTCGGGGGCGGGCGGTGCCTTCTGGCTGCGCTCAAGCAGGCGCGACAGCTGGTCGAGCCGTTCTTCCAGCCGTGCTGCGGCTTCGACGCCGCTGTCATTGGCGACGAGCTGTCCAACCCGGTCGGCAAGCGTTTCGATCCTCGCCGCAAGGGCGGCAGCGGGGTCCGGACGGCGGCTGTTTTCCTCGCTGATCATGCCGATCTGGTCGGCAAGACCTGAAAGTCGGCGCTCCAGCCGGTTGAAATGTTCGGGCTCCTGCGCCTGGCCGGCCCGTGCGCTGGCGGCAACCGCCCGGCTGATTTCATCGAGCCGCAGGTCGAGACCGGCAAACTGCTCGCCGATCATCTGGTCATTCGGGCGGATATGGCGGCCGAGCTGTTCCATGGCCTGGGCCACCGCAACCAGCCGGTCTTCCAGCGCATGCAGGGCAGGGCTGGGATTGAGGGTGCCGAGCTGTGTCTTGATGTCCTCGAGCCTGTAGGCAAGGGACAGCACGTCTTCGCGCAGCGGGGCCGGGTTGATGTCGTCAATCCGGCGTTCCACGCCGGTCCAGCGGTTTTCCATGTGGCGCATGCTGTCTTCGCGGGCAAGCCCGTCCATCAGCGCGCGCAGATCTTCAAATTCGGCCTTGAGGTCCGGGCTGCCGTTGCGGGCCCGGGTCTGGTGACCAAGCAGATCGATGCTCTCGCCAAGCCGTGCGAGCTCGGCCCGCAGATCGTCGGTGCCGCGCTGCTCGCCCGCCACGGCCTTGATATCGTGCATTTCGCCGCGCAGTGCGGTGACCTGGCGGGCAATACCATCATGGATATCGCGCTTCAGCTCCTCGCGCAGTGACACCAGCGCCTGGGCGATGTCCTTCAGGGCAGCCTCATGGGCAGGCTGGGCAGCCGCAGGCGTGGCAGGCTGCGGTGCAGGAACGCGCTGCTCGCGCATGCGATAGGCATCGGGTTGCGGCGGAACCGGTTCGCGCCGCGCAAGGTCGTCATTGGCCCGCAGACCTCGTCCGGCACCCGACAGCGCGCGGTTGCGGCTTTCTTCCAGCATGCGCTGGCGTTCGCGGATTTCGGCAAGCGGGTCAGGCCGCAGATCCCGCGGTTCACGTTCGGATCCCCTGTCCGGGGCGCGCAGCGGTTCCTGATAGTGCTGCCGCTGTTCGCGCGAGGACTGCCCGACCAGACCTTCGATCCGGGCCTCAAGCCCTTCGATCGTGCGGCTCAGGGCATCCAGCGAAGACCGTTCACCAAGACGATGGGGTGTCGATCGGGATCCGTTCATATCATCTGCTCGCTTCGACGGTTGCACCCGGACATTCGGGTCCTTGCCGGAATGCAGGGGCCCCCCGTGCTCCAGCCGCCGATTTTCCGGCATCTGGTGCACCTGACCTGCCGGTTTATCCACCCTGTCTTTCGCGGACCTGACCGAATTGACGGTTTTTGCCGGAAACTGCGGGTGTTGATAAACCATTGGCCACCGTCATTCCGATGAGCACAATCGGCGAAATATGGTAAACAAGTGGTTAACCGTGGTGAAAAAATTTTAACCTTTCCGGTAAAGTTCCGCAGCTTTCAAAGGCAAACCGAAAGTGGCGGAAGTACGCGTTAATCTTTGCGCGTCTATTCTCTGTCGCGTTGAACACCAGTTCCAGAATACGCGTCTTGATGCTGCGTCACCTCCCGTCCGCGATTTCAGCGGAGCAAGGCCAACATGACGTTTACGCGCACGTCAAATAATTGTAGAGTGATGAACAACCCGGACGGGACTCCGGAGTGAGGCGAAGGGACAGCAACGATGCCGACATACAAGGCCCCGGTAGACGAGACGCTTTTCATCCTGAATGAGGTTCTGCACCTCGACCGCTACAACAATCTGCCGGGTTTCGAAGACGCGACCCCCGACATGCTGGAGGCCATCACCGGCGAAGCGGCAAAACTTGCCGAAGAGGTGCTGTTTCCGCTGAACCTGTCGGGCGACCAGGAAGGCTGTCACCGCAATGATGATGGCACCGTCTCGGTGCCGAAGGGGTTCAGGCAGGCTTTCGACCTTTACCGCGCCGGCGGCTGGCTCGGCCTGTCGGTGCCTGCGGAGGTTGGCGGGCAGGGACTGCCCTATACGCTCCACACTGCCGTCGGCGAATACATGTCGTCGGCCAACATGGCGCTGACCATGTATCCCGGCCTCACCCAGGGCGCGATTGCCGCGATCCTCGTGCATGGTTCCGAGGCGCAGAAGGCGGCCTATCTGCCGAAGATGGTGGATGGCACCTGGACAGGCACCATGAACCTGACCGAGCCGCATTGCGGCACCGATCTCGGCCTGCTGCGCAGCAAGGCAGTGCCGCAGGATGACGGCAGCTACCGGATTTCCGGCCAGAAGATCTTCATTTCCGCCGGCGAACATCCGATGTCGGACAACATCATCCATCTCGTGCTTGCCCGTATCGAGGGCGCGCCAGAGGGCGTCAAGGGCATTTCGCTGTTCATCGTGCCGAAATTCATCCTGGATGCCGACGGCAATCCCGGCCAGCGCAACGGGGTGTCCTGCGGCGCCATCGAGCACAAGATGGGCATCCACGGCAATTCCACCTGCGTGATGAACTATGACGGGGCGACGGGTTACCTGATCGGCCAGGAGAACAAGGGCCTCAACGCCATGTTCGTGATGATGAACGAGGCGCGGCTGGGCGTGGGCCTGCAGGGCCTGTCGGTGGCCGAAGTCGCCTACCAGAACGCGGTCACCTATGCCCGCGAGCGCATCCAGGGCCGCTCGCTGTCGGGCGTCAAGGCGCCGGACAAGAAGGCTGATCCGCTGATCGTCCATCCCGATATCCGCCGTTCGCTGATGACCATCCGCGCCTTCAACGAGGCGGGGCGTGCCTTCACGCTGTGGACGGCGCTGAAATCGGATATTGCCCATCGCTCGCCGGATGCTGCCGACCGGCAGTATGCCGATGATCTCCTCAGCCTGATGACGCCGATCCTCAAGGGCGTGATGACCGACAAGGGCTTCGATCATGCCGTGATGTCGCAGCAGGTCTTCGGCGGCCACGGCTATATCGAGGAACATGGCATGAGCCAGTATGTCCGCGATGCCCGCATCGCGATGATCTACGAAGGCGCAAACGGCATTCAGGCGCTCGATCTGGTCGGCCGCAAGCTCGCCCAGAACGGTGGCCGCGCGGTGATGGCGGCCTTCAAGGAAATCGGTGATTTCTGCGAGGCCAATCGCAATGATGAAACATTGGGCCTCTATACCAGGGGCCTGAAGAAGGGCTTGAACGATTTGCAGGCCGCCACCATGTGGTTCATGCAGAATGCCGTGGCCAGGCCCGACAATGCCGGGGCCGGATCGACCGACTACATGCATCTCTTTGGCCTGGTGGTACTCGGCTACATGTGGGCGCAGATGGCCAAGGCGGCGGTCGGGGGGCTTGCGGCAGGCGATGGCGCGAAGGCCGGTTTCTACCAGGCCAAGCTCGTCACCGGGCGCTTCTTCATGGAGCGGATCATGCCGGAAACGGTGCTGCGCCGCACCCGCATCGAGACCGGTGCCGATACGATGATGGCGCTTGCCGCCGACGCGTTCTGACAAGGTCCTGCCCCGGCTTGCGTTCCTTTGCCGGGGCCATTTCCCCTATCCCCAGGCGGCCCCGTGCCGCCGCCGCGCCAGCGGTTCTGCCAGGAGATCGAAGACATGACGGATGCCTTTATTTATGACCATGTGCGCACGCCGCGCGGACGCGGGAAAAAGGACGGTGCGCTGCATGAGGTGCCGACGCCAAGGCTCGGCGCGAAAGTGCTCGAGGCCCTGCGCGACCGCAACGGGCTCGACACGAGCCAGGTCGACGACATCATCTTCGGCTGCGTCGATCCCGTCATGGAAGCCGGCGCGGTCATTGCCAAGTCCTCGGCCTTCGAGGCCGGCTATTCCAATCGCGCGCCGGGCATGCAGATCAGCCGCTTCTGCGCCTCCGGTCTCGACGCCATCAATTTTGCTGCCGGAAAGATCGTGCAGGGTGCCGATGACATCGTCATTGCCGGTGGCGTAGAAAGCATGTCGCGGGTCGGCATGGGCATGGCGGGCGGCTCCTGGTACATGGACCCCTCGGTCAATTTCCCCGGCTATTTCATGCCGCAGGGCGTCTCCGCCGACCTGATCGCCACCAAATACGGCTTCAGCCGCGATGACGTCGATGCCTATGCGGTGGAAAGCCAGCGTCGGGCGGGCGAGGCGTGGAGCGAGGGCCGGTTTGCCCGCTCCGTCATCCCCGTCAGGGACCAGAACGGCATCACCATCCTCGACCGCGACGAGCATATGCGTCCCGAGACCAACATGCAGTCGCTCGCCGCGCTCAACGCCTCCTTCCAGATGCCGGGCGAAATGGGCGGCTTTGAAGCCGTCGCCATTCAGGCCCATCCGGAAATCGAGCGGATCAACTATGTCCACCACGCCGGCAATTCCTCCGGCATCGTCGATGGGGCGGCAGGCGTGCTGCTCGGCTCGAAGGCGGGCGGCGAGGCGATGGGCCTGAAGCCGCGCGCCCGCATCCGCGCCTTTGCCAATATCGGCTCCGAGCCGGCGCTGATGCTGACCGGTCCGGTCGATGTGACCGAAAAGCTGCTGAAGCGCTCCGGCATGACATTGTCCGATATCGATCTCTTCGAACTCAACGAAGCCTTCGCTGCGGTAGTGCTGCGCTTCTGCCAGGCCTTCGATGTTTCCGCCGACCGGATGAATGTCAATGGCGGCGCCATCGCCATGGGCCATCCGCTCGGGGCAACCGGGGCGATGATCCTCGGCACCGTGCTCGACGAGCTTGAGCGCCGCGACCAGAACGTGGCGCTCGTCACGCTCTGCATCGGCGCGGGCATGGGCACCGCGACCATCATCGAACGCGTCTGATCCGGGGGGAACTGTCATGAGCTTCAAGAATTTCAAGGTCGAAACGGACGCCGACGGCATTGCTCTCGTCACCTGGGACATGCCCGGCAAGTCGATGAACGTCTTTACCGAAGAAGTGATGCGCGAACTCGACGCCATCACCGGTCAGGTGACGGCGGATGCGGCGGTCAGGGGCGTGGTCTTCACCTCCGGCAAGTCCTCCTTTTCCGGCGGTGCCGACCTGTCGATGATCAAGGGAATGTTCTCCTTCTACCAGATGGAAAAGGCCCGCGATCCCGCGACGGCGGCGAAGAAACTGTTCGACATGGTCGGCAAGATGTCCGGCCTCTACCGGAAGATCGAAACCTCGGGCAAGCCGTGGGTCTCGGCGATCAACGGCACCTGCATGGGTGGCGCCTTCGAACTGTCGCTTGCCTGCCATGGCCGGGTCGCTTCCAGTGCCAAGTCGGTCAAGATCGCGCTGCCGGAAGTCAAGGTCGGCATTTTCCCCGGTGCCGGCGGCACCCAGCGCGTGCCGCGCCTGACCAATGCGCAGGACGCCCTGCAGATGATGACGACCGGCTCGTCGCTGACCGCATCGCGTGCGAAAGCCATGGGGCTGGTGCATCAGGTGGTCGAGCCGGACCAGCTTGTCCCGGCGGCCCGGCAGATGATCCTCGACGGGCTGAAGCCGGTCCAGCCCTGGGACGAAAAGGGCTTCAAGGTTCCGGGCGGCGGCATCTGGACACCGGCGGCAGCCCAGCTCTGGCCTGCGGCCACCGCCATTCTGAGGCGCGAGACGCAGGGCAATTATCCCGGCGCGCTTGCCATCGTCAAATGCGTCTATGAAGGGCTTCAGGTGCCCTTCGATACCGCACTGCGCATCGAGCAGCGCTATTTCACCGAGATCCTCCAGACGACCGAAGCCTTCTCGATGATCCGCTCGCTGTTCGTCTCGATGCAGGAACTCGGCAAGGGCGCGCGCCGCCCGGCGGGGGTGCCGAAGACCGAGCTGAAAAAGGTCGGCGTCGTCGGCGCGGGCTTCATGGGGGCCTCGATTGCCTATGTGACGGCAGCAGCGGGCATTCCCGTGGTGCTGATCGACCGCGACATGGACGCCGCCGGGAAGGGCAAGGCCCACTCGGTCGACCTCGTCAAGGGTGCGGCCCAGAAGGGCCGGATGACGGCGGAGGAGGGCGAAAAGCTGCTGTCGCTGATCACCCCCAGTGATGATTACAACCAGTTGGCCGATGTCAATCTGGTGATCGAAGCGGTGTTTGAGGATCGCGATGTCAAGAAGGCGGTGATCGAGAAGGTGGAAGCCATCCTGCCCGAGGGGGCGGTCTTTGCCTCCAACACCTCGACCCTGCCGATCACCGGGCTCGCCGGGAATTCCAGGCGTCCGGCGGATTTCATCGGCGTGCATTTCTTCTCGCCGGTCGAAAAGATGATGCTGACCGAAGTGATCCTCGGCAAGGAAACCGGCGACAGGGCCATTGCCGTGGCGCTGGATTTCGTCGCCGCGATCAGGAAGACGCCGATCGTCGTCAATGACACCCGCGGCTTCTACGTCAACCGCTGCGTCTTCCGCTACATTCACGAGGCCTATGACATGCTGATCGAAGGCGTGCCTGCGGCGATGATCGAGAATGCGGCGAAAATGGCGGGCATGCCGGTCGGGCCGCTGTCGCTCAATGACGAGGTGGCCATCGACCTCTCGCAGCGTATCCTCAAGGCCTCGATTGCCGATCTCGGTGACAAGGCGGTCGATACCCGTCACATGACGCTGATCAACCGGATGGTCGACGAGCTTGACCGGCGGGGCCGCAAGAATGGCCGTGGCTTCTACGATTATCCGGCCAAGCCCGCGAAGAAATCGCTCTGGCCGGGCCTGAAGGATCTCTTCCCGCAGAAGAAGCCGGATGACGTGTCCGTCGCGGTGCTGAAGCAGCGGCTGCTGGTCACCATCGCGCTGGAAGCGGCCCGCACCATGGAAGAGGGGATCGTCACCGATCCGCGCGAAGCCGATGTCGGCTCGATCCTCGGCTTCGGCTTTGCGCCTTATACCGGGGGCGCGCTGTCCTATATCGACGGCATGGGCGTCAGCGCCTTTGTCGGGATCTGCCGGACGCTGGCCCGGGACCATGGCAGCCATTTCGAGCCGACCCCGCTGCTCCTCGACATGGCCGCAAAGGGCGAGACCTTCTATCAAAGGTTCAACCCTTATCCCGCAGAAGCTGCGGCGGCCTGAGCCACGATCCACACAAAATCGAAAAGCCGGCGGCATGCCGGCTTTTTGCTGTAGGCAACCCGCCGTGCGCACAGTAGTTTCTCCCCTCATCTTGAATCGGGAGACAGCAATTGGCGGGCGAGGACTGGCGGGACATCGGGGCTGAGGGCGAGCTTCAGAAAAAGCCATTGCAGGTGATCGAAATCGAGGGCCGCAAGATCGCGCTGTCCTTTGCCGATGGCACCTTCGGGGCGGTTGCCAATGAATGCAATCACGAGGGCGGGCCGCTCGGGGAAGGCGGGCTCAAGGGCGATTATGTCGCCTGTCCCTGGCACCAGTGGAAATTTCACCGCCTGACCGGCATGGGCGAAAAAGGCTATGAGACGGATTGCATCCCTTCGTATCCTGTGCGGGTCGCGGCGGGCCGGGTTCTGGTGGACATCGCCCATCCCACCCGCCGCAACCACCTGCCGCATGAGCCGCATCCGCTGGCCCGTCCCGTGGTGCGGGCACCGGGGCCGATCCGGGTGCTCGGGCTCTCCACCACCATCATGGATCTGAAGGCACCCCGCTATTCCGGCTCCGAACACCTGCTGACCTCGGCGCTGGCACAGGCAGCCTCCGAGGGCCGCGAAACCCGGATGATCCGTCTCAACGAACTCAGTTTCGAGGCCTGCAAGGGCTATTATTCCAAAAGCGCCCATGCCTGCACCTGGCCCTGCTCGATCACCCAGATGCGGCCCAAGGACCAGATGGCCGAGGTCTACGAGGCGCTGGTGCACTGGGCGGATGTGGTGCTGGTCGCCACGCCGATCCGCTGGGGACAGGCAAGCTCGCTCTATTTCAAGATGGCCGAACGGCTGAACACCGTGCAGAACGCCATCACGCTGCATGACCAGGTATTGATCCGCAACAAGGTCGCAGGCTTCCTGATCGCGGGCGGGCAGGACAATGTGCAGGGCGTCGCGGGCCAGATGCTCTCCTTCTTTGCCGAGCTTGGCTTCCTCTTCCCGCAATTCCCCTTTGTCGCCCATACCAGGGGATGGACCGCGGAAGACATGGAAAACAACATCATCGCCCTGCGCGACAATGCCGGACTGCATGCCGAGGCAGGGGCGCTCGCCTCCCGTGCGGCAGAGCTTGCAGATGGCCTGATAAGGCTTGCCGACCCGGCACCCGCAACAGTAGCATGATCCGGCCTGCCTATTCGGCTGCGGCCTTGCGGCTCAGCACCTGCGTCACATAGGCGCGAAGGGCGGCGGGCTTTACCGGCTTGTTCTGCAGGCCGATGCCGTGCCTTTCGGCCTCGGCGCGCACGTCCGGCGTCCGGTCGGCGGTGACGAGCAGGGCGGGGATATCCTGCCGGAAGATCGACCGCAGTTCGAGGATCGCCTCGATCCCGTCGCCATCATCGAGATGGTAATCGGCAATGATCACGTCAGGCACCCGCTCCGGCGCGTCGGGGTCGGCGGGAAGGGCGAGAATGTCGGCCATCGACGCGGCGGTGGAGACCGTGCAGCCCCAGCCGCCGAGAAGCAGTTTCATGCCGTCGATGATGCGCGGTTCGTTGTCGATGCAGAGTACCCGAACCCCTGACAGCGGCTGGACGCCTGCCGCCTTCGGGCCGCGAACGACAGCCACAAGGTCCGGCGCGCTTGCGGCGGCACGGGGAACGGAGACCTTGAAGCTCGTGCCTTTGCCTTGCGTGGAGGCAAGTTCGACCGGCGTGTTCAGCACCCGGGCAATGCGGTCGACGATCGACAGGCCGAGACCAAGGCCGGTGGCGGTGCGTGCCCCTTCCTCAAGCCGGGCGAACTCCTTGAAGACGGTGCGGAATTTCGACGAAGGGATGCCGATGCCGCTGTCGATGACCTCGATCACCACCCGGTCGCCGCGCTTGCGCGCGCCCACCAGCACCTTGCCTGACAGCGTGTACTTGATGGCGTTCGACACCAGGTTCTGCACCAGCCGGCGCAACAGGTTGGGGTCTGAGCGCACATGCAGCCGGGTCGGCATCACCACCAGTTTCAGGTTCTTCTCGCGCGCAATGGGCTGGAAATCGGTCTCGATGCGCGACAGCAGGTCTGAAAGCGCGATATCGGCAAGGCGCGGCTTCATTGCGCCGGTATCGAGCCGCGAGATGTCGAGAACCGCGCCGAGAATGGTTTCCACCGATTCCAGCGCGGAATCGATATTGCGCACCAGCAGGCTTTCCTCGCTGTCCTCCATCCGCTCCACCAGCGCGGAGGAGTAGAGGCGCGCCGCATTCAGCGGCTGCAGGATGTCGTGACCGGCAGCGGCAAAGAACCGGGTCTTGCCGAGATTGGCCTCGTCGGCGGTGGCGCGGGCTTCGGCAAGCGCGCGGTTCACCCGGGTCAGTTCGCCGGTCCGCTCCGCCACCCGCTGTTCCAGCGTTTCATTCGCCTGTTTCAGCGCCTCGTCGGCGGCGACCTGCGCGGTGATGTCGGTGAAGGTCGCAACGATCCCCTTGTCGGGCAGCACATTCGAGCGCACTTCGATGATCGTCTGGCCAGCCGACAGGTTGAGGCGGAACGGCTTGTCACCGGTGGCGAAGTTGTCGATGATTTCGGCTTGCTGATGGGCTGGAATGTCGCCCCGCTCGGAAATCATCGCGACGATGGCGGCAAGCGGAAATCCCACCTGTCCGGTAATTTCCGGCAGGTCGAGCAGGCTGCGGAACCGCCGGTTCCAGATGGTCAGCTGGTTCTGGCTGTCGAAGACGGCAATGCCCTGGTCCATCTGTGACAGCGCGGTTTGCAGCATGTCCTGGTTATATTGCAGCGCCTCGCTCGCCTGGTCGAGCAGCCAGGCGGTGTCGGCGGAGGCATCTTCGAGTTTCTGCAGGATCAGCGACAGCACGAGGCGGGCCGACGAGGAGCCGATGGCGCTGCCGAGCAACTGTTCGGAATAGTGGATCAGCGCCATGTCGGCGGGCTGGCTGTCTTCCAGCGTGCGGCCTGCCTGCCGCTCGAAGGTGGTGAACGACCGGCGCATCCGCTCCTCGCCGAGATAGCGGGCAATCGCCGTCTTGAGATCGCCGACGCTGACCCGGGTCTTCCAGCTGCGGGTTGCAAATTGCGAGCGGGAATAGCGGGTGACGAAGATGCCGGACTGGATGCGTTCGACCGGTTTCAGATTGCGGCTGAGCGAGCCCACGATGAAGGCAAGGCCGTTGAGGAGCAGGCTGAGAATGGTGGCATTGACCAGCGGATCCGATCCCTTTGCAAACAGGCTGGCCCCCGGGAACAGGAAGGCGAGGATGGCGGCGGAGGCTTGCGAATAATCCGGTCCGCCGAGGCTCGGCAGGAACAGCAGATAGGCCCAGACGATGAAGCCGGTGATCATGCCCGCGAGGGCACCCCGCGCATTGGCGCGTCGCCAGACCATACCGCCAAGCAGCGGCGGGGCAATCTGGCTGATGCAGGTAAAGGCCAGCAGGCCGATGGAGACGAGGCTCGAGGATGTGTCGGTGGAGCGATAATAGGCATAGCCGAGCAGCATCACCGCGAAGATCGCCAGCCGCCGGATGCGCAGGATCACCCGGGCGAAATCCCGTCTTTCGCTGCTGCGGGCAAACAGGCTGCGCTGCAGGAAGGCGGGCATGATGATGTCGTTGGAAATCATGATCGACAGTGCCACGCTTTCCATCACGACCATGGCGGTCGCTGCCGAGAAACCGCCGATGAAGGTGATCAGCGACACCAGCCGGAAACCGCTCGCCATCGGCAGTGTCAGCACATAGACATCCGCATCACCGCTGCCGCCGAACGTCATCAGGCCTGCGGCGGCGACCGGGATGACGAACAGATTGATGGCGACGAGATAGGCCGGAAACAGGTAACGCGCCGTCTTCAGGTCGTCCGGATGGCGATTTTCCACCACCGTCACATGGAACTGCCGGGGCAGGAACAGGATGGCAAAGCCGGAGGTGAGGATCAGCACGATCCAGCGCGACACCGGCGTTTCATGGCTCATCGCGGCAATCACCAGCGAATTGGTGGAGGCTTTCTCCCAGAGATCCATCGGCCCGTGGAAGATGAAAAACACCACGGTCAGGCCAACTGTCAGAAAAGCCACCAGCTTCACCAGCGATTCCATCGCAATCGCCAGGATCAGTCCGTCCTGGTGCTCGGTCGCATCCGTGTGGCGGGTGCCGAAGATCGCGGCGAAACAGGCAAGCAGCAGTGTCACGATCAGCGGCAGGTCGATGAAATGCAGGTTGCCGCTGCCGATCCCGTAGGCCGCCGGATCGACCATCACCCCGACGGTCGAGGAGACCGCCTTCAGTTGCAGGGCGATATAGGGAATGGCGCTCATCAGCGAGATCAGCGCGACGATGCCGGCAACGGCGGAATTCTTGCCGTAACGGGCGCCCATGAAATCCGGGATCGAGGTGATCTTTTCCGACTTGGCGATTTCGGTGATGCGCCGCACCAGCGGCATGCCGAGGGTGAAGACGAAGATGGCGCCGATATAGATCGAGAAAAACTCGAAGCCCCTGACAGCGGCAAGCCCGACGCCGCCGAAATAGGTCCAGGAGGTGCAGTAGACGCCTAGGCTCAGCGCATAGACCAGCGGCCGCCCGCGCCGCGGGACCGCCCTGCGGCGGCGCACCCGGTCGCCATAGGTAGCCACGCCGAACAGGATCAGCAGATAGCCGATAGAGGCGGCGAATATGATCCAGCCAGGCACCATGGTCTCTCCGATCCCGCGCGATCAGGCTCCCGGCGGGAAAGATGAGGATAGGTCAAAACACCAGCCATGAAAATCGGCTTCGGCTAGAACAATAGTTCAAGCTCACCCCATGGAAAGGTCCGGCTGTATCCCCTGTGGGCTCCGTGTTCCGAAGCAGGGTTTCGCGTTTCATGCGCGTTGCCTTGCCGGCCTGGTCCCCTCGTCGTAGCCGGTCTCATCCCGGTTTTTTTTCAAACCCGAACGGTCATGATGGGTTAACAGCCGGAAAAAAATGCGGCAAGATCGATAATACTCGTCTGATATAGCAAAAACCTCACAAGGAGAGCCCGGGATGCTTGGGGAATTCAAAGCGTTTATCGCGCGCGGCAATGTCATTGATCTCGCCGTCGGTGTGATGATCGGGGGGGCCTTCGGGGCGATTGTGACCTCGCTGGTCAATGACATCATCACGCCTGTCGTCAGTCTGGTTGCCGGCAGTGTCGATTTTTCCAACTATTTCATTCCGCTCAGCGCCAAGGTGACGGCCACCACGCTGGCGGCGGCAAAAGAGCAGGGCTCGGTGATTGCCTATGGCAGCTTCTTCACCATCGTCATCAATTTCCTGATTCTCGCCTGGATCATCTTCCTGATGGTCAAGGGCATTTCGCGGATCCAGCGCGAAGAGCCGGCAGCGGCACCCGAGGCAGCACCAGCAGCACCTGCCGACATCCAGCTTCTGACCGAGATCCGGGATCTCCTGAAGAACCGGCCCTGATCCTTTCGGTTCGGGCAGGCGCGGGTCCAGACCCGCGGCTGCCCGGATCGATCACCAGAATCCATTCATACCTCAATTGAAGTCATGAGAATTTCGGCCTTGCCTGCGCTACAAGCAGGAGGATGATCGTGCCGTTTGCGGCAAAACCCGGGGTTCTCGCATGACTGTACTTCAAGCCCTCAGCCCGCGCGCGCTGGCCGCGCCCGAAAGCGGCATTGTCGAGGTGGTGAATTATGCGCGTGGCCGCGAGGGCCTCATACCGCTCTGGGTCGGCGAGGGCGACAGTCCGACGCCCGACTTCATCAACCGGGCGGCCATCCAGTCTCTCCATGCGGGCGAGACCTTCTACACCTGGCAGCGCGGCATCCCGGCGCTGCGTCAGGCGCTTGCCGATTACTATCACCGGCATTTTGCCGCGCGCTTGCCGCCGGACCATTTCTATGTGGTGGGGTCGGGCATGCAGGCGATTGCGCTCGGCCTTGAGGCCATTGCCTCGCCGGGCGACGAGCTTCTCTACCTGACGCCCGCCTGGCCGAATTTTGCCGCCGCCGCCGCGCTCTCGGATGCCGTGCCGGTGCCGGTGGAACTCACCTTTGCTGCCGGGCGCTGGCAGCTTGACCTGGATCGCATCGCGGCGGCGATCACGCCGAAGACCCGGGCGATCTTCATCAATTCCCCGTCAAATCCGACCGGCTGGACCGCGACGCGTGAAGACCTTGCCGCGATACTCGCGCTGGCGCGCCAACATGGGCTGTGGATCATGGCGGACGAGATCTATGCGCTCTATTACTATGGCCGGGAGAGCCGCGCGCCGTCCTTTCTCGACGTGATGGAACCGGAGGACCGGATCCTGTTCGTCAATTCGTTTTCGAAGAACTGGTCGATGACCGGCTGGCGGATCGGCTGGATCGTTGCCCCGCCGGAAATTGGCCAGGTTCTGGAAAACCTCATCCAGTATTCGACCTCCGGTGTCGCCCAGTTCGTCCAGCAGGGCGCGGTCGCGGCGCTGAACGAGGGCGATGAATTTCTTGCAGGCAACATGGCCAAGGCCCGCCGCTCGCGCGATCTCCTCTGCGAGGCGCTTGCCGCAACCAACCGGGTGGAAACGATGAAGCCCGATGGCGCGCTCTACGCCTTCCTGAAGATCGACGGGGTCAGCGACAGCCGGGCGCTCGCCATGGATATCGTCGACAAGACCAGTATCGGCCTCGCGCCGGGCACCGCTTTCGGCAATGGCGGCGCACCATTTCTGCGCGCCTGTTTCCTGCGCGATCCCGGCCTCATCGCCGAGGCGGCCCGCAGGCTTGAAACCTATATCAGGGCTCTCTGACCCTGATCGGTAAAATTTGAACGACGGGCGCAATACTTGCCTAACCACACTTGCAGAAGTCCGGGGCGAATGCGGCCCAAACCAGGGCCTGATAACCATTTTGATAGCCAATCAATGGCTTGATCTTCCCAAAACAAGAACAGGGAAGACAGGGTCATGGCGGTACTTGTTACAGGCGGCGCGGGCTATATCGGCAGCCACATGGTGTGGGCGCTTCTCGATGCCGGCGAAGAGGTGGTCGTGATCGACCGGCTCTCGACCGGCTTTCGCTGGGCCGTCGCCCCGCAGGCGCGCTTCTATCTCGGCGATGTCGGCGATACCGCCCTCCTGGCGCAGATTTTCCTGGAAAACGACATTTCGGCGATCATCCATTTCGCCGGTTCGGTGGTCGTGCCGGAATCCGTGGCAAACCCGCTGTCCTATTACGAGAACAATACCGGCAAGACCCGCACGCTGCTGGCAGCGGCGCTGGAAGCCGATATCCGCCATTTCATCTTTTCCTCCACGGCGGCCGTCTATGGGGCCAATGGTATCGAGCGTCCGATTGTCGAAGGTGACCCGCTGGCACCACAGACCCCCTATGGCCTGTCGAAACTCATGTCGGAAATGATGCTGCACGATGCGGCAACGGCCCATGACCTGCGCTTCGTGGCGCTGCGCTATTTCAATGTGGCAGGCGCGGACCCGGAACTGCGCACCGGCCAGTCGACCGCCAATGCCACCCATCTGATCAAGGCCACCGTGGAAACCGCGCTCGGCAAACGCCGGGCGATGAATGTCTACGGCACGGATTATGCCACCCACGACGGCACGGGGGTGCGCGATTTCATCCATGTGTCCGACCTGGTGCAGGCCCATGTGGCCGCGCTCAAGTACCTGCGTTGCGGCGGAGCACCGCTTGTCGCCAATTGCGGCTATGGCACCGGCTATTCGGTGCTCGATGTGCTCAGTGCGGTGATGGAGGAAAGCGGTCGCCGCTTCGAGGTCAATTACCTGCCCCGCCGCGAAGGCGACATGGCAAGCGTGATCGCCGATTCCGCGCTGTTGCGCCGCACGCTCGACTGGCAGCCCCGCCATCAGGGCCTGAACCATATCGTGCGTACCGCGCTCGAATGGGAAGTCATGCTGTCACGCAAGAACAGCTTCAGCGTCGGCGAGATGCAGCAGCGGCTGGCAGCGGTGCGGTTTTAGGAGCGTCCAGGACCGGGCGGAAAGCCCGCTCCAGTTTGAGGACAGTTTCGCACATTAGGTATCCGGTATTCAGTTCGAGACCGGGTACATCATTCCATGGATCTTTCCAGACATCGAAGCCAGCCGATCTTGTCTTGGTTCTTCGGCCACGCCCCTGACCAGGAGGCGCGTCGATGAAAGCCGTCCTGCTTGCGGGCGGACTTGGCTCGCGCATCGCCGAAGAGACCCATCTGAAGCCGAAGCCGATGATCGAAATCGGCGGCAGGCCGATCCTCTGGCACATCATGAAGCTCTATCATGCCCATGGCATCCGCGACTTCATCGTCTGCTGCGGTTTTCGCGGCTATGTGATCAAGGAATATTTCGCCAATTACGGCCTCTACATGTCCGACATGACCTTCGATCTGGCGGAAAACCGGCTGCAGTTCCACAAGAAGAATGCCGAAAACTGGCGGGTGACGCTGGTCGATACCGGCGAGAACTCGATGACCGGCGGACGGCTGAAGCGGGTTGCCTCCTATCTGAAGGACGAGGAAGCCTTCTGCTTCACCTATGGCGACGGCGTTTCGAGCGTCAACATCACCGATACGATCAATTTTCACCGCGCCCATGGCAGGCAGGCAACCGTCACGGCGGTGCGCCCCCCCGCCCGTTTCGGGGCGCTGAAGCTTGAGGATGATACCGTGCGGGGCTTCGTGGAAAAGCCCGAAGGCGAGGGCGGCTTCATCAATGGCGGCTTCTTCGTGCTGTCGCCCGAGGTCATCAGCCGGATCGCCGACGACAACACCGTCTGGGAACAGGAACCGCTGATGGGGCTCGCCGAGGAAGGCCAGCTCAAGGCCTATTTCCACGAAGGTTTCTGGCAGCCGATGGACACGCTGCGCGACAAGAACCATCTCGAAGCCCTCTGGACGAGCGGCAATCCGCCGTGGAAACTGTGGTGACATGGCCGACGCATCCTTCTGGAATGGCAAGCGCGTTCTCCTGACCGGCCATACCGGCTTCAAGGGCAGCTGGCTGTCGCTGTGGCTGACGGAAATGGGTGCGCAGGTGAGCGGCCTGTCGCTGACGCCGCCCGGCGAGCCTTCGCTCCACCGGCTGCTGAACGGCACCCGCTCGCCCGCAAGCGATGGCATCGCCGATATCCGCGACCGCCTGTCGGTGGCGGCACGGGTGATGGTCACCCGTCCGGAGGTGGTCTTTCATCTGGCCGCCCAGCCGCTGGTCCGGGCCGGATACCGCGATCCGCTGATGACCTACGAGACCAATGTGCAGGGCACCGCCAACCTGCTCGATGCGCTGCGCATCGCGCCGGATGTGCGGGCCGTGGTCGTGGTCACCACCGACAAGGTCTATGAGAACCCCGAGCTTGGACAGGCCTTTCGCGAGAGCGATCCGCTCGGCGGCCATGATCCCTACAGCGCCAGCAAGGCGGCGGCCGAAATCGTCACCGCGAGCTATCGCCAGTCCTTCTTTGCCGGGCGAAACATCGGGGTGTCGACGGCACGCGCCGGCAATGTGATCGGCGGCGGCGACTGGGCGGAAGACCGGCTGGTGCCGGATGCGATGCGCGCCTGGACAAGGGATGGCACGCTCGATGTGCGCAGGCCCGATGCCGTCCGCCCGTGGCAGCATGTGCTGGAACCCCTGCACGGCTATCTGCTGCTGGCCGAGCGGCTCTGGTCTGACCCGGATTTCGATCCGGCGCTGAATTTCGGCCCCGATCACCACGCTGCCGCCTCGGTGCGTGAACTCCTGACCCTTGCTCGCGACGCCTATGGCCGCGGCGAGACGCGCTTTGCCGATGTCCAGGAAGGCCCGCATGAGGCGGGCTACCTGATGCTCGACAGTTCGCGTGCCTGCCAGGCGCTCGGTTACCGGCCTTCGTGGAATCTGGAGGTCACGGTCAACAGGACCATGGACTGGTACCGGCGGCTGGAAAAGGGCATGTCGGCGCGCAGCCTTTGTCTCAACGATATCGAGGTCTTCGAGGAAAGCCTTGCCCGCCAGCAGGGGCCGGGCTTCGGGATCGCGGTATGAGTGAACGGTTTTTCCCCGTTGAGACCGACTGGCCGGGGAGCGATCCCGGCGGCCCCGTGCTGCTGCAACGGCGGCACTTTGCCGATGAGCGCGGCTATCTCTCGCGGCTGTTCGACGGCGCCGATCTCAAGGCCTTCGGCTGGGATGGAGCGGTGGCGCAGGTCAACGAGACCGGCACGGTCTCTGCCGGCATCGTGCGGGGCCTGCATTACCAGCTGGCCCCCTTTTCGGAGATCAAGCTCGTCACCTGCACATCAGGACGCATCCTGGATGTGGCCGTGGACGTCCGGGCGGGCTCGCCGACATTTCTTCAGCATCTGGCGGTGGAGCTCAGCGCCGAAAATGGCCGTTCGCTGCTGATCCCGCGCGGCTTTGCCCATGGCTTTCAGGCGCTCGCCGATGATGTCCGCCTCGTCTACGTCCATTCGGCCCCGCATCGGGCAGAGGCCGAGGCCGGGCTGCATGCGCAGGATCCGGCCCTTGCCATCCGCTGGCCGCTTGCCGTCAGGGGCCTTTCGCCGCGTGATCGCGGCCATGAATTCATCACCCCGGGTTTTGGTGGAGTAGCGCCATGAAATGCCGTCACTGCGGAGGCACCCGTCTCGTCCCCTATCTCGATCTCGGCACCTCGCCACCGTCGAATTCCTATGTTGCGGTAGCGGACAGGGTAAAGCCGGAGCTATGGTATCCGCTGGTCATCCGCGCCTGCATGGAATGCCTGCTGGTCCAGACGGAAGATTTTGCCGAGCGGGAAGTGTTCTTCTCGGAAAATTACGCCTATTTCAGCTCGTTTTCCTCGTCCTGGCTGAACCATGCGAAGACCTATGTCGGCGACATGGTCGAGCGCTTTGCGCTTGAAGCCGACGCACGGGTCGTCGAGGTGGCGGCCAATGACGGCTATCTCCTGCAATATGTGCGCGAACGCGGCATCGCCTGTCTCGGTGTCGAGCCGACGGCCAGCACCGCCGCTGCCGCCCGTGAGAAGGGCATCGAGATCCGCGAGGCCTTCTTCGGCGTGGAGCTTGCCGAAGCGCTTGCAGCCGAGGGCTGGTCGGCGGATCTGACGGCGGCCAACAATGTGCTGGCGCATGTGCCCGATATCAATGATTTCGTCGGCGGTTTTGCGCGACTGCTGAAACCCGCGGGCGTCTCCACCTTCGAGTTTCCGCATCTCCTCAACATGGTGGCCGAAGCCCAGTTCGACACGGCCTATCACGAGCACTATTCCTATCTGTCGCTGCTTGCCGTTATCAGGATCTTTGACGCCAACGGGCTCGAGGTCTTCGATGTCGAAACCACGCCCTGGCATGGCGGCAGCCTCAGGGTCTTTGCCCAGCGCAGCGATACCCGCCACCACCCGGTTGACCCGCGTGTCGCGGAGATGCTGGCGCGCGAGCGGGCGGCGGGCATGGAACGGCCGGACTATTACACCGCCTTCCAGAACGAGGCGCAGCGGGTGCGCAACGATTTCCTTGCCTTCCTGATCGATTGCCAGCGCCAGGGGTTGCGCGTCGCCGCCTACGGGGCTGCGGCCAAGGGCAACACGCTGTTGAACTTTGCCGGTGTCAAGCCGGACCTGCTGTCCTTCGTCGTCGACAGAAACCCGGCCAAGCAGGGCATGCTTTTGCCCGGCAGCCGCATTCCCGTCGTCGGCGAGCAGGCACTGAAGGACTTCAAACCGGAAAGGGTGGTCATCCTGCCATGGAATCTTCAAACCGAAATCAAGGCGCAACTTTCGTATATCAGCGACTGGGGTGGGAAATTCGTGACGGCGGTGCCGAAGCTGACGGTGCACCCCTGATCATTCCCGTCGGCAATCCGGATCGCACCGAACCGCCGCTGGTCCTGGCCGCAATGGCGCTGCGGGCGGCCCTTCAGGAAGAGGCGGAGAACGCTCCGCTCAAGGCTGGGACGGTAAAGTAGGCGACTGGGGACGCGTCGGCAGACCTGAACGCGCCGGTGCTGCCCCTCGATGACCAGTTTTTGCATTCCCCGACGACCGTCGCGATGCATGTCGCTGTGACATGCCAGCGGCGTCATCAACGGGCCCGGCGGAGATAAATATGTCTGTAAGACCCATGCTTTCCATCTGCGTGCCCTCGCGCAATCGCCAGCTCTATTTTCAGCAGACCATCGACGCCCTCCGGCGTTCGCTGCGCACCGATATCCAGTTCGTCTTCGCCGACAATTCCGATGACCCCGAAATCATGAACAGCTTCATGAAGGACGTGGTTGCCGATCCCCGTGTCGTCTATCTGCCCTCGACCGGAACCACCCTGTCGATGGTCGACAACTGGGAGCGGGTGGCGGCGGCGGCAACCGGTGACTTCTGGACCTTCATCGGCGACGACGACTATGTCGATCCGGATCTTGCGGCCTTTCTCGGCCGGGTGCTGGAAACCACGCCGGAGCTAGACGCATTGGCCTGGCGGATCATCGGCTATACCTGGCCCTATCCCGAACGTCCGAAAATGGCGGCTCTGGTCCCCTTCGACCACACGACGGTGAAGATCCCGCAATCCGACCTCTACAAGCGGATGTTCGGCTGGTACGATTGCCGCCACGTGCCGACATCCGGTTTTTCGATCTACCATTCGGCGATCTCGCGCAAGCTGATGGAGAAGATCCGCAAGCAATATGGCGGGCGCTATTTCGAGCATCCGATCGTCGACTACGACAATGCCTTCAAGGTGATCTGCCTCGGCTCGACCTTTGCCGCGACGGCACGGCCCTTCGGCATCATGGGCAGCTGCCCGCTGTCGAATTCCTTCGGTGTCGGCAAACTCAAGGATTTCCGCAAGAAGATGGTGCTGTTTGCCGAAGAGGTCGGCCACGATTTCGATACGGATTCGGAATTCCGCAAGTTCCCCTTCCGCAATGCGCTCGGCACCACGGCCACCATCGGCATTGCCCAGCAATGGTTCAAGACCACCTACAACCTGATCTATGAAAACTGGGGCGAGGGCTTTGCCCGGGCCTGCGCCAATGACTGCATGGCTTACAGCGACCGCGAATCCTTCGACCTTGCCGTCGAGGGCTATGGCAAGGCTTTCTCGCTCTGGGAGGGCGGGCGCTACAGGCAGTTCTTCAACCCGGTATTCAACGAGGCCGTGACCGACGAGAGCAGGACGGTGTCCTGCGGCTTTTCCGATGGCGGCGTCTATCTCGACCAGAACATTGCCGGCGTCAAAACCCCGGCAGAACTGTTCGACATCGTCCGGGGCATGGTCATTCCGCTGGACCTCATGGAACTCGAGCCCGCCGGGCTGAAATTCCCCTGGGAAACCGAAGACCGGGTCAAGAAGATGCTGCACGGCTGACCGCTTGACGTCATCGTTGTTACGAGAAACCGGCGAGGGCAACCCCGCCGGTTTTTTGATGCCTGAAACAGAGCTGCAGCGGCTGGTCCGGTACAAAAAAAGGCCGCACCGGGCGGCCTTTCGATGACTCTTTGCCGGGTAACGCGTCAGACGCGCTTCAGGAAGCCGTCGGGGGCCGCGGTGAAGGCGAGCTTGGTCTCGATGGTCTTGTCATAGTCGAAGGCGAGCTTTTCGCCGTCTTCGGCGGTGCGGCCATCGGTCTTCAGGCGGCGCATGTATTCCCAGACGGCGGTCTTCGGATTGTTGCCCTTGCCCCACGGACGGTTGTCCCACATCTCGTCCGGCAGGTCTTCGACATTGGTGTCCCAGACCACGCAATAGCTGCCCTTGGAGGTCAGCGGCGCGTAAAGTTCGAGTTCGTCCAGCACATGCTCATGGGTGTGGTTGGAATCGAGGAAGACCATCACGCGCGCATGGTTGCGGGCGATTTCCTTCACCTGCGCGATGACGTCGGGGGCAACCGACGAGCCCTGGATCATCGAGATCTTCGGTCCGAGCGGATGGTTTTCGATGGCCTGGCGATTGTGGTCGCGGATGTCGATGTCGATGCCCAGCACCCGGCGCGGTGCCTTGCGCACGTCGAGAACCGCACCCGACTGCATCGCGTCGCAATAATCGAGCATCGCCAGCATCGAGGCCGACATGATCAGCGATCCGCCATGGGCAATGCCGGTCTCGATGATCAGGTCCGGGCGGCAGGCCCAGATCAGTTCCTGGGTGGCATAGAGGTCCTGCGGCACCTGGATGACCGGGCGGCCGAGCCAGGTGAAATTGTAGGAGTAGAAATATTTCGACGCTTCGACGAGCCAGGTATTCGACAGCTCGTGAAACTTGGTATCCTTGCCGATATCCTGGATATTGCGCGCCACCTGCTGGCGGAATTCTGAAACGGGATCCATGCCTGCTCCTTGCCTTTGGCTCCGGTCAAACCGACGGCCCCGGTCCGGAAAGCGGAAGGCATGACTGCCGCGACATCCGGGACTGGCGTAAGCTTGACACCGATTCGCCAGAAAATGATTTCTGGTCTCTTTCCTGTTTCTAGCAGGGGTGACCTTTCCCGGAGCTTGTGATGGTTCATATCCTGTTGACTGGCGGCAGCGGTTTCGTCGGACGCCAGATCCTGCGGTCGCTGAAGGCGCGGGGGCACCGGGTCTCGGTGACCTTAAGGCCCGGCAAGGCGCTGCCGGAAGGCTTTGTCGCCGATGCGGTGATCGAGACCCCGGATCTGTTTGCCGGGAACGAGGACTGGTGGGCCGCAAGGCTTGCAGGCGCCGATGTGGTCATCCATTCCGCCTGGTATGTCGAGCCCGGCAAATATCTCGACAGTCCGAAAAATCTCGACTGCGTGGCGGGCACGCTGGCGCTTGCCAGGGGGGCGGTTGCGGCGGGCGTCCGGCATCTGATCGGGGTCGGCACCTGCATGGAATACCGCCTGCCGTCCGACCACCTCGACATCACCCAGCCGCTGGAGCCCGCAACCCTCTATGCGGCGGCGAAACTGTCGCTCTATCACCTGCTTGGCACCTACCTCGCGAAGACCGACATGCGGTTTTCCTGGTGCCGGCTGTTCTATCTTTATGGCGAGGGGGAATATCCGGCCCGCCTGGTACCCTATGTCCGCAGCCAGCTGGCAAAGGGCGAGATCGTCAAGCTCTCGGCGGGCACCCAGCTCCGCGACTTCCTCGATGTGGCGGAGGCGGGGGGGATGATTGCCCATGTCGCCGATACCGGCCAGACCGGACCGATCAATATCTGCTCGGGCAGGGCGATCACCATCCGCCAGCTGGTGGAAGGCATCGCCGACGAATACGAGCGGCGCGACCTGCTGGAATTCGGCACGGCGGCCATCCATCCTTCCGATCCCGCAGCCGTCGTCGGCATCTGCAATCTCCAGCCATGAGCGGCCATTTTATTCAAAATTGTTAACCATAAAAATGCTAATGATTCGAAGCTGATTTGTTGCGGACGGTGCCCCGAGGAGGCCATTTTGATGACCGGTTGTCCTGTTTGCCTGAAGTCCGATTTCAACACGCTGCTGACCCGCGCCCGCGTGCCGGTGTTGCAGAATGTCATCGTCGAAAGCATCGAGGAGGCGCTTGCCTTCCCGGATGCCAGGCTCCGGATCTGCCAGTGCCGCAACTGCGATTTCGTCTGGAACGCCGATTTCGATCCCGATGCCATCGACTATAACCGGCAGTACAACAATTCCGTCCAGGCCTCCGGCGTCTATCTCGCCCATCAGGCGGATATGGCGGAGCGGGTGCTGGCGCTCCCCGGCCGGCTGATCTGTCTCGAGGTCGGCTGCGGCGAGGGGGAATTCCTGAACGTGCTCTCGGCCTCCGGCAGGCTGGAGCGCGCCATCGGCTTCGATCCCGCTCACAAGGGCGTGCAGGCGCTGCCCGCGACCGTGACAGTGGAGAAGGCCTATTTCGACAGCGAGGTGGCGGCCCGGCTTCCCGGTGACATCAATGTCGTCATTTCCCGCCACACCATCGAGCATATTCCTTTCCCGCGTCCCTTCATCGAGGCGATTGCCGCCTATGTCCGGGAACGCCGGCTGCCGCTGTTTCTTGAAACTCCGGATGTCTCCTGGATCCTGGAAAACAACGCCTTCGAGGATTTCTTCTACGAGCACTGCTCGCTGTTTTCCCCGCGCTCGATGGCCTATCTGCTGGCCGAATTCGGGCTGGAATGCCGGGTGGAGGCGGTCTATGGCGGGCAATATATGTGGATCGAGGCAAAGGCTGCCGAGGGTGCTGCCACCTGTCCGCAGCCGTCAGCCGCCGCAGCGGATGCGGGGCAGGGCATTGCCGAGGCGCTGGATTTCTGGAGCCGCAAGGTGAAGTCGCTCGGCGAAACGGGACCCGTCGCCATCTGGGGCGGGGCCTCCAAGGGCGTCACCTTCTCGCTGCTGGTCGACGGCGTCAATTGCGCCATCGACCTCAATCCCTCCAAGCAGGGCTGCTTCATGCCGGTCAGCGCGGTGCCGATCGTGCCGCCGGAAACCGCTCTGGCACGCGGCGTGCGCTCGATCATCGTCATGAATCCCAACTATCGTGACGAAATCCGCAAGCAACTCGACAGCCTCGGCTGGACCGGCGAGTTGCTGGTATTGCAGGACGAAAAAGCCGCCTGACATCCTTCGATATCGGGCGGCTCTGAAAGGTCCGTTTGGCGGAAAAGTGTCTATTGCGTCATCATCGGTGTTTCCACCTGCGCGGCCATGTCGGCGGCCACATGCAGCGGTGTCAGCATGTAGCGGGCGACCTCGTAGAAATCCTGGGCCGTCTGGGCATTGCCGAGAAACCGGTCGACCAGCATCACCCGGCCATGCAGGCCCCGGCGGCGATCCGGCTTCGGTTCAGCCAGATAGGGCGGGCGGAACGAGGCGGTGAGCCGGGCATTGCCCATTTCCGAAATCGCCGCGTGATAGGCTTGCCCCCTGGCCTCGAATTTCTCCTCGTCATGCTCGAACATGCAGTCGAGCATGCAGGCGCGGATGAAATTGTCGCCGAAGCCGTCCCAGGCGGTGCCGAGATCATGCAGCACCCGGCACTGGATTTCGGCAATCGCGGCGGTGATGCCGATGGTGCCGGTGAAGGGGAAATTCGAGATCACCCGTGGCAGGCGCTGGCAAGTGTAGGCATCCTGGTTGATCGCCGACAGCGGCCTTGAGGAAAAGGCAAAGCGGGTGGCATGGATCAGCACCCGCGCGGCCCATTCATATTGCGGCACCGGTGTCAGCCAGCTCAGTTCGCCGGAATTGCTCAGCACCGTTTCCAGCAGCGAGCGTTTGATCGCGCAATGGAACAGGCCGAAGGGCATTTTCGGCACATTGCTGCTGTCCTTCCAGTGGAAGAAGGCCTCGATCATGTCGACTTTTTCGGGCTCGATGGTGTGGTGCTGGACCGGCACCGGGATGGAAGCCGGGATATGGCGGGGGGCCGAGGCATCGATGGTGAAGGTGTTCCAGCCGCAGGCATCCGCATCCGGCATGGATTTTTCCACATGCTGCAACAAAAGCTCGATGCCGGGCTCGATCATGTCGTCGGGGCGGATCAGCGTCACCCAGTCGGCGCGCATGGCAGCGACCGTGCCGATCCACAGATTGGCAAGCGAGATATTGACCGGCGCAGGCGGCAGGATCTTCAGCCGGGGATCGCCTCCCGCCATTGCAAAGATCGGATCGTCATCGGCTAGAACATTGTCATAGGGCGCGACGATGATTTCGACATCCGCTTTGGCATCGGCCAGAAGCTGCGTGCAGACATAGAGCGGCGAGGTCTTGCCGGGCTCCACGGGAATGCAGATCGAAAGTTTGGTCATCGGCAGACAGGTCCTCCATCTTCAGGCGCAAGGGTCCCCGGCCCCGTCACCGCGGATGCGTGGCGACAGGACAGAGTCCGGCTCGAGCCTTAGGCTAAGCAGGGGGGCTTGCGCGAGGCTTGGGACGCTTCTTGAGGGGTGCTATGGCTTCAGCGTCCCGGACAGCACCCGGAGCCAGTTTTCCCGGCAGAGCTTGGCGAGATCCTCTTCGCCGTAGCCGGCTTTGCGCAGCGCCTCGACAAGGACCTGGCTGCCTGCCGCATCGCCGATGGCCTCGGGAATGGTTGCGCCGTCATAGTCGGAACCAAGGCCGACGCAGTCGATCCCCATCCGCTCCACCATCGCATCGATATGGGCAACCATCAGGTCGATCCCCGTATCGGCTATTTCCTGTGCGTCGGGGCGCAGCATGGTGACGGCGAAATTCAGCCCGGCTATTCCCTGTGTGTCGCGGATCGCATCCATCTGCGGGTCGGTGAGGTTGCGGGCGATTTCAGTCAGCCCGTGCACATTGGAATGGCTTGCGACCAGCGGATGGCGGGACGTGCGCGCCACGTCCCAGAAACCCTTTTCATTGAGATGGGCGAGGTCGATCAGGATGCCGAGCTCGTTGCAGGCGGTGACGAGGCGAAAGCCCGCTTCGGTGAGGCCCGGGCCGATATCGGGATGGCTCGGATAGGCAAAGGGCACGCCATGGCCAAAGATCGTCTCGCGGCTCCAGACCGGCCCGAGCGAGCGCAGACCTGCCGCATAAAAGGTTTCGAGCTCATCGAGATTGCTGTTGATTGCCTCGCAACCCTCGATGTGCAGAAGCGCGGCAAAGACCCCTTCGGCCATTGCCTGCCGGATGTCGGCGACCGTGCGGCAGAGCTTCCAGGCTCCGGCGCGGTCAAGCCGCTGGGCAATGGCCGCAATTTCCATGGCCGTTTGCAGCGATGGTGCATGGGCGAGCGGATCAGGCAGCGGGATCGCGTAGTGGCCGCTCTCGTCGGGCTCCCGATGACCAAAATCCGGCGAGGAAATGTAGATGGCGCAAAACCCGCCCGCGAGCCCACCCTTGCGGGCCCGGGGCGCATCGATATGGCCGAGTTCTGTCCCGTCGATGAACTCGCGGATTGGGTCTCCACCGGTCTGTGCATGGGCATGCAGCCGGTAGAGCACGTCATTATGGCCATCAAAAATTGCTTGCATGCGCGGGGCATCCGTCAAAAGGCCAAAGCGTGTCACGCAAGGGCTCGTTGTTATTGCGCCTGTCGGTTCCCGCAAAACGGCTGCACACTTTCGCGCGACAGGATGAGGCGAGGCGACAAAGCGGTGGCACGCGGTTCCTCCGGCGTGCCGCCTACAGCGCTAGCGCAATTCGTCCGGATCGGAAACGGCTATTCGCTGAAAATTGCCATCAGTTTGATGCATGCCTGGAGTTTGTCAGGGAAAAGTGGAATCCGGTTTTCCCTGACAAACTCTAGGTATTTTCCGATCCTCGCTGCGCATCGATCCTGCCCTACCTGATCAGCATGTCATTCGGCACTACCGCGCAATCGGCGAGACGGACTGGCTTGATCAACCAATTGGTCGCGGCGGGGATTCCCAGGCCGATAACCAATTTTATCTGAAGGGATTTATCATGCGCTCTTCCATTGCCTCCATCGGGTCGGCCCTGTTGGCCGTCCTGATGCTTGCCACATCTGTTCCAGCTGAAGCGGCAAGCATGCCCACGGCGTCAGCAGTCCAGACCGGTTCCGATGTGGTCACGGTCGGCGATCCCGGTCGTTTTCGTGCCGAAGAGAATCAGCAGTGGCGTCGCCATCGTGGCTGGCGCAATGGCGACATGTATTACAATGGTCATCGCGGCTACCGCGAATTCCGCCCCGGTTACCGCCGTTACAATGGCTTCTGGTTTCCCGGCGCGGCCTTTGCCACCGGCATCATCATTGGTGGCGCACTGGCCGAACGGCCTGTCATGCGGCGCGGCATCGGCAGTTCGCATGTCCATGCCTGCATGAACCGCTACCGCAGCTATCGCGCCTGGGATGATACCTATCAGCCCAATTATGGTCCGCGTCGTCGCTGCGGCTACTGAATATCGATCTCCATTCCTGCCGCAGACAACAGCCCGCTGAGGACCCACCCGGCGGGCTGTGCCTGTTCCATTGGTGGCCTGTTGCGGCACCACATCTGAATTCATTTCCCTTGGGTGGGAGATTTGTTTTAGACTATCCAGATGATGCCCGTCTCTGAAGTCTCCGGTACTCCCTATCAGCGCCTTGGCGGTGCTGAGGCCGTGCGTGCGCTGACGGAGCGCTTCTACGACCTGGTCGAGAGCGAACCGGTTGCGGAGCCCTTGCGCCGCCTGCATCTCAAGGGCCACGGTCTTGCACATGCCAGGCAGTCGCAATTTCAGTTTCTGTCGGGCTTTCTCGGCGGCCCCCATCTCTATTTCGAACAGCACCACCATGCCGATGTGCGCGCCATGCACAGCCATGTGTCGATCGATACGGTCGCCCGCGATGCCTGGCTTGCCTGCATGGACATGGCAATTGCGCAGCAGCAGGTCGCGCCGGACCTGGCGGAACGGCTGATGGCAAGCTTTCAGCGCGTCGCCGACCGGCTTGTCTCGGCGTGACAGGACCATCCCCTCGTGAAAAGGACTGAACTGATGCGTTTCGATGGACTGACCGTACTGGTGACCGGGGGGAATTCGGGCATCGGGCGTGGCATCGTGCACCATTTCGTTGCCGCCGGCGCCGAAGTCTTCTTCACCGCCCGGGACGCGGACAAGGGGCGCAAGGTGGAGGAGGAGACGCTGGCACTCGGCTATCCCGCCCGGTTCTTCCCCTGCGATCTCGCGCGCGAAGATGAGGTGAAGACACTGCTGGCGACGATTGCCGGTCTGGGCAGGCTCGATATCCTTATCAACAATGCCGGCGTCGGCTCGCGGCGCTCGGGCGTGGAGCCGGAAGATCCGCCCGCCGTGCGCTGGGACAAGCTGCGCGGTCCCAATCTCGATTCGGCCTATCTGGTGTCGGCGCATGCCCTGCCGCTCCTGGCCCGGAGCCCGTCACCTTCCATCGTCAACATTTCCTCGACGGCGACGCTGCATGGCAACTGGGGGCTCTATTGCGTGGCAAAGGCGGCTGTCGAAGCGCTGACCCGCGCCCTTGCCGCCGAAGGTGCTTCGCATGGAATTCGCTGCAATTGCGTCAGCCCGGGCTGGATCGCAACCGAACAGGATGCGGTCACCCCCGCCTCGGGCGGGACGGATTCATCCTGGGATGTGCCTCCCAATCTCTTCAACCGCATGGGCCTGCCGGGCGAAATTGCCAGTGCCGTCGCCTTCCTGGCCAGCGAGGCGGCCTCATTTGTAACGGGCCAGACACTTGTCGTTGATGGTGGCCTGTCGATCATCGATTACACCTCGCGCAAGCTGCTGGAGAGCAAGGGGGCGGGACTGTTCAGCGGCATGCTGGCCCCGGAGGTCTGACGGTACCCTGCAAAAACCGGGTTCGAGCGCTGGCAGCGATTGCGTGATCGTCGCCAACCCGTTTAAATCCCCCGGAAGGACGCGCGGGAAAGCCCGCCCTAAAGGGCTGAACGGGCGTCACCCGTGCGGGCTGTGGACGAAAAAGACCGGGCGAGCGGAAATCGGGGAAGGGGAAGCGGGCGTGATCGATGGGCAGGACAGGGTTGGTGAAGGCATGCCGCCGCCAACAGGAACAACGGTTTCAAGGGAATATTTCGAACATATCCGGAAGATCAATGACGTCTTTGCCGAGCAGATCGTCATTTCCGACCAGAAGGCTGCCTATATATTCACCTTCATGCTCGCCTTCCTCGTCTCGTCGAGCGAAGGCCGTGAAGTCTTTACCTGGGGCCGCTACACCCATGGCACCATGCAGGGCATTGCCTTTTCCGGCATGCTCGCCGCCTCCTCCATCGTGTCGATGATTGCTGCGATCCTGGTGGTGCTTCCCCTGCATGTGAAGAAATCCACCTCGCTGTTCTGGGGAACCTGGGGCAGGCACCGGCCGCTGTTTGAGGATGCGGCCCGCAGGCGCGATCCGGACTACCTTTTCAATCAATATCTCGACAATGCCGACATCCTGTCCTTTATCGCCAGACGGAAGTACCGGAATGTCACCTATGCCTTCCGGGCGCTGGTGGTCACCGTTCTGTCCTATGTGCTGCTGCTGGTCGCGGGTTGACGACGGGGAAACGGAAAGGGCGATCCCAAATACAGGGGTTTTCAGACGCTGGTTTTAGCCGGTCCGGGCCTTGTACCCGTCGTATGAATGCCATTGCCACACGCCTCCCTCCGTCCCGTCGTTTCCAGTCGCCCCATGCTGAACCGGGCCGGAAATCCCGACAGGTCCTGCCCCCTGCCGCAGTTCGCAGGGGATGATCCCTGGAACGGAGCTTCACGCTTCCCGACAGCTGCGCCTTCCCGGGGCTTGACGTCAAACCCGGTGCGGAAACCTCGATTTCCGTCGCCGGAGAGCGGTATCGCCTGGTGGTGATCTGCAGGGGCATGAACATTTTTCAGCTTTTGCCCCGAATCAGCAAACCTGCCAAATTCAGGTCTTGAGTGGCGAGGGCAGGCCGCATTCCTCCTGTCGGGCCTGCTCCAGCGCCGGGAAACTCCATGTCTGCCGAACATCTCGTCATCCCCGATCTCTCGGGCAAGTCGGTCCTGATCACGGGGGCCTCCACCGGCATTGGTGCGGCTCTTGCCCGTGCCTTTGCGGCGCAGGGGGCAACCGTCGGCCTGCATTTCAATGCCAGCATGGGGGCCGCCAATACGGTCATGGGCGAGATCACTGAAGGCGGTGGCCGGGTGATGCTGTGCCATGCGGATGCGACAAATTCCGGTGACATGCGCCGGATGATCGCCGTGTTCGCTGAGGATGCGGGGGGCATGGACGGCCTGATCAACAATGCCGGCGGCATGGTGGCACGCATGCCCTATGCGGAGATCACCGAGGCCTATTATGATGCCGTGATGGATCTGAACGCCCGGTCGGTGGTCGTCGCCGCGCAGGCTGCGATTCCGCATCTGAAGCAACGCGGCGGCTTCATCATCAACACCACCTCGATTGCGGCACGCAACGGTGGCAGCAACGGTGCCGGGCTCTACGGTTCGGCAAAGGCCTTCGTCTCGAATGTGACGCGGGGCATGGCCAGGGAACTGATCCCTTTCGGGATCCGGGTGAACGCCGTATCCCCCGGCGTGATCGCCACGCCATTTCATGAGCGCTATTCGACCGCAGCCCAGCTGGAAGCGGCGCTCTCCACCATTCCACAGGGACGGCTGGGCGCGGCGGAAGACTGTGTCGGAGCCTATCTCTTTCTCGCCTCACAGGCGCTCTCCGGCTATATCATCGGCCAGACCATCGAAGTGAATGGCGGCCAGTTGATGCCCTGAGATCGCGCGGGCCGCAACCGGTCTTGACGTAGAGGCGACAGCGGAGACAGGCAAATGGGACAGGCAGTATCAGGGGCAGGCTCAAGGGATGCGCAGTCGCTCGCCGTCAATTGCGGCTCGTCTTCCGTCAAGCTGGCGCTGTTTGACGCGGATCTGAACCGGATCGGCGAGGCGGAAGCTTCACGGATCGGCACGGCCCAACCGGTCACGCTGCGTTTTTCCGGCCTCGAGGGACTGGGGGAGACGCATCTTCCCGAAGGAGCCAGCCACGAGCAGGCACTGTCCCATATGGCCCTGGCGATTGCCGACCGCCATGCGACCCGGCTGTGCGGCATTGGCCATCGGGTGGTGCATGGCGGCAGCACTCTGCGTGCCCCGCACGTGATCGATGCCCGGCTGCTTCAGGATATCGAGGCCCTGACCCCGCTCGCACCGCTCCATCAGCCGCATTGCCTCACGGGCATCCATCTGCTTGGCCAGATGTTTGCCCACCTGCCGCAGGTCGCCTGTTTCGATACCGGCTTTCATCGCAGCATTCCCGAACAGCGGCAGCTCTATGGATTGCCGCTGGCCTTTGCCGATCAGGGCTTGCGGGCCTATGGGTTCCATGGGTTGTCCTGTGAGCATGTGGTCAGCCGATTTGCGGCCCTCACGGGCAGGACTCTGCCGTCGGCGCTGGTGATCTGCCATCTCGGCAACGGGGCGAGTGTCACCGGCCTGCGCGACGGGCAGTCCCGCTGCAATTCCATGGGCTTCACCCCGATTGACGGGCTGATCATGGGGCAGCGCTGCGGCCATCTGGATCCCGGTGCCGTGCTCTGGCTGGTTGACGCGATGAAAGGTGACACCGCTGCCGTTTCCGATCTTCTCAACCGGCATTCCGGCCTGCTCGGCCTGTCGGGAGAAAGTTCGGACATGCGCGCCTTGCTGGCGATGAGATCGCCTGCGGCACACCTGGCACTCGACATGTTTGTCGACCGGATCGTCCGCGAAACCGCGTCAGCCGCCGGTGCCATCGGCGGGCTGGATGCGCTGGTCTTTACCGGTGGCATCGGCAGCGGCGCACCGGCCATTCGCCAAAGGGTGATCGACGGCCTTGCCTGGCTCGGTTTTGTCCTTGATCCCGAAGCCAACACGGCGCATGCCGCGACGATCACCAGCCCGCACTCGGCACGTTCGGCGCATGTGATCCTCGCCGACGAGGAGCGGGTGATCTGTCGGGCGGTCATGGATCTGGTCAGCGGCGGACCGGAGATTTCCGCACCGGCTTGCCTGGCGTTCCCGATATAGCGAGGCTCAGACATGCAGAAATCCGGTTCTCTCAGGCACCGCATTACCGGGGCCACGGCAACGCTCGGTCGCCGTGGTTATCCGCATATCGTCTCGGCCACCGGGGGGGAGATCGATATTGTCACCGGACCGTCGCAGGCAGGCTTCAACCCTGTAGATCTTCTCTGTGCCTCCCTGTCCGCCTGCCTCGCCATGAGTGCCCGCATTGCGGCGGGCGAGCTTGGCGTGCTGGCCGACATGGAAGAGATTGCGGTGACGGTGGAGGCCGACAAGAGCGAGGCGGAACCGTTTCGCATCCTGCGCTTCGTCATCGGCCTCACGATCAGGGGCGCGATCGACGATGAGCGCAAAACGGCGATCCTGCACCGGGCGGAAGCGCTTTGCACCGTATCCAATACGCTGGCGACGCGACCCGAGCTGTTCCTGCGTCTTGATGACTGATGTCGCAGAGGAAGACTATTTCCATGAATGAAATAATGTCTTGAAAGGAATGCGGATAATCACGAGTTCTGAAATGGTATAGGTAGGAGCGTCTTCAGACCGGGGACGAAAGACGACGAGACGATCCGGATCCACCCGGTCACCGTCCGGGAAGGAAGCGCGAGCATGACCGTAACTGACACTCTGCCGCCGACAAGCGATGTGGCCTTCACGCCTGCCGTCAAGGCGATCCAGACGCGCAAGGGCTCCCGCCGCACCTACCAGCGCCAGGAAGAGAATGGCAGCTGGAGCAACCTCATTGACGCGGGGCTGAAATCCTTTGTCGAGACCCAGACCAGCGTGTTTCTGGCCACGGCGACCGCGCAGGGCCAGCCCTATATCCAGCATCGCGGCGGTCCGGCTGGCTTCCTGCGGGTGATCGATGACAGGACCATCGGATTCGTCGATTTCGCCGGGAACCGGCAATTCATCACCAGCGGCAATCTGTCCGAGAATGATCAGGCCTGTCTGTTTCTGATCGATTACACCACGCGCCAGCGTATCAAGATCTGGGGCAGGGCGCGTGTCGTCGAAGGGGATGATGCGCTGGTGGCAAGACTGATGCCCGGCAATTATCGTGCCCGCGCCGAGCAGGTCATCCTGTTTGCCGTCACGGCCTGGGACGCCAATTGTCCGCAGCATATTCCACACCGTATCGACCGGGAGGCGGTGGAGGCGGCGCTGAAAAGGCGGGACGACCGGATCGCGGAACTTGAGGCAGAACTGGCCGCATGCCGTGACGTCGGGAAGGGTTGACTGAACCCTTGGCAAAAGGCCTCAGGACGCGGTGGCAATGGCAAGGCAGGGCCGCAGGGATCTGCGCAACAGGCCGCGAAAATCCAGGGGATCGAGCGGTTTGCTGAACAGGAAACCCTGAATGTCGGTACAGCCGCATGCCCTCAGGAAGGCGGCCTGCGCCTCGGTTTCCACGCCTTCGGCTATCACCGCCAGCCCGAGCTTCTGCGCCAGCGACACGATGGCCGAGGTGATCGCCATGTCGTCCGCGTCATGGGGGATATCGGTGACAAAGGAACGGTCGATCTTCAGCCTGGAGACGGGAAACCGTTTCAGCGCGCTGAGGCTGGAATAGCCGGTGCCGAAATCATCGATGGCGAGCTTGACGCCGAGAGCTGCAAGTTCGCCCATCCGGGCAATCGCGCCGGAGAGATCCTCCATGATCAGGCTCTCGGTCAGTTCAAGCTCCAGCCATTCGGCCTGAAGGCCGCTTTGCGCCAGCGCACTGGCGACGGTGCCCACCCAGGCCGCTTCGCGAAACTGGCGGGCGGAGACATTGACGCTGATCACGACGGGCGGCAGGCCCTCGTCCTGCCAGGCCTTCGCCTGTCGGCAGGCCTCACGCAACACCCAGTCGCCGAGCGGGACGACGAGTCCGGAATCCTCGGCAAGCGGAATGAAATGCGAAGGCGCAATCAGCCCGTCGGCCGGGTGCTGCCAGCGCACCAGCGCCTCTGCCCCGAACACCCTGCCGCTGCACTGGTTCATCTGCGGCTGATAATGCAGCACGAATTCGTTCTGGCGCAGCGCCCGCCTGAAATCCTCGATGCGGGCCAGCTTCTGCCGGGTCTTCTCCGCCATTTCGGCGGAAAACACCTGCAGCCTGTCGCGGCCGGTTTCCTTGGCGTGATACATCGCCGCATCCGCATTGGCGAGCAGGTCTGTTGGTGACGCGCCGTGCTGCGGATAGCAGGCAATCCCCATGCTGCAGCTGATCTGGATATCCATGCCTTCGAGCGTGATCGGTTCGGCAAGCGCCGTGCGGATCGCCTGAAGCCGGCTGAGGTAATAGGGACCTTCGGTTTCGCCGGCGCGCAGCAGCACGATGAATTCGTCGCCGCCGACCCGGATGACCATGCCGTCATCGTTGACCAGATGCGCGATGCGCCGCGCCGCGATTTTCAGCAGGTCGTCCCCTGCGGCATGGCCGAGACTGTCATTGACCAGCTTGAAATTGTCGAGGTCGAGGAAGGCGACGACCAGATGATCGCCGGACAGTTTTGCCTCTGCGACAAGACGTGCCAGTTCCTCATCCATCAGCATCCGGTTCGGCAGCCCGGTGAGCGCATCATGGCTTGCCAGAAAGGTGATCCGCTCTTCCGCCTGCCGTCGCTCGATGGCGATGCGGGCCAGATGCACGGCGATGGCGATCAGCTCGTGATGTTCTGCCGCCGGGGCCAGCGGGGTCGCGGCAAACAGGGTGAGCGTGCCGATTGCGGCACCGAGATAGGACTGGATCGGGATAGACCAGCAGGCCTGGAACCCCTCCTTGCGGGCGAGGTTGCGATGCCGTTCCCAGCGCGGATCGGTCTCGACATCTTCGGCAATGACGGCCTCGCCGAAATAGGCGGCCTGACCGCAGGCCATGCCATCGGCGGCCACCTCCATGCGGGCGATTGTCTGGCGGAAGTCTGCCGACAGCGAGGGGGCGGCAACCAGGTTCAGGTGCACACCATCCGCAGAGCGCACGGTCAGCGCGGATTTCAGGCCCGGCAAGCGGGCCTCGATCATCGTCGCCAACTGGCCGAGGAAATGGTTGAGGGCAATTCCCTGTGCGATCATCTCGAGCAGTTGCGCCTGCATCTGCATCAGGTGTTCGGCCGACTTGCGCGCGGTAATGTCGCGCGAAATGCCGAGCACGCCGATGGTCTGGCCGGATCTGTCCTTCAGCGGAATGCGCGACATCATCAGCCAGCGGTCCCTTTGCAGACCGATGGATTGTTCCTCGATGCCGAGATCCGGTAAACCGGCGGCGATCACGCGGCGCTCGGTTTCGGCAATGCTGGCGGCGATGTCGTATGGATGCAGGTCGAAATCGGTCTTGCCAACCAGTTCGCCCAGATGCGCAAGGCCGTTGTCATGGACCGTGACCCGGTTGGCAAAGAGAAAGCGCCCGTCGAGGTCCTTGGCAAAGATGTAGTCGGGGATCTGGTCGATCACCATTTCGAGCCAGCGGTGCCGCTCGGCCAGGTCCGCGTCAGACAGATCCGCTTCGGCCAGCCTCAACCTGTCTGCTGCAAGTGCCAGTCGGGTGCCATCTTCCACCATGGGCGGGCTCCAGTCCTCATTCCCCAAGAGACGTTTTTCGGTCATGCTAGGTCCCCGGTACGGCAAGGGCGGGCGTGCGCTGTCAGGAAATTGTGCGCCCGGTTTTTTTGACAGACCGCAACCTGGCAAGAAGGTATCCAGCCAAATCTAACTGAATATTTAATATCAATCCGCTTTCAGGATCGTATTGCAAATAAAATATCTCAAATAAAACTACTATTATTTATAATTGAATGCTTTGCATCCAGTGGGTGCAGCGCGCGGAGAACGCGCGCTGCCCATGGCTTCAGACCAGGCCTCATACCAGGGATCACCGGGCTGTCAGGTCAGTCCCGTGTCAACGGACCAGTCCGGCGGCCCTCAGCGCGTCGTGAATGACCTTGTCGATTGTATCGGCAAGGCCGGTTTTGTCCTTCGCCTCTGCCTTGGTCGGGGGCCGTTTGGCGGCTTTTACGGAAAGTGGCGAAACCATTTTGCCGAGGGCGCCCGCCAGCGGTGAGGCGTGCCTGACCGGTCCCGCCGCGCGTTTTGGCGGCGACGGGCCGTCCTCGAACCGTTCGAGATCGCCGTCTCCGATCAGGCCCCAGTTGCGGGCGATCCGGGCGGTCGAGGAAATGCCCGTTTCCAGCATGAAAGGTCCTGCCTGTCCGATGGAGGTGGACGCGGTGGTGGCAAGCGGAACGCCGTGACCCATGCCGTCGATCATGTAGAGTTCGACGACATCGCGGCCCTTGCCATCACGCCAGACCCGGCGGGAAGCGGATGGTTCATCCAGGCTGTGATCTGCTGCATGGGCAAGACCATGGGCCGCGCGCCACTGATCGACGATCCTCTCGGCATTGACCGGCTTGACGGTATGGTCGTGGGTGCCGTGCCAGACGGAAAGGCGCGGCAAAGCGCGGGCCCTGGTCGTCGCGGAGGGGAGAAGTGCCTGCAGATCCGCCGTGTCCGGGAAGTTTCGCCCCTGCATGCGCTCGAAGGCCTCGCCGACCGAGGTCGCTGTCCCATAGGGCAGGCCGCCGATGATGGCGCCGGCCTCAAACAGGTCCGGATAGGCGGCCAGCATGGCATTGGCCATGGCACCGCCCGCCGACAGGCCGGTGATGAAAATCTTGCCCCTGTCGATCCCGTGGGCGACGACGACGTGGTCGATCATCTCGCGGATCGACAGCAACTCGCCACGATCACGGGTGATGTCGTCCTTCTGAAACCAGTTGAAGCACAGATTGGCATTGTTGCTGCGCTGTTGCTCGGGGTAAAGCACCGGAAACCCGCAGAAATCGGCAATCTGCGACCAGCCGCTGCCGTGCGCATAGGTGCCCGCATCCTGGGTGCAGCCATGGAGGGCCACCACCAGCGGTGCATCCGGTTTCATCAGGTCAGGGACATGCAGCCAGGCCCGGAGATGGCCGGGATTGATGCCGGATTTCTTTATCTCGACAAGATGGGTATCTCGCGACTGTCGATTGGGCAACATGATCTCCTTGCACGGACGTTGAGCCCCCATAACGCACAGGCAGGCAGGTTTGCTGCATTGCACAAACATTTATTTGCGATGGCGGTTGTCATGCCGTCCTCATCGCCGCTGTACCAGCGCTGTCCTGCGCCCGCAGATCGAGGGCCGTCGTACCGGTCTTGCGTTTGAGCATCCGGCTCAGATGCGAGGAATCGCAAAAGCCGCATTCCGCCGCAATCGAGGCCACCGAGCGGGTGGTGGCGCGCAGCAGATGCAGGGCGTGGTCGAGCCGGAGACCGAGATAGGCATCAAGCGGGGAGAGGCCGAGGTCGGATCGAAAGCGGCGCTCAAGGGTCTTCTTGCTGGTGGCAAGCCGCCGTCCGAGTTCGGCAATCGACAGCGGCACATCCAGATGGTCCTGCATCAGCAGCAGCGCGCGGCGTATCAGCGGATCCTTCGACTGGATTTCCTGGCTCGAGACCGGTTGCGGCGTGGTGCCGATCGCCGCCTCATCGATCATCATGATGTGCAGGCTCTTGGTGGCAAGCGCCCGGCCAAGATGCCGCTCGACCAGAAAGGCTGCCAGATGCGCCGCGCTTGCCCCGCCGGAACAGGTCAGCCGGTCCCGGTCGACCACGAAGATCTGGTCCGAAACCGGTTTCAGCCCGTGGAACTGCGCGAGGAAATCATCGTGATGATACCAGCTGACGCAGCAGCGATAGCCGTCCATCAGGCCGGCGCGGTGGAGTGCGAGGGAGCCTGTACACAATCCGACCAGCGATATCCCATTTTTCGCCGCCGCCTTCAGATAGGCGTCGATGCTGTCATTGCGACGGGCAAGTGCGCCGATCAGCCCGCCGACCACGACGATATAGTCGAAATCCTCCGCCTGGCCGAAGCTGGCGGTGGGATGAATGTCGATGCCGCAACTTGACCGGATCGGCTGGTTGCGCGGGGCCAGAACCGACCATCGGCAATTGATCTGCCGGCTCCGGTCACCTTCGTCGGCAGCGAGCCGCAGCACGTCGATGAAATTGGCGAAGGCGCAGAGGGTGAAATTCGGCAGCAGGATGAAGCCTACCGACAGGCGCTGGGACCGTCGGCCACTGGCAGGGTTGGCCCGCAGGGAATTGGGAATCGTCATGTCTTGTCGCAATTCTTCGGTAAACCTGTCTCTTTCATTCTTTGCCGATCCCGCCGCCCCGTCAATACTGAAGGGCAGGAACCGCGTTGAAAGAGGCTTCTCATGTCCGTCGGAATATCGTCGCCCCGCTCTTTCGTCTTCTACATCGTGCCCGATTTCACCATGCTTGCCTTCACCTCGGCCATCGAGGCGCTGCGGCTTGCCAATGCGGTGCTGGGCGAGGCGGTCTATTCCTGGCGGATTGCCTCTGCCGACGGGGCACCGGTGCGTGCCAGCTGCGGGCTGATGATCACGCCGGACCATGCCATCGCGGCGGAACGCGTCCTGCTTGCGGGTGACAGGCGTCCGTCGATGATCGTCGTCTGCTCCGGCTGGAATGTCGAGAACCATGTCAGCAAGACAGGGGCGGCCTGGTTGCGCGAGGCCCGCCAGCGGCAGGTGGAAATCGCCGGTGTCTGCACCGGTGCCTATCTGCTGGCCGATGCCGGGCTGCTGGAAAATCGGCATTGCACCATCCACTGGGAAAATCTCCCGGTCTTTGAGGAGCGTTTCAGCCAGATTGCCGTCCATACCGGCCTGATGGAAAGCGATGGCGGCATCCACAGCTGTGCGGGCGGTGCCGCCTGTTTCGACATGATGATGCATATCGTCGGCCGGGATTTCGGGCCCAGGGTAGTGTCTGCGGTGCTGGATCAGGCGATGGTCGACCGTATTCGCGCCCCCTCCGAGCGTCAGCGCATGCCCCTGACGGTAAAGCTCAGTTCACTCAACCCGAAGATCCTGAAAGCCATCGAACTGATGGAAGAGCATCTGGCCGACCGGCTGCCGATGGAAGAGATCGCCTCTGCCGTCTGCCTGTCCCGCCGCCAGGTCGAGCGGCTGTTCCAGCTGGAACTCGAAACCTCACCCTCGCGCTATTACCTGCAATTGCGGCTGGAGCGGGCCCGCCTGCTGGTCACCCAGTCGGCCATGCAGGTGGTCGAGATCGCGATTGCCTGCGGTTTCGTCTCGGCCTCGCATTTTTCGAAATGCTATCGGCATTTCCACGGCGTCTCGCCGCAGGAAACCCGTGATCAGCGGCAGACCAGCGTCCAGATGCCGGCGCTGCGCAAGGGCCTTGCCGGTGAGGCACTGCCGGCGGAAGCCGCCAACCAGGGCGATTTTGCCATCGGCCGGGTGGCGTGACGACTCCAGAGTCTTTCAGCTTCATGCTGAACCAGGCAGCCTCTGGCGCACCCTGTTTTCGTTTGTCATTTCGCTCAAAGTCGTTTGAGCCCTCAAACTCGTTTGAGCGCTCAAACGAGATTCCATACGCAAAACGTCGTTTGCGTGTTTTCCCTGACAAACGATAGAGCATGTCGTGTTCAATCGTCCTCGATTGAACGACAGCGTATTTGCGGAAAACAAGAGCGAAAGTGCGGCTCTGTTGAATCCGTTCAAGCGCGCCGCGCTTTGGCGTCTTGTCTGCACGAAGCCGTCATAATGGGGTTGTGCCCTTGCTTCACCCGCCTGCTGCCTTAGGTTATCTGGACCTGTCGCAACTGCTCTTCCACGGAGATGTCATGCCCCAATCCTCCTCGATCAATCGTCGCCTTGTTCTGGCCGAGCGTCCGGTCGGTGAGCCCACGGACCGGACGCTGCGGCTGGAAACCGACCCGGTCCCCGAGCCCGGTCCCGGCCAGATGCTGCTGCGCACCGAATATCTGTCGCTCGACCCCTATATGCGCGGCCGGATGAGCGATGCGCCCTCCTATGCCGCCCCGGTGGAGATCGACGGCGTGATGGTCGGCGGCACCGTGGCAGAGGTGGTGACCTCCCGGATCGACCGGTTCAAGGCGGGCGATTACGTGCTGAGTTTCAGTGGCTGGCAGGATTATGCGCTGTCGGATGGCGAGGGCGTGCAACCCCTCGGCCCGAACCCCTCCCATCCGTCCCGGGCACTCGGGATCATGGGCATGCCGGGCTTTACCGCCTGGGCAGGGCTCCGGGAAATCGGCAAGCCGAAGGCAGGCGAGACCATCGTGGTTGCGGGGGCGACCGGGCCTGTCGGCTCCACGGTCGGGCAGATCGGCAAGATCCTCGGCTGCCGGGTCGTCGGCGTTGCGGGCGGTCCGGAAAAATGCCGCCATGCGGTCTCCACCCTTGGCTTTGATGCCTGCGTCGACCACAAGGCGGCGGACTTTGCCGCTCAGCTGAAAGCCGCCGTTCCCGGCGGCATCGACATCTATTTCGAAAATGTCGGCGGCAAGGTGTTTGACGCGGTGGTGGGCCTGCTGAACCCGGCAGCCCGCATCCCGCTCTGCGGTCTGATCTCGCAATATAATGCCACGGCCCTGCCGGAAGGGCCGGACCGGATGAGCTGGCTGATGGGCCAGATGCTGCGCAAGCGCATCACCATGCGCGGCTTCATCATCTTCAACGATTTCGGCCATCTCTATCCGGATTTTGCGCGCGAAATGGGCGGCTGGATCGAGGCAGGCAGGATTCATTACCGCGAGGAGATGATCGAAGGGCTGGAACAGGCACCCTCCGCCTTCATCGGCCTGTTGCGCGGCGAAGCCTTCGGCAAGCGGGTCGTGCATGTCGGCAATGCGTCGCGCTGAGGCCGGTTCACGCTTCCCCGTCGGGCGGGGCCGTTTCCTCTCCCGGCCAGGCCGCCTGTGGCCATCGTTTCAAAGCTTCGGCACCGGCAGCACTCAGCCGGTAGAAGCCCTTGCCCTGCCGTTCGAACCAGCCATATACATTGTCCATCAGTATACGCCCGGCATTCGGCACGCGTCGACGGATATCCCGCGGCCGTTCGACGCCGTGGTTAAGTGCAGAGGCGCAGAGCAGCGCCTGCTGGCGATAGGCGGTCATGATCGGCGCCCTGGTGCTGCCGCCCGCCGCCGGATCGCCGCGCCGCTTCCGGTGCTCGCTGACAAGCCGCGATTTCCGCTTGGGATTGGTGCGCGGCATCGGCGACACCGAGGCGACGATCACGCTCACCTCGCCCTGGTCGGAGATGCCGAGCATGCCGATGCCGAGCCTGCGGCAGAGATCGCGGTAGCGCCGGTCGGATTCCCGCCCGCGTCCTTTCGATGACACACGCGCAGCAATCCACACTTCGTCGGCTGCCGCCGCCCGGTCGACCGCCTGCAGGATCAGTTCGAGATTGAAGGTGAGCTTCAGTTCGCAGACCACCACGACAGGCACTTCGCCCCCGATCACGCCCACGACATCGCAATTGCCGACTTCGCCCTTGACCTCGTAGCCCGCGGCCTCAAGGAAGGTTTTGACCGGCGTGTATAATGTGGTCTCCATGGAGCCGATCTATCAGGCGGGGTTGAGATCGGCAATCTCGCCATGCCGGGCCAGCAGGCGCGGAGACGTCATGTCGCCCGTCTCCTCGTCCACCATCACCGCATAGGCGGCAACGCCGACAAAGCGCTCCGCCATGGCGGCGGCAATCTTCTCGGCGCTGATCGCATTCGATGCCTGCCGCATCTCGCCGGGCACGAGATTGCCCCGGTTCCGGCGATAGGGGAGGATGATGAATTTTTCGGCACTGGACATTGGCGTCTTCCTTGAGTTTGTTCTATCTTTGTTCCTAAAATAGCCCGAAGTCAAGCCACTTCGCAAATACCGCCGGAGGGGAAGGCTCAGTCCGGTTTGCGGTCGAGCGCCCAGGAGGCGGCAAAGATGAAGAGGCCGAAGAAGGACAGCGCTGCCCCGACATAGCCGGTCGCCGCATAGCCATAGCCACAGGCAATCACCAGCCCGCCGAGCCAGGCGCCGAGCGCATTGGCGATGTTGAAGGCCGAATGCATGGAGGCGGCGGCCAGCGTCTGCCCGTCGGCGGCGACATCCATCAGCCTGGTCTGGACGGCGGGACCTGCGGCAAAGGTGCAGCCGATCAGGAACACCGAGATGCACAGCATCAGCGGACTTGCGGCGGTCAGGCCGAACAGCGTCATCACCACGATGTTGAAGAGCAGCATGCCGCCGATCGTGCCCATCAGCGAGATATCGGCAAGCTTGGACCCCACCATATTGCCGACATTCATGCCGATGCCGAACAGGATCATGATGACGGGGATCATCGATACCGGCAGGCCGGCCACCTCGGTCGCGGTACCGGCGATATAGCTCAGGATCGAAAACATGCCGCCAAAGCCGGTTGCCGCCAGCGTCAGGGTCAGAAGCACCTGCGGATGGGTGAAGGCAATCAGCTCCTTCATCACGCTTGCCCCTTCCGGGCGGCCCTGGCGCGGCAGATGGACCCAGATCAGCGATACCGTCAGCAGGCCGATCAGGCCGACGGCGAGAAACATCATCCGCCAGCTGATGAACTGGCCGAACAAAGCCATGACCGGTGTTCCGGCAAGGGTTGCGACCGTCAGGCCGAGCATGACATAGCCGACCGCACGCGCCCGGCGGTCGGCTGGCACCAGCGACGCCGCCACCAGTGCCGAGACGCCGAAATAGGCGCCGTGCGGCAGGCCGGTGAGGAACCGCAGCACGGTGAAACTGACGAAACCCGGTGCAATGCTGCTCGCCAGATTGCCGACGGCAAAGATCCCCATCAGCACCAGCAGCAGCGAGCGCCGCGACACCTTTGCCCCGGCAATCGCAATCAGCGGCGCGCCCACCACCACGCCCAGCGCATAGGCGGTGATCACATAGCCTGCCTGCGGAATGGTCACCGAAAAGGTCCGCGCCACATCCGGCAGCAGGCCCATGATGGCAAATTCGCCGGTGCCGATGCCAAAGCCGCCGCAGGCGAGCGCCAGGATGACCAGTGTCACCTGCAGGCGGGTGAGGGCAGGGGATGTGTCGGGCACGCACGAGGCGTTGTTGCAAACGGCATCGCTCAAGGAAGAGATCCTTCAAAGGAAATTCGGCGGTTGTGGCCCGGGGAGGAAAGAATTCTCGCGCGTCACAGACCCGCGCAGCTGCCGACAGTCTACCGTATTTTGGCGGTGCGGCAAAGCCCCCATCGGGACGATGTGACCTTGAGGCAGAGATGCCTGAACGCAAAAGGACCGCCTCTCGCATGAGGGGCGGTCCGGGCGCATCGACAGGGGGCGTCAGTTGCTGGCAAGCATGCGGCGCAGCGTGCCGTCCTTCAGCACGAACTGGTGGAACAGGGCGGCGGTTGCATGCAGCGCAATGAAGGTGATGAACACCGGCTTGCCCAGCGCGTGGATGTCGCCGAAGGCATCGTTGACATAGAGCGCCAGCAGGCCGGTGACCGGAACGGCAAACAGCAGGGCGTAGAACAGCCAGTGCGTCGCCCGTGCGGCCAGCGCCATCAGGGTGTTGTCCGTCGGGGCAGCGGGGGCACCCGGCACCAGCCGGACGGTGAGGCGCAGCAGCACCAGAGCGAGAATGCTGATCCCGATCCAGAAATGCGCACTGGCCATCAGCTGGTCGAAGGCGGGTGCCGGATGTCCGTCAGCTGTGGCGTCGACGACGGTTGTCATGGATTCACCGAACACCAGCTGAAACAGCACCAGCGCTGCCACAAGCCAGTGCAGGCCGATCTGGAGGGTGGAATAGCCGGTCCTGGCCTGCATCAGGCAGTCTCCTTCGGAAATGGTGGTTCAAGGGTTTTTCCCCTCGCGCGGTCACCGGCAGGTCTGGAGGGAGGGCCAGGTGCCGGTGTTCCCGTGCGTTGAGGCGAGACTTACGACAGGCAAGCTGACATTTACCTGACCGGGGGGGCGGCAGGCTGAATTCGGCCATTGTCACGGCGCACGACCTGTGGCTCTGTGCGGGCACGATTGCCGATATGCCTCACCGCTTCGAAGGAATGGACATGACTGATCAGACCAGGCTCGGGCCGCAAGACCTTTCCGCCCGCCTTGACATCGCCGAACAGGCGGCCCGTGCGGCGGGCCTGCTGCTGGTAGGTCATTATGGCACCCGCGACCAGCTTGCCATCGAGCAGAAGGGTCGCAATGATTTTGTCTCCAATGCCGACCGGGAAGCCGAAGCGGTGATCTCCGGGCTGATCCGCGCCGCCTTTCCGCAGGATGGCTTTCTCGGCGAGGAAACCGGCATGGCCGAGGCGGGCAATCCCGATGTGATCTGGTGCGTCGATCCGCTGGATGGCACGACGAATTTCCTGAAGGGCGCGCATAACTGGTGCGTGTCCATCGGCCTCTGGGCGCATGGCGTGCCGGTGCTGGGTGTCATCTATGATCCGGTCCGCGACGAGCTTTTTACCGGTTCGGATCACCATCCCGCCACCTGCAACGGCAAGCCGATCCGGGTGAGCGACATCGACAGTTTCGACCGCACCGCGCTCGGGCTTGGCCGCAACCAGCGGGTCGGGCCGGAAGCGGTGCCTTCCGACATGCTGAAGCTGTTTCATGCCGGGGGAAGCTTCCGGCAGGTGGGGGCGGGCGCGCTGATGCTCGCCTATGTCGCCGCAGGCCGGGTCGACGGCTATTTCGAGCGTCACATGTGGGCCTGGGATGCGGTGGCGGGCCTCGCCCTGATCCGGGCTGCGGGCGGCGTCATTGAAGTCTATCCGGAGCCCGGCGGCTCGGTGGCGGCAGGCGCACTGACCCTTGCCAGCGGCCCCGGCCTGTTCGCCCAGCTGAAGACGCTTTTCGAGCTTGCCTGATCCGGCACCGGATCTGCGGCGCTGCGGGTTCGCGCTGAAGGGAACCGGCCGAATTTGTTGTTTCGAATCATGTGTCCGGCCTGCGATCCAGCATCGTTGCACGATGATTCGGCGGGCATGCCTGTGGAAGAGCGGGCTGCTGGCCAACTATTTTTGTCGGTGTCTGTCTCTTTCAAACGATTCGCGTCGCGAAACGTCCAGTCAGGCGTTTTTGCGCTTTGCCATGTCGGGGTGGACATGGTTGATTGCCGTTCTTCGAATGGGTGGAGATTCCAGTCCCGGTTCTGTTTGCGCGTGCGCAGGCGAGCGGGTTGGCATTGGTGAGGATGTAAGATGATCATAGGCGCTTTGCGAGAAATTGCGGAGAATGAAAACCGGGTGGCGATGACGCCGGACTCGGCGGCGCAGCTGCAAAAGCTCGGCCATGCCTGCGTGGTGGAGACGGGGGCTGGCGCAAGGGCCGGGATTTCGGATGCGGCCTACACGGCGGCAGGCGTCGAGGTTCTGGCCAATGCGGCAGCGGTTGTTGAACGCGCCGATGTGGTGGTCAAGGTACGCGGCCCCGAAGAGGCCGAAGCCCGCAGCCTGAAACGCGACCAGACGCTGATCTCCTTCCTCTGGCCTGCCCAGAATCCCGAACTGCTCGAGATTTTCCGGCAGAATGGCGTCACCGCCGTTGCCATGGACATGGTGCCGCGCATTTCACGTGCCCAGAAAATGGACGCACTCTCCTCCATGGCCAATATCGCCGGTTACCGCGCGGTGATCGAGGCGGGCAACCAGTTCGGCCGCTTCTTCACCGGCCAGGTGACGGCGGCGGGCAAGGTGCCCCCGGCCAAGGTGCTGATTGTCGGCGCCGGTGTGGCCGGTCTTGCCGCCATCGGCACGGCGGTCAGCCTCGGGGCCATCGTCCACGCCTTCGATGTCCGCCCGGAAGTGGCCGAACAGATCGAAAGCATGGGCGCAAGCTTCGTCTATCTCGAATTCGAGGCGAACCAGGATGGCGCGGCGACCGGCGGCTATGCCGCCCCGTCCTCGCCGGAATTCCGCGAGAAGCAGCTGGCGAAATTCCGCGAGCTTGCCCCGGAAATGGATATCGTCATCACCACGGCGCTGATCCCCGGCCGTCCGGCCCCCAAGCTGTGGACATCCGATATGGTCGCGATCATGAAGCCGGGCTCGGTCATCATCGACCTTGCCGCCGAACGGGGCGGCAACTGCGACCTGACGGTACCGGACCAGCGGGTCGTCTCCGACAATGGCGTCATCATCGTCGGCTATACGGATTTCCCGAGCCGCATGGCAGCCCAGGCCTCGACGCTCTATTCCACCAATATCCGCCACATGCTGTCGGATCTGACGCCCGGCAAGGATGGCAAGATCGTCCACAACATGGAAGATGACGTCATCCGCGGCTCGACGGTGACGAAGGGCGGCGAGATCACCTATCCGCCCCCGCCGCCAAAGATCGCGGCGATTGCCGCCGCCAAGCCGAAGGAAAAGGCAAAGGAACTGACGCCGGAGGAAAAGCGGGCCGCCGAAACGGCCGCGTTCAGGCAGCAGACCACCACGCAGGTCGGGTTGCTGGTCGTCGGCGGGGCGCTGATGCTGCTGGCCGGTCTCTATGCTCCGGCGGCCTTCATGAGCCATTTCATCGTCTTCGTGCTTTCCTGCTTCGTCGGCTTCTCGGTCATCTGGAATGTCAGCCACTCGCTGCACACACCGCTGATGGCGGTCACCAACGCGATCTCGTCGATCATCATTCTCGGCGCGCTGATGCAGATCGGCTCCGGCAGCTGGCTGGTGGCCGTCCTTGCAGCGCTTTCGGTCTTCATGGCCGGCATCAACATATTCGGCGGCTTCATGGTCACGCGGCGCATGCTGGCCATGTTCCAGAAGTCGTGAGGGGATAACGATCATGGGTTTCACCACATCCGCTTACGTCGTTGCGGCGGTTCTGTTCATCCTGTCGCTGGGCGGTCTGTCGGGCCAGGAAAGCGCCAAGCGCGCCGTCTGGTACGGTATCGCGGGCATGGCGCTCGCCGTCATCGCCACCTTCATCGGCCAGACGGCCAACACCGCCTTCACCCCGTTCCTCAGCGGCCTGACGGTCGTCATGCTGATTGCCGGCGCTGCCCTCGGGGCGGTTGCGGCAAAGCGCGTGCAGATGACAGAGATGCCGCAGCTGGTCGCTGCCATGCATTCGCTGGTGGGTCTGGCCGCCGTGTTCATCGGCTATGACGCCCATATCGAGGCCGTGCGCGTTACCGCTCTCGATCCAGCTGCGCAGGCGGCGCTGGCTGCCCTTTCGGAGACGAGCTTTGCCTCCGTGCTGGCGCACAAGTTCGTCGACCCCCAGGCAGCCGCCCTGATCACCATCCTGCGCGTCGAAACCTTCCTCGGCATCTTCATCGGCGCCGTTACCTTCACCGGGTCGGTGGTTGCCTATGGCAAGCTTGCGGGCAAGGTGGACGGCAAGGCGAAGAAGCTGCCGGGTGGCCATGTGCTGAACGCAGCTGCAGCCCTGATTTCCATCGCGTTGCTGGTGGTCTACCTGCAGGGCGGCTCGTCGCTGGCGCTGATCGTCATGACACTCGCCGCCCTCTTCATCGGCTATCACCTGATCATGGGCATCGGCGGGGCCGACATGCCGGTGGTGGTCTCGATGCTGAACAGCTATTCCGGCTGGGCGGCGGCGGCCATCGGTTTCTCGCTGTCGAACGACCTTTTGATCGTCGTCGGCGCGCTGGTCGGCTCCTCCGGTGCCATCCTCTCCTACATCATGTGCAAGGCGATGAACCGCTCGTTCATCTCGGTCATTTTGGGCGGCTTCGGCGGCACGAGCGGCCCGGCGATGGAAATCTCCGGCGAGCAGGTGGCAATCGATGCGGATGGCGTTGCAGCTGCCCTCAACGATGCCGACAGCATCATCATCATTCCGGGCTATGGCATGGCGGTGGCGCAGGCCCAGCAGGCGGTGTCGGAACTGACGCGCAAGCTGCGCGCCAGGGGCAAGAATGTCCGCTTCGCCATCCATCCGGTCGCAGGCCGTCTGCCCGGCCACATGAACGTGCTGCTGGCCGAAGCCAAGGTGCCCTATGACATCGTTCTGGAAATGGACGAGGTCAACCAGGATTTCCCCTCCACCGACGTTGCCATCGTCATCGGCTCGAACGACATCGTCAATCCGGCGGCACAGGAAGATCCGAACTCGCCGATTGCAGGCATGCCGGTTCTCGAATGCTGGAAGGCCAAGCTGGTCATCGTGTCCAAGCGCGGCCAGGGCACCGGCTATTCCGGCATCGAAAACCCGCTGTTCTACAAGGAGAACACCCGGATGTTCTATGGCGATGCCAAGGATTCGCTGGAAAAGCTGATCCGCATCATGGGGTAGTGCCACCAAGGCGGCAGAACTGGAAACGGGGCCGGATGGATCACATCCGGCCCCGTTTGGTATTGTCAGTACGGCTCGCGATCAGAAGAAGGCCTGCAGTCCGGTCTGGGCACGGCCGAGGATCAGCGCATGGACGTCATGCGTGCCCTCATAGGTGTTGACCGTCTCGAGATTCTGGGCGTGGCGCATCACATGGTAGCCGATCTGGATGCCGTTGCCGCCATGCATGTCACGGGCGGTGCGGGCGATATCCAGCGCCTTGCCGCAATTGTTGCGCTTCATCATCGAGATCATTTCCGGCGCAAAGCGGTGCTCGTCCATCAGGCGTCCTACGCGCAGCGAGCCCTGCAGGCCAAGCGTGATGTCGGTCTGCATGTCGGCGAGCTTCTTCTGGTAGAGCTGGGTGCCCGCCAGCGGCTTGCCGAACTGGTGGCGGTCGAGGCCGTACTGGCGGGCGCGCAACCAGCAATCTTCCGCCGCCCCCATCACGCCCCAGGAAATGCCATAGCGGGCGCGGTTGAGGCAGCCGAACGGCCCGGCAAGGCCGGAGACCCCCGGGAGCAGCGCATCTTCGCCGACTTCGACGCCATCCAGCACGATTTCCCCGGTGATCGAGGCGCGCAGCGACAGCTTGCCGCCGATCTTCGGGGCCGACAGGCCCTTCATGCCCTTTTCCAGCACGAAGCCGCGGATCTTGCCATCATGGGCATCGGATTTCGCCCAGACGACGAAGACATCGGCAATCGGCGCGTTGGAGATCCACATTTTCGAACCGCGCAGGCGGTAGCCACCGGCGATCTTCTCGGCGCGGGTCTTCATCCCGCCGGGATCGGAGCCCGCATCGGGCTCGGTCAGGCCGAAGCAGCCGATCAGTTCGCCGGAGACGAGACCAGGCAGATACTTGTCCTTCTGTTCTTCCGAGCCATAGGCATGGATCGGATAGATCACCAGCGACGATTGCACGCTCATCATCGAGCGATAGCCGGAATCGATCCGCTCGACTTCCCGCGCCACAAGCCCGTAGGCAACATAATTGGCCCCCGCCGCCCCGTATTTCTCCGGCAGCGTCAGGCCCAGCAGTCCCGCCCGTCCCATCAGCCGGAACAGATCGGGATCGGTCTGTTCGTTGAGATAGGCTTCCTCGACGCGCGGCAGCAGTTCGCTTGCCGAAAAGGCGGCAGCGGAATCGCGGATCATCCGCTCTTCCTCGCTCAGCTGGTCTTCGAAGAGGAACGGATCGTTCCAGACAAAGGAGGGGCCTTTCGAGGCGGCGGCTTGGGAGGGATGATCGGACACGTTCGGGTTCCTCAAGGGTTTGGTCAGGGCGGATGATGGCAAGGGTGGGGGTAAATCTCGGGGGGTGACATTGCCTGTGACGCAACAGGCCCTCGTCTTCCCGCAATTGCCGTCTTGCCCAACCTTATAGCCGTTGCGGCCAAGTCATAAAAACTCTATTTTCCGATGAGATCATGCATGGAATGAATAGTCACGATGCGTCCGCGCCGGTTCTTGCCCTCGCTCAGCCTGCTCTCCGCCTTCGAAGCCGTGCTCAGAACCGGATCGACGGCGGCCGCCGCGCGTGAGCTTGACCTGACGCAGAGCACCGTCAGCCGCCTCGTCCAGACTTTGGAGAACCAGCTTGGCCGCAAACTGTTCGAGCGCCAGCGCCAGCGGCTGATTGCCACCGAGGCAGCGCTTTCCTACGGGCGCGATGTCACACGGGCGCTGGATCTCATCCAGCGAGCCAGCATGGAACTGACTGCCAATCCCGGCGGCGGCTCGCTGTCTCTGGCGATCCTGCCTGCCTTCGGCACCCGCTGGCTCGCCCCGCGCCTCGGCCGCTTCCTGGTCAGCCATCCCGGCATCACCGTCAATCTCTCGACCCGGCTGAAGCGCTTCAATTTCGCCACGGAGAGCTTCGATGCCGCGATCCATTTTGGCCGTGACGACTGGCGCGATGCCGGGCATATGAAACTCTTCGAGGAGCGGCTGACCGCCTGCATCGCGCCGGATCTGCTCGCCCGCCATCCCGTCCGCAAAGCCGGCGATCTCCATGGATTGCCGCTGCTGAAGCTCGAAACCAGACCCCGCGCCTGGGAGCTATGGTTTGCCGCACAGGGAGCGGAACCACCGGGGCGCGCCTGCATGGCACCCGGGGGCACCAGCGTGGCACCCGGAGTTGCCGGCATGCTGGTCGACCAGTTCGCCACCATGACGCAGGCCGCGATTTCAGGCCTTGGTGTCGCCCTGCTGCCGGATTTTCTGGCGGAAATCGAATTCGAGGAAGGGCGGCTGGTGCCGCTGCTGCGGAAATCCGTGGCGGGCACCGGCACCTACTGGCTGGTCTGGCCGAACACGCGGGCCAATTACCCGCCGCTCGAGGCGTTCAGGACCTGGCTTGCCGGCGAACTGGCCTGAACACGCGGTCTCAATCGAAAAGACCGGTTCCGGCTTCCAGCTCTTCCAGTTCTTCGGGCGTGAGGTTGAGGACCCGGCTGGCAATGGCCGCCGAATAGCCGTTTCGGGCGAAGGCGGAAAACTCCTTTGCCTTGCGCCTGTCATCGAGTTCCACCTTCCGGTAGGGGCCAAAGCCGCGCTTTCGGGCATAGTTGATCGCCGAGGCGAGATCATCGACCTCTTCGATGCTTGTGGCAATCAGCGCGCGATCCACCCCCTTGGTGGAGAGGTCGCGGGCAATGCGGCGTTTCGAATGGCCGCTGCGCGCGCCCCTCCGGGTCTTGATCTCTGCATAATGGCGGTCGTCGAGAAATTTGTGCTCGTTGCAGAAATCGATGCCATGCCGGGCAATCGTGACGGCAAGTTCGGGCGATATGCCGTCGAATTTCGACAGCGCCTTCTTTCTCAGCGCCTCGAACAGCTCGCGCTCGCTCATCATCTTCTGGTTCAGGCGGTAGAGGCAGGAATTCCTCACCCAGGACAGCATGCGCGCCGTCGGCCCGGCGGCAACGGGCGCGTCAGGGTCATCACGCATGAAATCGGGATCCGTCACGGCGGCGCAACTCGGTCTGCTGGTTGAAGACCGGGCGAAACTATCCGACAAAGCCTTGATCGGGAAGCCGGTTTCCGGGAGCCCGTGAGGGCTCCCGGTTCTGGAGCTGTCAGCCTTAGAGTCTGTCAGGTTCATATTGAACCAGACAGACTCTAAGGCCCTTTGTTTTCGTTTGTCTTTTCGGGAAAACCGGATTCCACTTTTCCCTGACAAACTCTAGCCGGCGCGCATCGCGGAGGCGGGCAGGCGGACCGGATAGCGGGCGCGGATTTCGGCGTCGAGTTCCGCGGAGACATGGTCGGGATAGTGGGTCGAGAGAATGTCGTTCACCCGCTTTGCGGCGCGCTCCACCACATTGTGGCGGCCCATCTCGTTCCATTCATTCGGGCTCTTGCGGTCGCCGATATCAGGATAGATATATTCCTTTTTCATCAGCTTCAGCGTCTGCTCGGCCCCGAGGAAATGGCCGGGGCCTTCGAGGCAGACGGAGCGGATGGTTTCGAGCGACAGGGAATCGGAGGTGACCTCGATGCCACGGATGGTGCGCTGCACCGCGCCGATGATGTCATTGTCGATCACCACCTGTTCGAGGCTGAAGCCGAGCAGGCTTGCCATCATGCCTGCCGATTCATAGATCAGGTTTGCCCCGGCATTGCCGACCAGCGCGTGGTTATAGGCCTTCTCATAGCCCGACTGGGCGTCCGGGATCTTTGAATCCGTCATGCCGGATGCGGTGCCGCAGGTCAGGTCATAGAACTGCGCCATCTGGGCAGAGGCTGCCGACAGCAGCGCCTGTTCCGGGCTGCCGCCCGACATCGCGCCGGTGCGCAGATCCGAGATGAAGCAATAGGTGCCGAAGATCGCCGGCGCGCCCGGCTTGATGGCGTTGACATAGACGAGACCTGCGAGGCACTCTGCCACTTCGAGCGCCAGCGCACCGGCAAGGGCGGCAGGCGAGGTGGCCCCGGCCTGGCCGGCCGAAACCAGAAATACCGGCATGCCGGATTCGACTGCCAGTTCCAGGCAGTCGCAGGCATCGGCGGCAAAGCGCAGCGGCGGCACGACGAAGCAGTTCGACTGGCTGACAAACGGCCGCTCGCGCCATTTCTTCTCGCCGCCGGAAATCATGTGCAGCATGTCGAGGCTGGCCTTCATCTGGGCGCGGTCGACCCAGCTGGTGCCGACATGCTTTGTGGTGCCGGTGACGGAGGCGTAGCAGGTGTTGAAATCCATTTCGAAGGGATCGGTGAGATCGCGGCAGACGACGGTGCGCTGGAAGAAATGCACGTGTTCCATCGCATCGACCAGACGCGCGGTATCATAGAGGTCGCGGGTGGTGGATTCCCGGTAGGCACCCGTCACCGCGTCGACCATGTTGACCGCCGCACCGGCGGTGCCGAAATAGACCTTGTCGCCCCAGGGCTCCATGTCATGCCGGGGGTCCTGGCCATGCAGGACGAAATGCCGCGCGGCCTTGGCGAGGGTGTCCTCGACCAGCGCCCGCGGATAGAGCAGGCGGCCTTCGCTGGTGAGCTTTGCCCCGGCGCGGGTCATGATCTCAATGCCGCTCGGGGTGGCCTGCGCCATACCGATCTGCTCGAGAATGTCGAGCGCGGTTTCATGGACCTGCAGCACCTGGGCCTGGGTGAGAGGCTTGTAAAGCCCGCCGCTCATGCCGGGCGAAACCGGGCCTTCGCCCGAGGGCATGCGCACCCCATGCTTGGCGCGGCGCGCATCGCGTCCGCTGCGGCGCGGCTGTTCCATGATGATCTGATCCATTTTCTTCTTGTCCCGTGTTCCCAGTAAAATGATCGGGCACCTGCCGCCGCTGCTGCTCACCGATACCGGAAGAATCCGCACCATCGCCGGACAGGAAAGCCTTGGACATCTCGCCACGACATGCAGCGTATCAGCGTTCAACACTGCTTACAATTTTCAACAGACATGAATTCAAGTAATTGAAATAAATAGAGTGCTTCATAAAATCGGTTACAATGCTTGACAGTTTTACAGCTGCGTCAGGCGCGGCGAAGACGGGCAGGCGTGACCTGCCGTGGCCAGGAAAGCACGGCCAGCGTGGATACTGCCCTCGAAGACCTGCTCTTGGCGGCAGATGATGACGCGCATGCTTGTTGGCGTACTATGCGTCGATAGTGTCTGAACATGCGCTATGAAACCAACGACAGCGGTCGGGCTTCTGGAGTTTGTCAGGGAAAAGTGGAATCCGGTTTTCCCGCGCAAACTCGTTTGCGCGAAAAGACAAACGAAAACAAAGAAAATCAGAGTGTGTCAGGTTCAATGGGCACCAGGTCAATATCCCGACAACGATCCCCTGCCTGCGCGTGGCGGCAGGGGAACTGGCGATCCGTCAGTTGCCGGTTGCGTGATGCTGGTGGGCGCTGTCGTCGTCGCCTCCCTTGCCATCCGGGGAGTCCACATGGAACTCCACCTCAACCGCGCCTGCCGTTTCAAAATGCAGGGTGGCGTCAAAGGTTTCGCCTTCCACAAAGGGATCGGCGACGGATTTGAACATCACATGCGCCCCGCCATGGCTGAGTTTGACGGTCTTTCCGGCAGGCAGCGGAATGCCGTCTTTTAGCGCCCGCATCTTCATCACGTCGTTTTCCATCGACATCTGGTGCAGTTCCACTTTCCCGGAGCGGTCGGTGGTGACTGACAGCAGCCGGTCGTCCGCCGTGCCGTGGTTGATGATGGTCATGAACCCGCCGCCCACTGCCGCTCCCGGCAGCATGGCCGGGGCGTGCGGGTGGACGATTTCGAGCGAGCCCGCCTTGATTTCATGGGCAAGGGCCGGGCTGAACAGCAGGCAGGGCAGGCTCAGGGCGAGGGTAATGAGAAAGATCAGGTTTTTCATGGCCGTTCCTTTCAGGAATGGGTGCGAAGGGCGCAAGCGTCAGCGAACCAGGTTCTTCAGTGCGGAAATGCGCGAGATGACGAGGACGTCAAGGGTGAGTATGGCGACCAGTGTCAGGCCGGTCAGCGGCAGGAACAGCGACAGGCCGACGATCAGCAGCACCAGCCCGTTCATCAGCGGTGCCGAAGACGGCAGGGGCGGCGGTGCCAGGCGGAAAGCCAGCTTCGGACGGCGCAGCCACCACATCGCCACGCCGGAGAGGCAGAGCGCGATCACGCTGGTGCAGTAGAGCGTGTTGAGCGCGATGTTCCACCAGCCAAGCTGGCCTTCATGCAGCGCAATGCTGACGGCCATCGCCTTGCCCGGCAGCGAATAGTCGGCAAAGGCGGCGGAGGCGAGGATCTTGCCGCTGTACTGGTCGACATGCACGGTGCGGTCGGCGGTCGGGCTGGAACTGTCATAGCTCATGGAATCCTGCGACAGGGTCCACACGCCGGTGGCATCGGCGGGATAGGCGACCTGGAACCGCCCGGCAAAGCCGATGGCGCGCCCAAGCGCCACGACGGATTCCAGATTGACGCGCATGCCCTCGGGAAGCCCGGCAATGCCTGCCTGGGAGCCGGATTTCGGCATCAGCGTCTGTTCGAGCGCCCAGGGTACTTCCTTCAGGTTGCCGCTGTTGAGGCTGGCATGGGTCTTGTCGGACAGCGGGACATTGTCCCATTTCTGCGCCGGAAATGTGCTCCAGGCCTGAACCAGCTTGCCGCCCCAGACCGGGGTCCAGGCAAGGCCGGAGAGGAGGAAGAACAGCAGCACGACGGACAGCCAGATGCCGGTGAACTGGTGCAGCGATTTCCAGAAGGCCCGGCCGGTTTCGGCAAGGTTGAGGCTGAGAGCGCGGCCAAGGCTGGTGCCGTTGCGCGGCCACCAGAGATAAAGGCCGGTGACGAGCAGGATGATGCCGAAACCGGCAGCAATTTCGATCAATGTGTCGCCCGGACCATTGTTGGCACCCCACAGCAGCTTGCCATGGATGCTGGTGGCAAAATCGTTCCAGGTCCCCTCGCGGGCCCGGTCCTGAAGCAGGCTGCCGGTATAGGGGTCCATCGCCAGCATCCGGTCGCCATTGCCGGTGCCGACGGCAAAGAGGGCAGGCGTGCTGTTGTCATAGGGCGCCACATATTTCTGGATGACGCCCTCGGGATAGAGCCGGTGGACCGCGGCGCCGAGATCGGTCAGGCGCAGCGCCTCTGCCTGCGGCGTGACATGCAGCCGGTCGCCATATTCGGGCGCAATGGCGGTGAACCACAGGATGATCAGGCCGGTAACCGACAGCATCAGCAGAAAGGGGATGACGAACAGGCCGGCATAGAAATGCCAGCGCCAGACGGCGAAATAGAGGCTGCGCGCCAGGGGCTGTGGGGCAGCCGGCGGAGCGGCCATGGAAAAAGAAGATGCAGATTCAGGCATGTCAAAAGGTCCGTTTTCGGACCGGGTCCTGCCATCAGGGGTGCATGCAGCACATCCGGGGCCTGCACAGGCACGCAGGCGAGTCATCGCAGGCAGTGAAACCGGTCAACACTCAGAACACGTCATGGCCCAGAGACCAGACGCAGGCTCAGGCGGTGACGGCAGATGCAGGCGGGGCGCGGGGTTGCGCATTGGGGGGGAAGAGCAGGCGGCGGAAGGCTTCCGGCGTCCATGGCCGCATCGCAACCACCACGACCGGCAGGTTCGGGGGCGTCGTTTCGGCAGGCGTGTGCAGCAGGACGGAGGCGCTGATCCTGCACGCCTCGCAGGACTTGTCGGCGACCGTCTTGTCCTTGTGGGTATCACCGGTGCTGCCGGGAAGGCAGAGCACCGGCAGGGTTCCGTCCGGCAGGCCAAAGGCGGCCATTTCGTAGGGCGTGTCCGCCTGCGGCATCGGCATCCGGTGGGCAAAGCCGACGGACAGGAGGGCGAGTGCGCAGACAAGGCGCACCAGCATTCCCCCCAGCATCCCGCAATGCCCGTCTCCGGCTTTCATCCGCCACCCAATCCGCAGTCCTTGCCATCCCTGATGGCTTTCTGCCGCAGACACAATGCGGCATCCTGCCTCATCAGGCTTTCGAGCGCCAGGGCACCAGCCAGGTTTCGAGCCTGCGCATCCCGTAGGAGAACAGGAAGGCGCAGAAGGCGATGATGATGATGCCGACGAAGACCACGTCGGTGGCGAGAAAATGCGAGGCGGACATGGTCATGAAGCCGATGCCCTTGGTCGAGGCGATCAGTTCGGCAGCGACAAGCGTGCCCCAGCCGACGCCGAGCGCGATGCGGATTCCGGTGAGGATTTCCGGCAGGGCCGAGGGCAGCACGATATCGGTGAACAGCTGCCAGCGCGAGGCCCCGAGCGTCAGAGCGGCATGGACCCGTTCCACCGGCAGTGCCCGCACGCCCGCCTGCGCCGACAGGCAGATCGGCGCGAACATCGCCAGCACCAGCAGCGTGATCTTCGAGGTCTCGCCGATCCCCAGCCAGATGATCATCAGCGGCAGATAGGCGAGTGGCGGCAGCGGCCAGTAGAATTCGATGGGTGTGTCGAGGATGCCCTTGACCCAGCGGTTCAGCCCCATCAGCAAGCCGAGCGGCACGCCGAGGGCGGCAGCAATCAGCGCTGCGGTGAGGATGCGAAACAGGCTGGCCCCCAGATGCTCGCCGAAGCTCGCACCCGCATAGCCGTTTTCATAGACGAGGCGTGCCTGGGTCCAGACTTCGGCGGGCGAGGGCAGGAACAGGTGATTGACCCAATGGAAGCGGCTCGCCGCCTGCCAGAGCAGGAGCAGGGCGGCACCGGTGACAAGGCTGATCACCAATGTGGAGGATTGCCCGGTGCCAAAACCGCGCGGCTTGACCAGGCGGGGTGTCTTCGCCGGAGCGGGCAGGGGGCGGGTGGATTGCACCGCGTCATAGGTGGCGTTTTCGATGGTCACGGGGTTCTCCTGACGGGAAAAGCGTGAAGCGCTGCAGGCTCTGGCAGGTCGCTCCGGCATGGTTTTGCAAACTCCGGCTTCAGCGCGACAGCGCCTGGCGGACGGACGCCTCGGGCCGCGTCTGGCTGTGGATGATGCTGCGGATTTCTTCGCGCAGCCGGGCGAAGTCCGGATCGGACTTGACGGCGGCAGCGCTTGTGCCCCCGGCAAAGCGGTGGACGAAGCCGGTCTCGAAACGGGCGGCAATCCGGCCCGGCCGCGGCGACATCACGATGACCTCGGTGCCGAGAAACAGCGCCTCCTCGATGGAATGGGTGATGAAGAAGATCCGCTTGCCGGTCTTCTGCCAGATCGACACCAGCAATTCCTGCATGTGTTCGCGGGTCATGCTGTCCAGCGCGCCAAAGGGCTCGTCCATCAGCAGGATGTCGGGATCGGGGGCGAGCGCCCGGGCAATTCCCACCCGCTGGCGCATGCCGCCCGAGAGTTCGTAGGGCATGGCGCGGGCAAACTCTTCAAGGCCCACCAGGTGGAGGATTTCGGTGGCCCGCCGGGTGCGCTCGGCTTTGCCGATGCCGGCAAATTTCAGGCCGAGGGCGACATTGTCGACCACGGATTTCCACGGCAGCAGCGTGTCGCGCTGGAACACCACGCCCCGGTCGGGACCGGGCTCGGTGACCGCGCGGCCGTCGAGCGTGATGCTGCCTTCCGACAGGGGCAGGAAACCGGCTATCGCATTCAGCAGGGTGGATTTGCCGCAGCCGGAGGCGCCAAGCGCCACCACGAAGCCGCGGTCGGGGATGGTGAAGGACACCCGGTCGAGGGCATGCACGGTGCGGCCATCCCCGGCGGCGAAATGGACGCTGGCATTGTCAACTTTCAGCATGGCAATCTCTCCGGTTCAAGAAGCATTGCGCGCGGCCAGGGGAGGCGGCGCGCAGGCAAAAGCGAAAGGCCATGCTCAGTTGGTGGTCGCCAGCGCATCCGGGGTGACGAAAGCCGCATAGCTTGGCAGTACGTCGGAGATCTTGCCCTGATCCTTCAGGAATTCAGCCGTGGCCTTGAGGATTCCGGCTGCACCGGAGGCTTCGCCGCCACCGAGCCATTTGGCGGAAGCCTGGACTTCGGGGGTCAGAAGGTTGAGGTTCTTCAGGGCTGCGGCCTGCTGGTCCGCCGTGCCGCCAAGCAGCTTGGCCAGTGCCTTGGCATTGTCGCTGTCGGGGCCCCATGCCGCCGGTTCCTTGGCGAAGGAGGCGTAGTACTTGTTGATCGTGCCGGCGAAGGTCTTGATGAATTCAGGATTGTTCTTGGCAAAATCCGACGTGGCGACCCAGGCGCTGAAGGTCGGGCTGCCCTTTTCGGCCACATCCTTTGAAGTGACGAGAACCTTGCCGTTCTTCTTCAGCTCGCTCAGTGCCGGGTCCCAGACAAAGCCGCCATCGATATCGCCGCGCTGGTAGGCGGCGACGATTTCCGGCTGCGGAATGGCAAAGACCTGCACATCCTTTTCCGTCAGCCCGAGCGACTTGATCAGCGCCAGCAACTGGTAATGGTCGGTGGAGACCGGGGCGGCGGCGAGCTTCCTGCCCTTCAGGTCCTCGAGCTTGTCGATGCCCGATCCGTTGCGCACCACCAGCGCCTCGTCGATGCCGGAAATGCTGCTGAGATAGAAGGCCTTCACATCAGGCCCGCGCGAGGTGGCGGCGGCAAAGGGACTGGAGCCGACATAGCCGACCTGCACATCGCCGGATGCAATGGCGGCAAAGATTTCCGCGCCGGAGTTGAACTTGCGGAAATCGATTTCGTAGCCCGTCGCCTTGGCGAAGTCGCCATTGGCAATCGCCACAGACGAGGGAAGCGCGTCGGTCTGATAGGCGACCACCACCTTCTTGTCGCCTGCAAAGGAGGCGGATACGGTGAGAACCAGCGCTGCGGTCGCAGTCGCCAGGGCTTTGATAAAGTTGGATTTGAGGGTCATATCTCGCTCTTTTCCGCGCGTCTTTGCGCTTGTCTGGTCATTCAGTCTGTCGCCCGGCCCCCGTGGCCCTCGACAATGAACAAAGCCTAGCGGGCCTGGAATTAAGCAGCAAAGAAAATACACCCAAATTATAGACTAAATAGAAAAAATGGTTTTAATTTGCGCCGCTTCCCTGCGTGTGCCCGCAGACACCGATTCCATTGAACAGGACGGATTGCCGACGAAAATCCGGAATGGGGTGATGCATCCGCAAGCGCAGCGAACGGACATTCCGGTGCGATGCCGCAAAATGAAAATTATTTCTATCTATTCTATGGAAATTAATTTCCGTGTAGGTTTAAAATCACGACTATTTCAGTAGTCTTATATCCATCAACAACGGAGCAGGACCATGAAATTCACTTCCCTCATTCGTATCACCGCCCTTGGCCTCGGCCTCGGTGTCGCCGCCCTGCAGGGCCAGGCGCTGCCCGCCCGGGCGGACCAGACGCTTCTGAATGTCAGCTACGACCCGACCCGCGAATTCTACAAGGATTTCAACGCTGCCTTTGCGGAGAAATGGAAGAAGGACCATAACGAGACGGTCACCATCGAGACCTCGCATGGCGGTTCGGGCAAGCAGGCGCGCGCCGTGATCGACGGCCTGGCCGCCGATGTCGTGACGCTGGCGCTCGAGGCCGATATCGACCAGATCGCCAAGGCCACGGGCAAGATCCCGAAGGACTGGAAGAAGCGGCTCGCCAACAACAGCGCCCCCTATACCTCGACCATCGTCTTCCTGGTGCGCAAGGGCAATCCGAAGGGCATCAAGGACTGGGGCGACCTGGTCAAGGACGATGTCGCGGTGATCACCCCGAACCCGAAGACCTCGGGCGGCGCGCGCTGGAACTTCCTCGCTGCCTGGGCCTGGGCCCGGCAGGCCAATGGCGGCGATGATGCCAAGGCGCAGGATTTCGTCACCAGTCTCTACAAGCATGTGCCGATCCTCGACACCGGCGCACGGGCAGCGACCACCACCTTTGTCCAGCGCGAACAGGGCGATGTACTGCTGACCTGGGAGAACGAGGCCTATCTGGCGCTGAACGAACTCGGCGAAGGCAATTATGAAATCGTCACCCCGTCGGTGTCGATCAAGGCCGAACCCTCGGTATCGCTGGTCGATGGCAATGCCGACCAGAAGGGCACCCGCAAGGTGGCCGAAGCCTATCTCGACTACCTCTATTCGGATGTCGGCCAGAAGCTTGCCGCCAAGCACTATTATCGCCCTTCAAATCCGGAATTTGCCGACAAGGCTGATCTTGCCCGCTTTGCCAAGCTCAAGCTGGCCACCATCGCCGACTTCGGCGGCTGGAAGGTTGCCCAGCCGAAGTTCTTTGCCGATGGCGGCGTGTTCGACAAGATCTACGTGCCTGCCGCGAAGTAAGTCGTGAGCACCCGGAACCAGATGCAGGCCATCTGGTTCCGGGCGCGTCAATACCTTTCCCGGGGCAAGGGGACCAGTCCCCGGGGAGCGATCCCGTTTGCGGAACGGCAGCCGCCGCACGCACCGCACTCAACCAACAAAATGAACATGAAAATGAAGGACAGCGCCTGAACGCGCCGTTCACCTGGAGGCATCAATGACACCGAAACTCACCCTCGCCACGCTCGCCCTGCTGGTATCCGCCCCGGCCTTTGCGGCCGATCTCTCGGCTCCGGAAGCCGCTCCCGAGGCACCGGCTGCGGCTGCACCCGCCGTCACCCATCCCTGGACCTTCAGCATCGAAGGCAGCCCGGAATTCTTCGCCATCGACCAGAAGCCCGGCACGCAAGCCAAGGAACAGGGCGCACTCGCCGATTTCTACGGCAAGCTCGGCCTCTCCTACACCTTCGACAACCACGTCGTGGTCGGCACCTCCTACCAGCTGACCGACAAGAAGAACCGCGCCGACGACGGCAGCTCCAAGGATGATACCTACGGCGACCAGATCGAGGCGACGCTCGGCTACAAGTACAAGATCGACACCTTCACCCTGACCCCCTCGGTCGGTCTCGGCTATGCCTTTGGCGCAACCGGCATTTATGGCGATGAAGCCACCCCGTCGAAGGACAATAATGCGGCTTACTACACCGTGTCGCTGGCCGGCGACTGGAAGCTCAACAAGCAGTGGACCTGGAACGTCTTCAACGCCCGCTGGCGCGATGCCTTCGGCTACACCTGGCAGACGCCGAAACTGTCGACCGGTATCACCTACAATGTCGACGACACCACCGCGCTCTACACCAATGTCGGCTATGCCTGGAAGAAGGTGAACTCGGGCACCGACCCGAACTTCTCCGACCTCGACGGCGACAAGTGGAATGTGGCTGTCGGCCTGAAGAAGTCGTTCTGATCCGGACAAGACCGGACAGCAAGGCGCGGCGGCCCCAGAACAGGCCGTCGCGCTGTTTCGTTTCCGGCAGCAGCCAGTCCGCGCCGGCGCAGGACATTTCTCCCATCGCCGGCAAATTGGAAAAATATACTTTGATATGTCCACAGGTTTTATAGACATTATTATCATTGAAGGCAGTGAGCGCCGCAGGGCAGGAAAAGCCCGCCCAGGCGACCGGAATGACAACAAGGATCCCGCACGATGAGCACGACCGAAACGCCGCTTGATTTCCTCTGGTTCATCCCTTCCTCGGGCGATGGCCGCTATCTCGGTTCGGATGACCAGAGCCGCGCCGCCGATCCCGCCTATCTCAAGGAAATCGCCATTGCTTCGGACCGGCTCGGCTATTCCGGCGTCCTGATCCCGACGGGGGCGGCCTGCGAGGAAAGCTTCGTGCTCGCCGCCCATCTCGCCGCGCATACGGAAAGGCTCAAATTCCTGGTTGCCATCCGCCCGGGCACCGCCACGCCTGCCTATTATGCCCGGCTTGCCGCAACGCTCGACCGCGTCTCGAATGGTCGCCTGCTGCTCAATATCGTGGTCGGCGGCAGCGCGCAGGAACTGGCCGGCGACGGCATTTTCCTGCCGCATGACGAGCGCTACGATCATGCCGGCGAATTCTTCCAGGTGTTCAACGAACTGCTGGCCACCGGCTCTGCCCATCTCGACGGCAAATATATCAAGGCGCACAATGCGCAGATCGGCTTTCCGCCGGTGCAGCAACCCAATCCGCCGATCTATTTCGGCGGGTCCTCGGATGCGGCCATCGCCTTTTCCACCGGCCTCGTCGACAAATACCTGACCTGGGGCGAGCCGCCCGCACAGGTGGCTGAGAAAATTGCCGCCGTGCGCAAGGCTGCCGCCGGCCATGGCCGCACCGTCACCTTCGGCATAAGGCTGCATTTCATCGTGCGGGAAACCGACGAGGCAGCCTGGGCGGCCGCCGACGAGCTGATTTCGCGGCTGTCGGACAAGACCATTGCCGCAGCCCAGGAAGGGTTCAACAAGAATTCCGATTCCGTCGGTCAGGCGCGGATGGTGGCGCTGCATGGCGGCAGGCGCGACAGGCTGGAAGTCTCGCCCAATCTCTGGGCTGGCATCGGGCTGGTGCGGTCCGGGGCGGGCACGGCGCTGGTCGGCTCGCCGAAGACGGTGGCGGCCCGGCTCCGGGAATATCAGGCGCTCGGCATCGATACCGTGATCGCCTCCGGCTATCCGCATCTGGAAGAGGCCTACCGGGTCTCCGAACTGCTGTTTCCCGAACTCGGCATCGCCGGACCGCGCCTGGCGCTCCGGTCATCCTTCGGCGAGAGGCAGGTTTTCGGCGGTGGCGGCCACAGCGGCAATGTCAGGGTGAAGACCTGGGCGTGAGCGCGGGGCGTGATACAGAAGGGACCGCCGCATGGGGACCATTTCGCATCTGCCACGCCGGGATCGCCCGCCGCCGGCCAGTCTCAAGAGCGAAGCCGAAGCGGAGGCTGTTCTGGCAGACCTTGCCGGGCAGTGGAGAACAGACCCGGCGCTCAAGGATGAGAAGCGGCGTGACGCATTGCGGATGACCGGTCTGCTGTCGATCAGCCTGAGTGGCGATATCGGCGGGCTTGACTGTCAGAACGGGCTGCTGGTCAAGGTGATCAACACGCTCTCGCCGCTTTCGCAGGCCGCTGCCCAGGCGCTGCAACTGCATTACGCGCTGCTCGAAGCGTTTCGAACCGCTGGTGACACGCATTTTTACGAGCAGCTTGCCGAGCGGGTCAGTGGCGGCGACCTGATCGCCTCCGTTCTGGAAACCGCCGAGGTCCCCCTTGACGTCGAAGAGGGTGACTTCGTGCCACTGGCCCATGGCCGCCTGGACCTGTCGGCCTTTTCCATGTTTGCCGATTGGGTTCTGGCCCCGGCGCGGGCGACAAGGATGCCGCAGGGTGCAGTTCTGGTGCCGTTGCGGTCGGCAGTTCTGGAGGTGAGGCCGAGCGACAGCGGGGATCGTCATGTCTGGACGTTCGCCGGGGCCAGCGTGGTCCATGCGGTCTGGGGCGAGGCCAACGGGCTTACCAGAAGCGACACGGCGGCGGCCCTGGCCTGTTTGCTCACCGCCGCGGGGATCAGCGGTCGCCTGAGCGACCGGCATGCCGGTGGATACCGGATGCCGGACGCCGGTTTCGACCCTCTAGAGTCTGTCTGGTTCAAATTGAACCAGACAGACTCTGGCTCCCCTTGTTGTCGTTTGTCTATTCGGGAAAACCGGATTCCACTTTTCCCTGACAAACTCTAACCCTGCAGCAAATGGTTGCCAGCGAGGCCCTCCTGGCGCTGGTGGATCGGGCGGCCATGGACATCGACCAGGCCCAGGTCACGAGTTCGGCAGCCGTTGTCGGCACAGCCCGGCTCACCAGCCTGAAGGCCGCGCTGTTTGCCGCGCATCTCGATGGCGATGCCGCGCTGTTTTGCCGTTCAGGCGAGGATCTGCAGGCGCTGCTGCGCAGGCAGGTCAGCCCGTCAGCGCATTGACCCGCGCGGGATCATTGCGGCAAAACTGTTCCAGCGTCATGTGATCGAGAATATCGGAAATCGCGTCGCGCACCTCGGTCATCGACAGCCGGACCTGGCAGGTTTCCGGATCGGCACAATCCTCGCAGGGCTGATAGGCGGTGCGGCTGGCGCAGAGAATCGGCGCCAGCGGTCCGTCCAGCGCCCGGATCGCCTGGCCGATGCGGATCTCCGAGGCCGGCCGCGCCAGACTGTAGCCGCCACCCGCTCCCTTCTTCGAGCGCAGGATGCCATTGTTGCGCAGCTCAAGCAGGATCGTGTCGAGAAACTTCTTCGGAATCTGGTTGGTCGTGGCAATCTCGGTGACGACAACACTCTCCCCCGGCTTCAACCCGGCCAGATGCACCAGCGCCTTCAATCCATATTTGCCTTTTTTCGTCAGCATGTTCCAGGTCCTGATCTCTGATCGTTGCAGTTAGTACATAAATTCTATCTGCCTGATAAGTCCGCTTGAGCCCGGTTTCCGTTTTTTTTCGGAAGGGTTGGCTTGCATCCGGACACCCCCGTTCCGTCGTCGTGACCTGGCGACAGGCTACCCCTTTCGCCCTCTATCCCAGGCGCGGCAGCAACTCCGCCACCAGGGGATTCGGAAAACGGCGCCGGACAGTCACGGCGTAGAAGTTTTCTTCGACGCCGGCGAGTGTATCGAGCTCGGTCAAAAGGCCCGCCTCCAGTTCGCCTTTGACGACAATCGGCGGCAGTACGGCAAGGCCGAGGCCCTCGCGCACCAGCAGGCGCATCATTGCCATGTCGTCGACCTCGGCGGCAATCTGCGGCACTACGCCCAGCCGTGCGGCAAGGGAATCGAATTTCTGCCTTACACCGCTTTCCGCCGTCGGCAATATCAGGGGATGGCGGGCAAGGCGGCTGGCGAGATCGCCTTGCCCATGGAAGGCTGGACGCCCCACCAGGCTGACAGCCTGCGTGGCCACCAGATGGGAGACGAAAGGCGTCGTCGCATCGCCCGGAGGGGCCTGATTGAGCAGCACGACATCAAGGTTATGCGCCTCCAGCCCGGCCAGCAATTCGGCCGTTCTCCCGGACCTGAGGATAATCTCGACATCGGCACGTCCGATGACCGGCTTCAGGAATTCCATCTGGAAATTGCGCGACAAGGTGGCGAGAGCGCCGATGCGAATCGGTCGTCGCACCATTCCCGTCCGCTTCAGCGTATCGACCAGTTCCTGACCAACGGAAAAGATCCGGTCGGCATGGTCCAGTGCAATCCGCCCCGCCTCCGTCAGGTGAAGCTGCCTCCCCCGCCGCTCGAATAGCGGATGGCCGATCCTGTCCTCCAGGTTCTTGATCTGGATCGACAGGGCGGACTGGGAGACCGCCAAACCTATGTTCGGTCGCGTCTGCTGGCGTTCTAAAAAATCAAAGGTAATCAAAGAACTGATGGTCTTTCCAACTGTTAATGTCCACTAAAGTCCGCTACTATCCGGCAAATGGGTTAGGGATAAAGTTAGGGACATTCGATGGCGCGGGCATTAAACAAGCTGACAGATGCAACTTGCAAAGCGGCTTCAATCGCGGGTCGCCTTGGCGACGGCGGCGGGCTTTACCTGCATGTGAAGCCTTCCGGCTCGAAATCCTGGGCCTTCATCTGGAAACAGGAGGGAAACCGCTTCGAAATGGGGCTTGGTGCCTATCCAACGGTCAAGCTTGCCAAGGCTCGCGAACTGGCGACCTCGCACCGGCAGGCGATTTCCGAGGGCAGAAACCCCATTGCCGAAAAGCAGAAAACTGAAATCCCTTCCTTCCTCGATTGTGCCGATACCTTCCTGAAGTCGATGGAAGGGCAATGGCGCAATGAGAAGCACCGGGCGCAATGGCGCATGACGGTGACGGAATACACGAAAGCGATGCATCATAAGTCGGTTGCCGAGATTGGCACCGATGATGTTTTGAAAGTGCTATCGCCGATGTGGCAAGAGAAGCCGGAAACCGCCTCTCGGCTTCGCGGACGGCTCGAGCGGATACTGGATTTCGCCAAGGTGCGCGGCTGGCGAACGGGAGAAAATCCGGCTTTATGGCGCGGCCATCTGAAATCCATTCTTCCTGCCCGGCAAAAGCTGACACGCGGCCACCACGCGGCCATGCCGTACTCTGCCGTTCCTGCGTTCATGCGGGAGCTTTCCAGTCGTGAGGCGATGGCAGCACGCGGGCTCGAGTTTCTCATTCTCACGGCTGCGCGGTCCGGCGAAGTGCTTGGCGCAACGTGGTCTGAAATCGATCTGGATAACGCGATATGGACGGTTCCTGCCAATCGGATGAAGGCAGGCAAAGAACATCGTGTGCCACTGACACCTCGCGCGCTTGCTATTGCCAAAGCGCTGCACGAAACCCGGTTTTCTGATTGGGTCTTTCCCGGTCAAAGGCTAAATCGGCCTCTTTCCGGCATGTCCTTTGACAAGCTCATGGAACGCGTTGGCGTTGATCAATATACCGTGCACGGCTTCCGCTCCGCTTTCCGCGACTGGGTTGGCGATGAAACCCATTTCCCGCGCGAGGTTGCTGAACAAGCCTTGGCGCATCGCGTCGGCGATGCCACCGAGCGCGCTTACCGTCGGGCTGACGCGCTGGAAAAGAGACGTAAGCTAATGGAAGCTTGGGAGACATTTATTGGGGGATTAAGGCCGGGAAACGTAGTGAGGTTGGCTTCCAATTAGATTTCAGCATTTGAGGGCTCAGTCGAAATCAACTACGGTAGCCATAGGGATAGGACGGCCATCCGATAAGCCGGAATAGCACCCCCGGTTTCCCTGACTTTCCTCGCGGTGCCATCGGGTGCACGATGCCGAACTTCGAACACGCAATCAGTTGGGCCTCGCATAGTGGCGACGTTGAATTTGAACTTTCAGCAACCGATTGGGAGGGCCTTGAAAGTGCGTACGAGCGAGTGATTAGTCATGAGCAAAGGGAAGAATTTCTCAACATCTGCCAAGTTTACTTGAATGCCCGGCATTCCGAATTAAACGCGGCGAAACCGAGTGAAATCCGAGAAATTGCTGAAAAAATTTATGGTTCGATTAAGCCGTTTATCAACTTCGCTCAAACCGGTTCAATTAGCGGCGGTAGCGTGGATCGAACGGATGCTCGTATGCTATTCACTAATCTGCTTGAGAGAGAGCTTTCACAGAGGCCTCTCAACATCACATGTGAGAACCCATGTGCCCGCACGGAAGATGGCGGTGACAATATGCCATCTCTTGAGATGGAGGCCACACTAACCACTTTTCTGCTTGGCATGGTTGCCAAGCGCTTGCAATCTTCATTTGATGCAATATTGGGCCAACAAGCGCTCTCGGCTCTTTCGCAGAATGGGTTCAGGAACGGCGATGCTATTTCTAATTTCCTTGCAGCAGCAAAGGAGTGGGCGACAAAGCACAGATTGCCCAAAGCGTCGCATAGTTCGAAAGCTCGAAAATGCGACAATGCGGGTGAGCTTGCACATTTCTTAAAGTTGGCCCTAGGCCAATTTCCTACTCCCTACAATTATAAACTTAACGCTACCGCAATAGCAGATCGGCTCAAAAAAGTGACGACTGCCCTAAACAGGCGAAATCGGGGTTCATAGCCTCTGATGGCGGGGCTTGCATTTGCCCTCATTATTCTCGTTTCCGGATGTGATTGATAGACAGACCCATGACGAACTCGCAAGGGTACGCGCCGGACGTTGAACTCTCCGGCTGGAATGACTTTATGCAAAAAGTCGCAGTCACCATTCCCGAAGCCACGGCAATGTCCGGCCTCGGTAGAACTTTCCTCTACAAGCTTTTCAATGAGGGCAAGCTCACGCCGCGCAAGGCGGGGAAGCGAACGCTCATCCTTGTGAGCGAGCTTGAGGCATATCTGAACAATCTCCCCAAGGGAGGTGCGTTCAATGCAGCTTGAAAATGAAAACCCGGCAGCGCTTGCAGGCGCTAGCCGGGTCGAGGATACCACGTCCCTCCACGGAACCGGTCTCATAACCTACAGTATCGCTGACGCTATGAGCTTTCAAGCGACATATGTGTCAACTCGCTACCGGCTTTCGCCATGTATGGCCCGGCTTGTCTGCCAACTGGCAGAAATCGGCGGGAGGCTCGCATGATGGCTTTCCAGCTAGATAGTTCCGAACCGATCATGAATGCGTCTCTACCGTGGGTCTCTGCCGATTTCTCGCTACGGGAAGAAGCCGACGCCTATCGGGCAGTTGTCGCGGTCCTTAATCCATCGTGGCGGGTCATAGTGTGCCGCGATGCAATCCAATGGATCGTGCAGCGGCGGGCCGGTCAAAGGCACGGCAGGGCGCGATGGGAAGCCAAGTCCTTCCATCGTCTGAAGACCGGACTATTGCGCCGGGTCCGGCAGCGGGCAGGCGAATGTGATGCAACTGCGCTCAATATCCTGATGGCGCTACCGGCAGTGATGGGGGGCGCTCATGAGTAAACGCTTCTCGATTGTCTACCGCGTAGAGCCGGACGGATCAGCAACGCGGCTCATAGGTCGCAATGCGTGGGCCTTGCTGGAGCTGCATCGGATGGGGAGATGCGGTTGCACGCCGATCACCACGCCGGGGCCGCGCTGGAGTGCATATGTGCTTAATCTGCGCAATCTTGGCCTTAGTATCAGCACTATATATGAAAACCACGAGGGCAAGTTTCCCGGCTCTCATGCGCGCTATGTGCTGAATTCCAGCGTCTCCATCCTGGAGGTAGTGGATGGCAAGGCATAATGCCAAGGGCCGGTCAAAGGTGGAGGCGCGCCATGTGCGCCTCTACCATTCCATGCTGGTCTGCCCTGCATGGCTTGCACTCTCACCGAACGAGCGATGCGTATACATTGAAATCGCGCAGAGATACAACGGGGCGAACAATGGGTTTATCGCCTATGCGGTCCGGGAAGGTGCGGATGCCCTGAGGCTATCTAAAAACACGGTTGCGCGATGCATTGAGCAGCTAATTACGCTGGGGTTTCTAGAAATCGTGGTGAAAGGCAGCTTCAATATGAAGAAAGGCCACGCAACTGAATACCGCCTCACGGATTTTGCGTGCAACCGAACCAATCAACTGCCGTCCAAAGCGTTCATGAGATGGGGCCGCGAACGGCGAAAAGAAAAAAACACGGTGTCACCCGGGACCGCAACAGTACCTGACATGACACCGTGACCATGAAACAAGCATGAAATTTGGGCTTCACAGTCTCTCTGATGACACTGTGAAGCCTCTTTGCGACGGTCGCACGGTGTCACCACAGGTACACTTATAGTTACCATGGGAGGGGCCACCCAACAGTGAGACAACACGACAGAAGCAGCTTTGCACGATCAGCACCTTCCACATGATTTCGGTTAAATGGAGAAGCGCAAAATGGGTGGACCGGGTTCCGGAAATCCTTGGAGAGCATCGCGCGACAATTGCGAAGCCTATACCCGCGTCGATATTCGGTATCTGCGAAAGCGTGGGATGCTCGCGCCGGGATGTTCCGGCTCGCTGTCATGGAACCGAGGTGGTGAGCCTGCCGGTTATATCCGCTTCAAGACCCACTTCCACGAAATCGAGCTGATCTATCGGTATCGTCAATCCGGCGATGAAGACTGGCAGGACGTGAACGAGCGCATTCCGCTGGTGACTACCGATCAGTATCTTGGCGGGCGTCGCCGCTGGCTTGTGTGTCTGTCATGCCGACGGCGTTGCGCCGTCCTTTACGGCGGCACGCATTACCGTTGCCGCAAGTGCTGGAACCTTGCTTACAAATCCCAACACGAGCCGCCGCACGAGCGGGCATACAGCCAAGCGCAAAAACTTCGGCAGCGCCTTGGCGGGTCTCAATGCCTTGACGATCCATTTCCGGAAAAGCCCAAAGGGATGCATCGCCGAACCTATGACCGCCTATGGCAGAAGGGGGAGGCGCTGGAGGACGCGGCAGATGCGCAATTTGCAATGATGGTCGCGGCGTATCTTCGGTGACGCCAAAGGGCTTTTGCCGCCCCAAAGCGCTATCAACAACGAGCCAAGTTAGGGATTAGGTTAGGGACAGAAAACTTCCCAATTAGAAAACCCATTAAATTCAAATATTTAGAGGAATTTAATGGCGGACAGGGAGAGATGCAGCCGCTCGGCCGTGCGGGTGAGGTTGCCGTCATGGGCAACCGCATGGAAATAACGCAGGTGATGATAGTTCAGCTCGCTCATTCGTTCGTTTTTATAGAACGATAAAACAAAGACAATGAATTTTTTATCGAAATCCCCGACTGTTACGAGAAGGTCCTCTTCACCATTCGAGGCCCGACATGGCACATCTGTTACCTCTTCTCGTCCCGCTCTGCTTTTTTTCCGCCGCCCTGCTGGCAGCCAGTGCGCCGTCGTTTCGCCCGCGCCGAATGCTCGGATTTGTCGAACGGCTGGCTCTCCTGGCCGTCCTCGCCGCCCTTGCGGCAGCCTTTCTCCTTGTCCTGTCCCCACCGGGCACAAGTCCCGCCGTCGGGTTCGGCTTGCTTGCCGTCTCCCTGCGCCATGATCTCGTCAGCACCACGATGCTGGTTCTGGTGAGCTTCCTCGGCTGGATCATCATCCGCTTCAGTTCAACCTATCTCGACGGCGAGGCGCGGCAGGGGGCTTTCGCAGCCTGGCTCGCCGCCACCCTGGCATCGGTTTCACTCTTCGCCGTCGCAGGAACATTGCTGCTGCTGGTTGCAAGTTTCGTGGCGACAAGCCTTTGCCTGCATCAGCTCCTGCTGTTTTATGGGCAGAGGCCGGGTGCGCGGCGGGCAGCGCGCAAGAAGTTCATTCTGTCGCGCCTGGCGGATCTGAGCCTTGCCGGTGCCGCCCTGCTTCTGGCCCTCGGCTATGGGACAGGCGACATCGCCACCATTCTCGAAAGCGCCCGCGCGGGCAATGCGCCTGTGGGTGCAGGTGCGGCAGCGACGCTGATCGCCATTGCGGCCCTGTTGAAGTCCGCCCAGTTCCCGACCCATGGCTGGCTGACCGAGGTCATGGAGTGCCCGACGCCGGTCTCTGCCCTGCTGCATGCCGGCATCGTCAATGCCGGGGGCTTCCTGCTGATCCGTTTCGCCGACATCCTGCTTCTGTCCCCCGCCACGCTCGGGGCGCTTGTGGTGACCGGTGGCTTTACCGCCCTGTTCGGCGGTCTGGTCATGCTGACACAGAGCGCGGTGAAGACCTCGCTTGCCTGGTCGACCGTGTCGCAGATGGGGTTCATGATCTTCCAGTGCGGGCTCGGCCTGTTTCCGGTCGCGCTTCTGCATATCGTCGCCCATTCCCTGTACAAGGCTCATGCCTTTCTCTCCTCGGGACGTGCCGTGGAACAGGTCGTGGCCCTTCGCAGGCCGGGACCGGTGGCCATTCCCGACATCCAGGCGGTGGCAAGGGCGTTTCTGCTGGCAATCCTCATCTATGGCATTGCCGGTCTCGCCTTCGGCTTCTGGCACAAGCCGCCGCAGGCGATCGCGCTGGGTGCCATCCTGATCTTCGGCGTGGCCTATCTCATTGCCCAGGGCCTGGCCGATGCCGCGCCACGGGAACTGACCTGGCGGATTTGCCTGCAGGCCAGTGTCGCGGCCACCGGCTATTTTGCCCTTCAGGCCGCAGCCTATGCCCTGCTGGCGAAAACCCTTCCCGCACCGCCACCCCCGGGGCCGCTGGAATGGGCGCTGATCGTGCTTGCCGTCGGCACCTTCGGCATCGTGGCCATCGCGCAATCCCTCTTCCCGCTCTGGGCCAGCCACCCGGCAACGGCAGGCCTGCGCGTCCATCTTCAGAATGGCCTTTATGTCAACGCCCTCTTCGACCGGCTGCTGAACCACACCGCCGCCCTCTCGCCTGTTTCCGGAAAGGACTGATCATGAACCAGATGACCCACACCGACATCACCACTGCCGCAAGCCTGCGGGAGGCCGCTGCACGCGCCGCACGGGCGATACCGCCGGCATGGCCGCTGAATGCGACCGTTGCCGTCAACCCTTTTGCCGGACAGTCCCATCTGTCGATCACCCGGACGGCCGGCCTGCTGGAACGGCTGACGGGCGAACGCCTGTTCATGCCGCGGCAATGGTATCTGGACCGGATCCGCAATGGCACGGTCGCGCCGGAAGATCTGGCCGAAGCCCTGGAAAGGGGCGATGCCCTCAGCCTCTGGCACGGCACCGGGCAGGCCGGGGAGACAGGCGGGCAGGCAACAGCGCCGCAAGGCCTTCCCGACATGGCCACACTGGCGCGCGATGCCAGCGGAACCGATTGGCCGCGACTTGTCCTCGATTGGATATCGGGCTTTGCGGCCGGCTATTTCGACGAGGGGCAGGCCCTCTGGGCGGCTCCCCGCGGAAAGAGCCTCTTTGCCGCCTGGCGGCTGCATGCCGTGCATGACCTGTCTCCCGAGATTGCCGGTTTGACCGGCTTCTGCGCCGATGTCGCCGACCTGCCGCTGACGGCCAGCGACGTCCTCACCCATGCCGGCACCTGCCTTGGCCTGGACGGTGATCCCGGCACCTATTTCCACAAGCTGCTTCTCGAGTTGGGCGGATACGCCCAATATGCGCGCCAGCTGATGTTTTCGGCGGCGCGGGACGGGTCGGTGGACGAAACGCTGCTGGATCTGCTGGCGGTTCGGCTTGTCCATGAACTGTGCCTGTTCAAACGATATGAGGGCGTGGTCTCGAAACCGTGGACAGAGGCGCTGGCCGCCCACAGGGCGGATCCCTGTCCCGGTCCGGACCTGCGGCTGGACGCCGCGCTGCAGGAGGCTGTCGAAAATGCCGCCGCACGCACCCTTCTCACCGGTCTGGAATGGTCGGCCCTGTCGCACAGCCTGAACAGGGACGCGGCGAGCCAGGGGCCAGATCTACAGGCGGCCTTCTGCATTGATGTGCGCTCGGAAGTCTTTCGCAGGGCGCTGGAGACGACCGACACCGGCATTGCGACGATCGGATTTGCAGGGTTCTTCGGTCTTGGTGTGGCGCATTGCGGCCCGGGTTCCGATGTCGTCGAACATCGTCTGCCGGTGCTCTTGCCGGCCGGGCGTTTTTCCTGCGCCGAAGTCAGCAAGCAGGACGACCGTTCCATCCGCCTGAGGTCCCGGGCGGTGCGGGCCTTCGGGCGGTTCCGGCAGGCAGCCGTGTCCTGCTTCGCCTTTGTCGAGGCGATGGGACCTGTCTATGCCGGAAAGCTTTTGGCTGGAAGCTTCGGCCTCGCGGGAAGCACGTCCCCCGGCCCAAGGCCAGTGTTCCGGGTGGAGCTTCCTCCTGAAGAGCGCGTCGCCGCCGCAGAGGCCGTGCTTCGCGCGATGTCGCTGACCGAAGGCTTTGCCCGATTGGTGCTTCTCGCCGGGCATGGTGCCACCAGCGCAAACAACCCCTTCCTCAGCGCCTTGCAATGCGGTGCCTGTGGAGGGCATGCCGGGGATGTCAATGCCCGCCTGCTTGCCAGCCTGCTGAACGATCCGCAGACCCGGCAGGGACTTGCCGAACGCGGCATCCTCATCCCACGTGACACCCTGTTCCTCGCCGGCCTGCATGATACCACCACGGACCATGTGGAACTGTTCAGCGGGGACGTGCAGGGGGCGGCGCATGAGGCGGAGATTACCCGTCTGCGGGGGCATCTTGAGGCCGCAGGGCGGCTTGCGCGCGCGGAAAGGGCAAAACGCCTTCCTCGCGGCAGCGAGGGCAAGCTGGCATCCCGCAGTCGCGACTGGGCCGAAATCCGGCCGGAATGGGCTCTTGCGGGATGCAACTCCTTTATCGCCGCACCCCGGTCGCTGACTGTCGGCAAATCGCTGGAGGGCCGCAGCTTCCTGCATGATTATGTCTGGCAGAAGGACGAGGCCTTCAAGGTGCTGGAACTGATACTGACCGCCCCCGTCGTGGTGGCAAGCTGGATCAATCTGCAGTATTTCGGGTCCACGACGATGCCCCGCCTGTTCGGATCGGGCAACAAGCTGCTCCACAATGTGGTGGGCGGAATCGGTGTGGTGGAAGGCAATGGCGGTGTTCTGCGGACCGGTCTTGCCTGGCAATCGGTGCATGATGGCAAAAGCCTGCGGCACGAACCCTTGCGGCTGACGGTCATCATCGCGGCCCCCGAATGGGCCATCACCGACATCCTGGCCCGGCACCCCGACATAAAGGCCCTGTTCGACAACGACTGGCTCAGACTCTGTGCCCTCGGCGAGAACGGCACCCCAAGCCGACGCTATATGGGTGACCTGCGGTGGAAGGACGTCAACACCGACCTCGCAAAAGACCTGCGGCCCCATCGGGAGGCAGCATGACACAGCAGGAAAGGCAACCCTCAAGTGACCTGCCGGCAACCATACATGATGCTGATATATGCTGGAGATCGAGAGCAAAAGCAGTAAACACCTGAACCAGCCAGGCGCACTGGGCAGAATAAGCCACCCTGGCCCAAGCCAAAGCTGCTCTGCGCGAACTCGGCTTCAAGGATGGCGAGTTCGCCAGCCTGCACGACTGGATCAACCAGCGCCCGGGGGAAGTGCCCACAGCGCTGGAGACAGACGACCCCTTCCATGCAAAATTCCGGGATGCCCTGTCAGGGAAAAGCATGTCCACGTCCTGCCGCTCTCAAGGTAATCGCGCGGCAGGCGTTCGACAGGTGCGACGCGGCAGCGTTTTGTCCGGCGGACGCCCAACACAGAAGAATAAAAAAATACAAAGGGTTGATGGTGCTGCGAGAGAGGATTGAACTCTCGACCTCACCCTTACCAAGGGTGTGCTCTACCACTGAGCTACCGCAGCATTCGTCCGGGGCCGGGCTGGATTTGACAGCCGTGCCTCAGCGAGCGAGGCGGCTAATGCCACAGGATTCGGGGGAGTGCAAGCCGCAATTTCATCTTCTTTGGTCTGCCCCGTGAAAAGACGCTTCGGGTGGCTGCGAAAATCGGGTAACGAGGGGGCTTGAGGTCAGGGCTGGCGCTGTTGCGTGGCAAGGCCTTGCGGGCAAATCGGATCGAGGCAGGCGGACATGAGCGAGCGACAGGACGAGAAGCCGGAAAAATCCGCGGGCACGGCAAGCCAGGCCCCGCGCGGCCCGACACCGACGGAGTACCGGCTGGCGCGGGCGGCGGAAAAGCTGCGGGAAAATCTCGGACGCCGCAAGGCGCAGACCCGGGCGCGGCGCAAGGGCGAGGCGGAAACCGGCATCGGCCTTCCCGCCGCCCGCGTTGCCGGCGAGACCTCGGGCGAAGAGGGCGTGGACGACTGATGCCCGTTTGTCCGTTCTGTGTGCCGGGTCCTGAAGGCATCGCCCTTGAAAAGCAGCATTTGGCGGCAAAGAGCGGCATCCTGAGCATGCCGCGCAAGAGCGTAAAGCCGGGGGATCTGAAAGATCGCGATACGGCTGAACAATAAGCGCGGCCGCGAATTGAAGGCTTTTCGATTCTCGTCTAAAGCATGACGCGCGAAAAGGGCTCGAACGGCCCTGCATGCCCCCTGGCTTGCAGGGCTTGCGGGACCGGATCGCGGCAAAAGTGGATTATTCAACGCGTGGGCGGGCAAGTGCCGCCCATTCAGGCCCGGCCCTTGCGCCCGGGATCACGAACGGGCCGTCAGGCCCTGGGGAACAACATGGATCGTATCAGAATCATCGGCGGCAACGAACTCAATGGCACCATCCCGATTTCCGGTGCCAAGAATGCTGCCCTGCCGCTGATGATCGCCTCGCTTCTGACCAGCGATACGCTGACGCTGGAAAATGTGCCGCATCTTGCCGATGTCGAGCAGCTGATCCGCATCCTCGGCAATCACGGCGTCGATATCTCCGTCAATGGCCGGCGCGAACGGCAGGGCGAAAGCTATTCGCGCACCGTGCATTTCACCTGCCGCACCATCGTCGATACCACCGCGCCCTATGAACTGGTGTCGAAGATGCGGGCGAGCTTCTGGGTAATCGGTCCGCTGCTGGCGCGTGAGGGCCGGGCCCGGGTGTCGCTGCCGGGCGGCTGCGCCATCGGCACGCGGCCGGTCGACCTGTTCATCGAGGGCCTGGCGGCGCTCGGGGCCACCATGGAAATCGATGGCGGCTATATCAATGCCACCGCGCCGAAGGGCGGGCTGGTCGGGGCGCGCTACACCTTCCCGAAGGTTTCGGTCGGGGCCACCCATGTCATGCTGATGGCGGCCTCGCTGGCGCGCGGCACGACGGTAATCGGCAATGCGGCGCGCGAACCGGAAGTGGTCGATCTTGCCGATTGCCTGAATGCCATGGGCGCAAGGATCTCCGGCGCCGGCACCAGCACCATCACCATCGAAGGTGTTGCCACGCTGTCGGGTGCCCGCCACCGGGTGTTGCCGGATCGCATCGAGACCGGCACTTATGCCATGGCGGTTGCCATGACCGGCGGCGACGTGACGCTCGAGGGCACCCGCGCCGATCTTCTCGAAACCGCGCTGGAGGCCATCCGCCGCGCCGGTGCCGAGGTGACATCGACAGCCACGGGCATCCGCATCGTCCGCCATGGCGGCGTCATCAAGCCGGTGGATGTGGTGACCGACCCGTTCCCGGGCTTCCCGACCGACCTGCAGGCGCAATTCATGGCGCTGATGACCCGCTCGGCAGGGGTCTCCCACATTACTGAAACCATCTTTGAAAACCGCTTCATGCATGTGCAGGAACTGGCGCGGCTGGGGGCGCGGATCTCGCTGTCCGGCCAGACGGCCAAGATCGAGGGCGTCGAACGGTTGCGCGGTGCGCCGGTGATGGCGACCGATCTGCGCGCTTCGGTGTCGCTTGTTATCGCCGGGCTGGTGGCTGAAGGCGAAACCATGGTGTCGCGCGTCTACCATCTGGACCGCGGTTTCGAACGGCTGGAGGAAAAGCTCACCCGCTGCGGCGCACATGTCGAGCGTGTCAGCGACTGAGGAGGCGGGCCTGCTTCCTGGTACTGCGCTCCCGCCATGCCCGGAAGATTGGACAGTTGGCTGCCGCGGCACTGGTTTTTTGCGCTGCAACATCCTATGTCGGGGTGGACGAGCGGACTTGATGTCCCGCCCCTGCAACCGGAACGAAGCTGAATGAGCGGATTGAAGCTGCTGGCCCTTGATACCGATGATCTTGCGATCCTGTCTGCCCATGTGCAGGACGGGGTGCTGAAGGTCGGCGACCTCGAATTTGCGGCACGCACCGGTGTTTTCACCATGGTCCTGAACCGCTTCGTCTGGGAAGAGGCGAAGGAACGGGCCGCAGCCTTTGAGCGCCGCCGGGCAGTGCTGATCTTCAAGCGGGTGCGCGCGGTGCGCAGCATCGGCTTTTCGCGGTCGAACCGGGCGTCGGTTCTGGCACTGCTGGCGTTGAAATTCACCCCGGCGGGCGAGGGGCCGGAAGGGCAGCTGGAATTGCTGCTGGCCGGCGGCGCCACGATAGTACTCGATGTGGAATGTATTGAAGGACAGCTTGCGGATACCGGCGGCGCGTGGGAAACCACAAGCAGGCCCCGGCATCCGCTGGATGGCTGATTCAGGGGCAAAAGGGTCCCTCCGGCCTGTCCGGAGGATTGGAGCTGGAGCCTGTCCGGTTCGATGTGAACCAGACAGGCTATGACGGGTAAGCGGGGACGAGTGCGACGTGGCGATCTGGCTTGATCAGGCAGCGGGTGATTTCGAGGCGCGGTTTGCGGCATTCCTGACGACGAAACGGGAAGTTTCGCAGGACGTGAACGCGACGGTCAAGGCAATCATCGACGATGTGCGCGAACGGGGCGACAGAGCCCTTGCCGATTATACGCTGCGGTTCGATGCGCTGGATTTTGGCCAGGTGCCGATGCGTGTCACGGCAGCCGAGCTTGATGCCGCCTATGCCTCGGTCGATCCCGACATCATCGCGGCGCTGGAACTTGCCGCAAAGCGCATCGAGAGCCACCACGCCCGGCAAATGCCGAAGGATGATCTCTACGAGGATGCGCTGGGCGTCGTCCTTGGCTCGCGCTGGAGCGCGATTGATGCCGTTGGCATCTATGTGCCCGGGGGCACGGCAAGCTATCCAAGCTCGGTGCTGATGAATGCGGTCCCGGCCCGTGTCGCGGGCGTGCCGCGCATCGTCATGGTGGTTCCGGCGCTGAAAGGCGCGATCAACCCGGCGGTGCTGGCGGCGGCAAGGATTGCCGGTGTCACGGAAATCTACCGGATCGGCGGCGCGCAGGCGGTGGCAGCGCTCGCCTATGGCACCGAGACCATCAGGCCCGTCTACAAGATCACCGGCCCCGGCAATGCCTATGTGGCCGCCGCCAAGCGCCAGGTGTTCGGCATCGTCGGCATCGACATGATCGCCGGGCCCTCGGAAGTGCTCGTCATCGCCGATGGCAACAATGACCCGGACTGGATTGCCGCCGACCTGCTTGCCCAGGCTGAGCATGACGAGGGCGCACAGGCGATCCTGCTCACCGATGACGCGGATTTCGGCAAGGCGGTGGAACAGGCCGTCGAACGGCAATTGCAGACCCTGTCGCGCAGCGACACCGCCCGGGCAAGCTGGCGCGATTTCGGCGCAATCATCAAGGTGCGCGATCTCAAGGACGGCATGCCGCTTGCCAACCGCATCGCCGCCGAACATCTGGAACTGGCGATGGAAGATCCCGAACCCTTCATCGCCGGCATCCGCAATGCCGGGGCGATCTTCGTCGGCCGCCATACGCCGGAAGTGATCGGCGATTATGTCGGCGGTTCCAACCATGTGCTGCCGACGGCCCGCTCGGCGCGCTTTTCCTCCGGCCTGTCGGTGCTGGATTTCGTCAAGCGCACCTCGATCCTGCGGCTCGGGGCCGAACAGCTGAAGGCACTGGCCCCCGCCGCCATCACGCTTGCCCGCTGCGAGGGGCTGGATGCGCATGCGCGATCCGTCTCCATCCGCGTCAACCGGGAGGATTGAACCATGAGCGCAAAGGGTGTCCATCGGCTGTGCGATGTCATCCTCGACGAGACCATCGGTCGCTCGACGCCCGACGTGGAGCATGAGCGGGCGGTCGCGATCTTCGACCTGATCGAGGAAAACAGTTTCGAGCCGCAGGGTCATCCCGGCGGCCCCTACCGGCTGTCGCTGTCGCTGGTCGATTCCAGGCTGGTCTTCGGCATCAAGACCGAGGCGGGCGAGGATGTCGCGACCCATATCCTGTCGCTGACGCCGTTTCGCCGGATCATCAAGGACTATTTCATGATCTGCGAGAGCTATTACGAGGCGATCCGCTCTTCGACGCCAAGCCAGATCGAGGCGATCGACATGGGCAGGCGCGGCATCCACAACGAGGGTTCGCAGACGCTGATGGACCGGCTGGAGGGCAAGATCCGAATCGATTTCGACACCGCCCGGCGACTGTTCACGCTGGTCTGCGTGCTCTACTGGCGCGGTTAGAGACCCCATGGAAAACCCGGTGCCCGGCGCGCCTTTTTCGCCCGAGGCCGCAAGGAGGCCGGGGGCGGTGCTGTTCATGTGCGCCATGAACGTAATCCGCTCGCCGATGGCCGAGGCCATTGCCCGCTCGCTGCTGCCGGGCGTCTATATCGCGTCAGCCGGGGTCCGGCGGGGGGAGAGGGATGCCTTTGTCGACGTGGTGCTGGAGGAAATCGGCCTGTCGCTCGGCAAGCGCCAGCCGCAGGTGCTGGACGAACTCGAGGACGACTATTTCGACCTCGTCGTGACGCTCTCGCCGGAAGCCCATCACCAGGCGCTGGAACTCACCCGCTCCAGTGCGGTCGAGGTGATCTACTGGCCGGTTCAGGACCCGACCGTGGTGCAGGGAACGCGCGAGCAGATGCTCGACGCCTACCGCGAGGTGCGCGACTATCTCGCCCGCATGATCCGGCAGCGCTTTCAACTGGCGGCACCAGCGCCACAGGGGCCGGGCTAATCCGTCGATTCATCTCAAGAAAGGCAATCTGCAAGGTTCACAAACCCCTGCCGATTGTGTAGTTTCCGCAAAATTTTTATGTGCTGCGCCCCGGAGCGCCGCTACTCCAAAGGAAGACATCGTCTAAATGGCAAAAGAAGAAGTTCTCGAATTCCCCGGTATCGTCACCGAATTGCTGCCGAATGCGACCTTTCGCGTCAAGCTTGAAAATGAGCATGAGATCATTGCCCATACCGCTGGCCGCATGCGCAAGAACCGCATCCGGGTTCTCGCCGGCGACAAGGTTCTGGTGGAAATGACCCCCTACGACCTCACCAAGGGCCGCATCACCTACCGCTTCAAGTAAGCGTGCTCCGACATCTGGATCAAAGCCCGTGCTGAAACAGAAGCTCATCCTGGCCTCAGGGTCGCCGCGCCGCCTCGACCTCCTGAAGCAGATCGGGATCGAGCCCGCGCGGCTGATGCCGATGGATCTCGATGAAACGCCCAAAAAGGCCGAGCATCCCCGTTCGCTGGCGCGCCGGCTGAGCGGCGAAAAGGCGGAAGCGGCGATGTCGGCGCTGAAGGGCGATCCGGCCTGGCGCGATTGTTTCGTGCTGGCTGCCGATACGGTGGTGGCCGTCGGTCGCCGCATTCTCGGCAAGGCCGAATTTGCCGACGAGGCCCGCGCCGCCCTGCATCTGCTCTCCGGCCGCAGCCACTGGGTCTATACCGGCGTCTGCGTCATCACCCCTTCCGGGCTGGCACGCCAGAAGGTGGTGGAAACCAAGGTTCGTTTCAAGCGCCTGTCGCGCAAGGAAATCGACACCTATGTCGCCTCCAGCCAGTGGCACGGCAAGGCGGGTGCCTACGGCATCCAGGGCATCGCCGGGGTCTTCGTGCAGAAACTCTCGGGCTCCTATACCAATGTCGTCGGCCTGCCGCTGTTTGAAACCGCCCAGATGCTCGGCGGCGAGGGCTTTGACGTGATGGCCGGCTGGATGGAAGCCTGAAGCGATGACGAAACCGACCTCTTCCAGCGCGAAAGTCGAGCCGCTGCGCAAACCCATGCCCTGCCCGGAATGCAAGCGGCCCTCGCAGCGTGATCACTATCCCTTCTGTTCGGAGCGCTGCCGAAACCTCGACCTGTCGCGCTGGCTGTCCGGTGCCTATGCCATTCCCGTTGCCGAAGACGAGAGCCGGGCCGAGCCTGACGACGGGCTTTGACGGCTTTTCCTACAAAAATGCCGGTCCCGTGCCGTTCGTGTCCGCGTCAGGATTTTGTCGTTTCCGACCAAGGGCATAGACTTTTGCAAGGCGGCGGACGGAAGAATAATTTTCTTTGAAAAAAGTCTTCCGGGGTGCTGGACATGCCCGAACAAGATGTTATAACCCCGCTCGCTCCGGGGGAAACAAACCCCCGAGGTCATCACCAAAATGACCGCACGGCTTTCACATGAAAGCCCGGATGCCCGGATAGCTCAGTTGGTAGAGCAGCGGATTGAAAATCCGCGTGTCGGTGGTTCAAATCCGCCTCCGGGCACCATTCATGTCCCCGACATCCGATGTTCCTATCAATGATTTTTGGTATTCCCCATCCTTGACGCCGATCAAGGCAGTGCGGCTGCTCATGGTCCATCATTACCGGGTGGATAGTCTTGCGCGGCGGGAGAATGGTCATGAAGATCCGGTTTGATACGGTGCGGGTGGCCACCGAGCTGATGGCGCGGGCCCGAGCGTTGGCGACCATTCGCACCGCCGTTGTGCATCCCTGCAGTCCGGATGCGCTGGCAGGCGCGGTGGAGGCGGCGGCACTCGGGCTGATCGAGCCGGTTCTGGTCGGGCCGCTGGCGCGGATCAGGGCGGTCGCGGCAGAAGCGGGGCTGGACATTTCCCGGTTCGAGATGGTCGATGCCCCCTTCAGTCATGCCTCGGCAGCGCTGGCGGTCGGGCTTGCCAGGGATGGCCGGGTTCAGGCGCTGATGAAGGGCAGCCTGCATACGGATGAACTGATCGGCGAAGTGGTGAAGCGGGAAAACGGGCTTCGCACTGAGCGGCGGATCAGCCATGTCTTTGCCATGGCCGACGACAGCTATCACAAGCCCTTCCTGATCACCGATGGCGCGATCAACATCGCGCCCGATCTGCTGACCAAGCGCGACATCCTGCAAAATGCGGTGGATTTTCTGGTCGGCATCAGCGAGGTGGCGATGGTGCCGAAGGTCGCGGTCCTCTCGGCGGTCGAAACGGTCAATCCGGCGATGCAGTCGACGGTCGATGCCGCCTGCCTGTCGAAAATGGCCGAGCGCGGCCAGATCCTTGGCGCACTCGTCGATGGACCGCTGGCCTTCGACAATGCCATCAGCCGCACCGCCGCCGAGACCAAGGGCATCATCTCGAAGGTCGCGGGAGATGCGGATATCCTGCTGGTGCCGGATCTGGAATCCGGCAACATGCTGGCCAAGCAGCTGGTCTTTCTGGGCGGAGCCGTCTCGGCAGGGCTCGTGCTCGGTGCCCGGCTGCCGATCATCCTCACCAGCCGTTCCGACGATATTGCCTCGCGCATGGGGTCGGCGGCGCTGGCCGTGCTGATGGCAGATGCGCAGGCAAGGGGACGGCTGGGTTTCCAGTCAGGGGTCAAACCGGGCACCTGAGGGTGATCAGGGCTTCGGCCTGCGCGGTGTCCGTCTCTGTGCCATCGCATGAGTTTCTATCAAGGAACCCTGATATAAATGGTCCCGACATCCCGAGTTTGTCGACGCAGGATAAATTCTGTGGTGACCGAAGATGTTGTCGTGTGTCGCGCAAGGGCCCGGTCCCGATCTTCGCGGTGCTGCGTCTTGCCGTCGATGCCGGCCTTTGCAGGTGGCGGGAACTGGATGCCGCTGCAGGGTTCGCCAAGGGCAGAGATGAACCGGGGCGCAAAAACCAAAAGAGTGCGCCGGTTGCCCGGCACACCCCTTTCGCAACATATCATTTCCGCCGAATGATCGGGCTGCGTCCGCAGACTGTCTGGCGACACCCCCTGTGGAGCGAGGCCACCCCTATGCGTCATCGGTGTCCTGATGGATCCCGTCCGCCGACAGGATTTCTCAGTCTTTGCTCCGCCCCGACCGCTCCGTCAGAAAATGCGGATCTTGGCAGTCTTGCATTCCCATTGAATATTCAGCAGCAGCGACAGGGCCACAAGTGTGAGGGTGGTGATCAGCGCAACGCTCATTCCCAGAACAATCATTGTTCATGCCCTTTCCTGGACTTCATCTCCATCTGCCCGGTCAGGAATAGAGCTTGATGCTTGTCTCAAGCTTGCGCGAATTGGAATTCAATCCCCGGTGGAGTGTTTTGGGCGTTTCAGGTTGCATTCCGGCAGAATTGTTTCATTTAAATCGCAAGTGAGATAATCTTAACCTTCAGGCAAGGAATTAACCATAAACATTTAAGCAGACGTCGGAATGGGGTGTTGCGCCAATATCCCAGAGGGCATGAAGCCGCTCCGTCGTACCGGTTTCGATCCGGTATTCCTCCACACAGTATCGCAAATCCCGGATTGATCCTGGAGCACGCGCCCTCTCGCGACACGGCATTCGTCTGACGAATTGCGGTGCGCCCGATGCGCATACCCGACCGATCCGGCTTTCAGTTGAATTTAGCCGCCCGAAATCCGGGCGGGAACGGGGAACGGGGATCTGTCTTGGGGCACGAAACGGCATCCGATCAGGCGAGACGGGTACAGGCTGGCAGCCTGCGCGACCGCCTGCGCTTCGCGGGGCTTGATGCCGGGGCCTGCGAGCTGGTGCGCCACCATCGCCCCCTGTTGCAGCCGCTTGTCGAGGCAGGCCTGCGCGACCTCTTCCACCGTTTCCAGTCGCAGCCCGACGCGTCGGAAAACTTTGCCAGCGAACGCCAGATCGAGCGCCTGCATGATCTGATGTCCTCCCATTGGGACGTGCTGACGGACGCAAGGTTCGACAGTCTCTATGCCGAGCGCATCAAGGTGCTTGCCGATGCGGAAAGCAAGATGGGGCTGGACCCGCGCTGGCACATGGCCGGCCATGCGGTGGTGCTGGAACATCTCGTCACCGGCCTGCTTGGTGCGGCCGGCGGCCGGGGTTGGTTCGGCGCGGCGCGCAAGAGGGCCGCCGAAATGCGCGAGGTCATTCAGGTGGTCACCCGCCTTGCGATGGTGGATGCCGAAATTGCGGTGTCGTTGCGCTTCAACGACTTGCGCCGCGCCCATCGCGAAGACCTGACATCTGCCCATCAAAACGAGCAGGCGGAAGTCCACCGGTTGTTTGCCGATGTGTTTGCAGCCCTCAACGGTGGCGACCTCGCTGCCGGCATGCCGCATGATGTGCCCGAGGCCTATGGTGGCCTTGCCAGCGACCTCACCGGTTCACTCGAGGCGCTTTGCCAGACTTTCCAGACCCTGTCCGATACGACCATTGCGGCCGAGAGTGGCATCCGGGGCATCGCCGAACAGGCACGCAGCCTGTCGCGCAACACGGTTGCCGATGGACAGGCGCTGGAAGGAACGCTCGCAACGCTTGCCGAAATCGCCGCCAAGGTGCGCGAAAACGTCCAGTCCACCAGGGCGGCGGAAAGCGTTTCGGCAGAGACCCGCCGCGCCGCCGAGGAAAGTGGCGAGATTGTCGGACGCGCCCGCGAAGCGATGGCCGATATCGAAAGTTCGGCGGAACAGATCGGCCGGATCATCGGCGTGATCGACGAAATTGCCTTCCAGACCAACCTTCTCGCCCTGAATGCCGGCATCGAGGCGGCGCGGGCCGGTGACAGCGGTCGCGGCTTTGCGGTCGTGGCGCAGGAAGTGCGGGCGCTCGCCCAGCGCTCCGCCGATGCGGCCCGCGAAATCAAGACACTGGTTACCGGCACCAAGGCGCAGGTGGATGAAGGCGTGCAGATGGTTGCCCGCACCCAGGATGCCATCGGTTCGATCGTCTCGCAGGTTACCCTGATCAACGGCGCGATTGCCGACATTGCCCGGGAAACCGGTGAGCAGGCAATGGGCCTTGGCCTTGTCACCCGCACCATCGGCGATATCGGTGGCAGGCTGTCCGGCCACGGACAGGATGCGATCCGGACCGGGGACGAGGCCGACCGGCTGCACACCGTCATCCTGGAGCTCGGCAAGACCGTGCGGGCGTTTCGCATCGAGCGGCAGGCGGCGCAGGCGCGGCCAGCGGCTGTGAGATCCCTTTACCATGAACCGAAGGCGCAACCAAATGCGGTTCAGCGCGACCGGCACGACGCCGCCAGCTTGCCGGATGACGGCATCGAGGGCGGTTCATTCCAGTTACCAGCCTACCTCTCGGCACTCGGGAGATGAACCATGCATTACACACCGAACCAAACAGGCAAGGATTGATCTGATGGCGGCAAATGGCAGTGCCCAAAATCTCAAACTGAACCCGGTGCTCGACCTCAACGAGGCCGTGGGACTGCATGGCCAGCTCTCGGCCCTCAGGGGCCATGATCTTCTGGTCGATGCCACGGGTGTAGAGCGTTGCGGCACCCAGTGCATCCAGGTGCTGATGTCGGCGGCCCGTACCTGGGACGAAGACCGCAAGTCCTATCATTTTGCCGGCGTTTCCGACGCCTTCGAAAAAACCGCGCAGCTCATCGGCATCAATTTTGACCATCTGCTTGCCAAGGAGATTTAATCAAATGAAGAAAAAAGTCCTCACCGTGGATGATTCAAGGACCATCCGCAACATGCTGCTCGTCACCCTCAACAATGCGGGTTTCGAGACCATTCAGGCCGAAGACGGCATCGAAGGGCTCGAGGTTCTCGAGGAAGCCAATCCCGATGTCATCGTCACCGATATCAACATGCCGCGCCTTGATGGTTTCGGCTTCATCGAGGGCGTGCGCCGCAACGAGAAGTATCGCGCCATCCCGATCCTGGTGCTGACCACGGAAAGCGATGCGGAAAAGAAGAACCGCGCCCGCCAGGCCGGTGCGACCGGCTGGATCGTCAAGCCCTTTGATCCGACCAAACTGATCGATGCCATCGAGCGTGTAACCGCCTAACGGGATTTACTCCTATGGATATGAACGAAATCAAAGAGATCTTCTTTCAGGAATGCGAGGAACAGCTCGCCGAACTGGAATCCGGTCTTCTGAAGCTGAATGACGGTGATCGTGATCCTGAAACGGTCAATGCCGTTTTTCGCGCCGTTCACTCCATCAAGGGCGGGGCCGGCGCCTTCGGTCTCGATGACCTGGTCGCCTTTGCCCACGTGTTCGAAACCACACTCGATTGCGTTCGATCCAACAAGCTGGAACCCAATCAGGACGTCCTGAAGGTGATGCTGAAATCGGCGGACGTGCTGGCCGACCTCACCAATGCCGCCCGCGATGGCGGCACTGTCGACGAATCCCGCAGCCGGGCACTGGTCAAGGAACTGGAGGCACTGGCCAATGGTCAGCCATTGCCCTCCTCTGCCCATGGCGAGGCTCCGGCCCCGGCGGTGGTCCCCGCCAAGGCTGCGCCGCCACCTGCGGCACCTGCCGCAACGGATGCGAGCGGTTTCCAGCCGATCCCGTTTTCCTTCGACGATTTCGGCGGGGAAGAGCCGGTCAAGGAAATCCCGGCCTTCGAGGTGATCTTCAAGCCCCGTTCGGACCTCTATGCCAAGGGCAATGACGCCACCCTGCTCTTGCGGGATCTCTCCCGTATCGGCGAGATGACGATCTTCTGCAACACCGATACGCTGCCGACCCTCGACCGTCTCGATCCGGAAGCCGCCTATTTCCACTGGGTCATCTCGATTGCCACGGAAAAGGGCGAGGAAGGCATTCGCACCGTCTTCGAATTTGCCGAATGGGACTGCGACCTGCAGGTCAAGCCGCTGGCCGAAGCGGTCGTCAACGACGACCAGCCGATGGTGCCGATCCCCTTCGATCTGTCGATCCTCGATGACGAGGCCTCCGCTGGCCCGGCGCAGGAAACCGAAGCCGCACCGTCGATCGCCGCCGAGACGGTCGCTGCCGCCGAAGCCGCAAGTGCCGTCGTCGAAGCGGTCAACTCCGCCGTTTCGGCCCGGGCCGAAAAGAAGGAAACGCCCGCCGCTGCCGCCGCTGCGGCTGCCGCCGCCAACAATGCCAGCAATGCCGCGGGCATTGCCCAGACGATCCGCGTCGATCTCGATCGCGTCGACCGGCTGATCAACCTTGTCGGCGAACTGGTGATCAACCAGGCGATGCTGTCGCAGAGCGTCATCGAGAATGACAATAACGGGGCTTCCTCGATCAACATGGGGCTCGAGGAACTCCAGCAGCTGACCCGGGAAATCCAGGACAGCGTGATGGCGATCCGCGCCCAGCCGGTCAAGCCGGTGTTCCAGCGCATGTCGCGCATCGTCCGCGAAATCGCCGACATGACCGGCAAGTCGATCCGGCTGATCACCGAGGGTGAAAATACCGAGGTGGACAAGACGGTGATCGACAAGCTCGCCGAGCCGCTGACCCACATGATCCGCAACGCCGTCGACCATGGTGTCGAGACGCCGGAAAAGCGCATCTCCATCGGCAAGAATCCCGAAGGCACCGTGCGCCTGACGGCAAAGCACCGCTCGGGCCGCATCCTGATCGAACTTGCCGACGATGGCGCCGGCATCAATCGCGAGCGGGTTCGCCAGAAGGCCATCGACAACGACCTGATCAGCGCCGATGCCAACCTGTCGGACGAGGAAATCGACAACCTGATCTTCCTGCCGGGCTTCTCCACGGCGGAAAAACTGTCCGACATTTCCGGTCGCGGCGTCGGCATGGATGTGGTCAAGCGCTCGATCCAGGCACTCGGCGGCCGCATCAACATCTCGTCGAAGCCCGGCCAGGGGTCGGTCTTCACCATGAGCCTGCCGCTGACGCTTGCCGTACTGGATGGCATGGTGGTGACAGTTGCCGGCCAGACGCTGGTGGTGCCGCTGACGGCCATCGTCGAGACGTTGCAGCCCGAAGCCGCGGCGATCCATTCCTTCGGTGCCAACCAGCGGCTGATCTCGATCCGCAACAGCTTCTGCCCGCTGGTGGATGTCGGCCGTATCCTGAATTTCCGCGCCACCCAGGCCAATCCCGTCGACGGGGTGGCGCTGCTGGTGGAATCGGAAGGCGGCGGCCAGCGCGCCCTGATGGTCGATGCGATCCAGGGCCAGCGCCAGGTCGTCATCAAGAGCCTTGAAGCCAACTATACCCACGTGCCAGGCATTGCCGCGGCCACCATTCTGGGAGATGGCCGCGTGGCCCTCATCCTCGATGTGGATGCTGTCGTCGCTGCCTCGCGCGGCCAGTCCCTCCGACCCGAAATGACCTTTGCATCTGCTGGATAAGTCATGTCGTACATCGCCAAAAATCTGCATCAGGGAAGCCGCGAACTGATCGCGTTCCGCATTGGAGACCAGGAGTTCTCGGTAAATATCATGTCGGTCCGGGAGATCCGTGGATGGACGCCCGCAACCGCACTGCCGCATTCGCCGCCCTACATGCTGGGCGTCATCAATCTGCGCGGTGCCGTGCTGCCCATCCTCGATCTCTCTGCCCGGCTCGGCATGAAGCCTGCGGAGCCGACCGCGCGCCACGTCATCATCGTTGCCCAGGTCAAGACCAGAATAGTCGGTCTGCTGGTGGATGCGGTTTCCGACATCCTGACCGTGACCGACGAGACGATCCAGCCGACACCGGAAGTGTCGTCTGAACTGGAACGACAATTCGCCAGGGGCATCCTGGCAATCGACAGGCGGATGATCTGCCTGCTCGAACTGGAAGCCCTGTTTGCCGATACCGAAAGTGAAGCTGCATGAGCGCCTTGAGTACAAGTGATCTGAGACAGAACCCGGACGAGGTCATGGCCAGCGGGGAATATCCGCTGACGCGCCGCGATCTCGCGCAGATCGCGTCGATGATCTATTCGGATGCGGGTATCTTCCTCAACGATTCCAAGGCGTCGCTGGTCTATTCCCGGCTGTCGAAGCATATCAGGCAGCTGGGCTTGCGGGGGTTCCGCGACTATTGCGATCTCGTCAGTTCGCCGGCAGGTGCTGCGGAACGCAAGGAAATGCTGTCGTTCCTCACCACCAATTTCACCCGCTTCTTCCGGGAAAACCACCATTTCGAACATCTGAAGAACGAGGTACTGCCCGATCTGATCGCCAAGGCCAAGAGCGGTGGACGCGTGCGCATCTGGTCTGCGGCCTGTTCCGACGGACAGGAGCCCTATTCGATCGCGCTGACGCTGCTGTCGGCCCTGCCCAATGTCGCCGAGTACGACATCAAGATCCTGGCGACCGATATCGATCCGAAGATCCTGGCGCTGGCGCGCGCCGGTGCCTATGACGAAACCGCGCTTGAAACCGTCTCCCAGCCGATGCGCAAGCAGTGGTTTTCCGAGACCACCATCCAGGGGCGCCGCAAGTGGCAGGTGGATGACAAGGTCAAGCGGCTGATCACCTTCAACGAGCTCAACCTTCTCGCGGCATGGCCCTTCAAGGGACCGTTCGACGCGATCTTCTGCCGCAACGTGGTGATCTATTTCGATGAGCCGACCCAGATCAAGATCTGGTCGCGCTTTGCCGAAAACCTGCCGGTCGGCGGACATCTCTATATCGGTCATTCCGAGCGGGTTGCGGGGGACGCAAAGGACCTCTTCGACAATATCGGCATCACCACCTACCGCTATATCGGCAAGGGAGGCAAACGCTGATGGCACCTGCAAGGGTTCTGGTTGTCGATGATTCCCCCACCATGCGCGGCCTGATCACCGCCGTGCTGCGCTCCGATCCTGACGTGAACGTCATCGGCCAGGCGGGCGATGCGCTGGAAGCGCGCGAGGCGATCAAGCAGCTCAATCCCGATGTCGTCACCCTCGACATCGAAATGCCGAACATGAACGGCCTCGATTTTCTCGAGCGCATCATGCGGCTTCGTCCTATGCCTGTGATCATGGTGTCGAGCCTCACCCATCGCGGTGCGGAAGCAACCCTGGCGGCGCTTGAAATCGGCGCCTTCGACTGCGTCAGCAAGCCGGGCCCGGGCGAACCCCGTCCCTTCTTCGATCTCGCCGAGAAGGTAAAGGCCGCCGCCAGGTCCAGCCGCCAGCACGTGCGCGGCGCAGCCGTGGCGGCGCCTGCCAAGGCTGCGGACTATCGCGTCGGACGCAAGATCGTCGCCATCGGGTCTTCGACCGGTGGCGTCGAGGCGCTGATCACGGTGCTGCAGAATTTCCCGGCCAATTGTCCGCCGACAGTCATCACCCAGCATATGCCGCCAACCTTTACCCGCAGCTTCGCCGAGCGCCTGAACCGCCTGTGCCAGCCGGTGGTCCAGGAGGCCACCGACGGCGCGCGGCTCGAGATCGGCAGGGTCTACCTTGCCCCGGGCGGCGAACGGCATTTGCAAATCACCAATTCCTCCGCGCCCTGCTGCCGCCTTGTCGAGCGGGATCCCGTCAATGGTCACCGGCCATCGGTAGATGTGCTGTTTGATTCGGTGGCGGAACTCGCCGGCCGCAATGCGGTGGGCGTCATCCTGACCGGCATGGGACGGGACGGTGCGGCGGGATTGCTCAAGATGCGGCACGCGGGTGCCCGCACGCTTGGGCAGAACGAGAAGACCTGCGTTGTCTACGGGATGCCAAGGGTTGCCCATGAACTCGGTGCCGTGGAGCAGCAACTCCCGCTTGGATCCATCGGGGAAGAAATCTTAAAACTGACAGCCGCCCGAAAAGAAGGGAGCGAATAAATGTCTCTGGCCGAGAAAATCAAGGTCCTGATCGTTGACGATCAGGTGACCAGCCGACTGCTTCTCAGCGATGCGCTGACGCAGCTGGGCTTCAAGCAGATCACCGCCGCCGGTGATGGCGAGCAGGGAATGAAGATCATGGAGCAGCAGCCCCATCATCTCGTCATCTCCGACTTCAACATGCCGAAGATGGATGGCATCGGGTTGTTGCAGGCGGTGCGCGCCAATCCGGCCACCAAGAAGGCCGCCTTCATCATCCTGACCGCCCAGGGCGACCGGGCGCTGGTGACCAAGGCCGCCCAGCTCGGTGCCAACAATGTTCTGGCCAAGCCCTTCACCATCGAAAAGATGAAGGCGGCCATCGAAGCCGTATTCGGAGCGTTGAAATGACAGTCGAAGCAGCATCCAAAAGGGTCAATATCATTCAGGGCGAGTACAAGGTCATCACTGACCCGAATGTGGTCCTGACGACCATTCTTGGATCCTGCGTGGCTGCCTGCATGCGCGATCCCGTCGCCGGTGTCGGCGGGATGAACCATTTTCTGCTGCCTGGGTCCGCTTCCGCAATGGCTGGAGGGGGAGATGCGACCCGCTATGGCGTGCATCTGATGGAGCTTCTGATCAACGGTCTCCTGAAGCAGGGTGCGCGTCGCGACCGGCTGGAGGCCAAGATCTTCGGCGGCGCAAAGACGATTGCCACCTTCTCCAATGTCGGCGAGCAGAATGCCCAGTTTGCCACGCAGTTCCTGCGGGATGAAGGCATTCCGATTGTCGGCTCGAGCACCGGTGGCGAATTCGGGCGCAAGCTGGAATTCTGGCCGATCAGTGGCAGGGCCCGGCAATATCCGCTGACCGGCGCGGAAACCCAGAAGACGGTGGCCCAGGAACAGCGCCCGGCACCGGTCGCAAAGCCGGTCGACAACACGATCGAATTCTTCTGAAATACCGGTTTCGCGGATTTCAAAGAGTGTTAAATGGAGCAGGACATGGATGAGGCATTGCCTGAAGTACTAATGCGCATTGTCTCGGAATTGCACGATGTTGCCTATCTGATCGAGCGCATCGAGCCGCAGCTCCTCGACCTTGTCGATGAGACGGCCGGCCAGTCCCCCGACTGCATGAAGGTCCTGCAAGGCATCGACCTTGCCGTGCAGAAGACGCGGGGGCTCGCCGAATTCATCGATACCGTGACCGCCAATATCTCGGATGACTGGGTGGTGGACGTCAGCACGGCGGTCAATCTGGTCAAGCTTGCCGATATGCAAAAGGCACTGGCCGGGGCCATGCGGCACGGCCATTCACAACCTTTGAGCAAGGCTGCGGGGGATTTCGACTTCTTTTGAGAGGTGTCGGCGCTCCCGCGCGAATCATGGGTGCAAGCAAGGACGCAAGGGGCAGGGCTCCCGGCGTCCTTTTTGTTTCTGGCAATAGCCGACGTGCCGGCGGACCATCGCCAAATCCCACCAAGTTCTTGAAAGATATCAGATACACGCAAGTGCAGTCAGCAGATTTGGGCGGCGCATACGGGGATGCGCGAAACGTTCGCGCAAGCTTCGGTTTCTATGGTCGCCCTCAGTGTCACAGGACCTTTCTCTGACTGACGGTGCGAGAACAGAATGAATCTGTTAAATCAATTAATCCAGGTTGCCAAAAACCTAGCGGGTCTGGGCCAGGCAAAGCTCTTGACGCTGATCGGCGTCGGTGTGCTGTCGATTGGCCTTATCCTCTTCGCCGCGGTCTATGTGAATAAACCCGCTTACGAGACCCTGTATGTGGGGCTTGAGACCACTGACCTCAACCAGATCAGTGTTGCCCTGGCCGAAGCCAACATGGATTTCGAGGTGGGAACCGATGGAACCAGCATCAAGGTTGCCGCCGGTACCACGGGCAAGGCCCGCCTGCTGCTGGCCGAGCGTGGCCTGCCCAACAGTTCCAATGCGGGTTATGAGCTTTTCGACAATGTCGGCTCGCTCGGTCTGACCTCCTTCATGCAGGAAGTGACCCGGGTCCGGGCACTCGAAGGCGAAGTTGCCCGCACCATCCAGACCATCCAGGGCATATCTTCGGCGCGGGTGCATATCGTGCTGCCCGATGTCGGAAACTTCCGCAAGGGTGAACAGAAACCGACGGCCTCGGTCATGATCCGGGCCAGCAGCACGGTCGGACGCAAATCCGCCTCGCCGATCCGCCATCTCGTCGCCTCGTCGGTGCCGGGGTTGATGGCCGATGATGTCACGGTTCTCGATTCCACCGGCCAGTTGCTCGCGTCAGGCGACGAGGGTGGCAACAGCATGGCCGGCAAGAATCTCGGCGTCGTCCAGCAAGTGCAGGAAGAGGCGGAGACCAATATCGACAAGGCGCTTGCCCCCTTCCTCGGCATGGACAATTTCCGCTCCAGCGTCACGGCCGACATCAATACGGATACCCAGCAGATCCAGGAAACCACCTACGATCCGGAATCCCGCGTCGAACGGTCGGTGCGGGTCACCAAGGAAGCGCAGAAATCCCAGTCCAAACAGGCCGACAGTGCTGCAACCGTGGAGCAGAATGTGCCCCAGGGTGCGCCAAGCGGCACATCAGGTGGTCCTGAATCATCCGACCAGAACGACAAGAAGGAAGAGCAGACCAACTACGAAATCAACAGCAAGACCGTTGCCACCACCCGCAACAGCTACAAGCTGGAGAAACTGTCGGTCGCCGTCGTGGTCAACAAGGGTCGGCTTGCCAAGATGATCGGCGACCCGCCGGATCAGGCCAAGATCGATGCCTATCTTGCCGAAATGCAGAAGATCGTCTCTTCTGCTGCCGGGATCGACAAGGCGCGCGGCGACGTCGTCACCGTCACGGCCATGGATTTCCTCGACGACCAGCTTCTGAGCGATACGGCGACCGGTCCTGGCATCCTCGACATGCTGAGCAGCAATCTCGCCGGTATCATCAATTCGCTTGCCTTCGTCGGCGTCGCCTTCATCATCATCTGGATGGGCGTGCGGCCAATCGTCAAGGCGGTCGGGGCCTCCGCACCGGTCACCGTCGGTGCCGAAGGCGAGGAGAGCACGCTCGAACTGCCCGACTTCACGCCCAGCATGGGCAATAGCGGCGGTGGCGGCCTGATGGATGGCTTCGGGTCGGACTTCGGCTTCGACAGCGCCGACGAGGTGCTTGGTCTCGAAAGCGGTGATGACGGCTTCAATCGCCGCGTCCGCGAAGGACCGGAACGCAAGCTCGCGCGGATGGTGGAAATCAGCGAAGAACGCGCCGCCAAGATTCTCCGCAAATGGGCTGGCGAGAGGGCTGCGTAAGGCTCCACCCTCTTTCAGATACCGATCTCGACTTTAGAGTCGGTCTGGTTCACATTGAACCAGACAGACTCAAATTCCCTTTGTTTTCGTTTGTCTTTTCGGGAAAACCGGATTCCAAACGCAAGACTTCGTTTGCGTGGTTTCCCTGACAAAAGCTACGGCATGTCGCGCAAATATGTGCAGCGGTTTTGCGGGGGCCGACATGCATCCAATCAAAGGCTTTGTCCTGTCACACCCGGCAGAGGTCGTTTTGGCGAGATCGGTTTTCACGCAAGCGGCTGGTACCTGATGTCGTCGGGAGCACCGGGTGGACAGAAGAAATGCTTCCGCAGGCTCCCTTTCGCAAGAGCCCGCGCCGACAGCCTGGTCCGGCCTGCCGTTGTCCGGGCCGGTAATTCTGCTGTCCCGGGTCACGGTGGCAACACTCTCGGCAATTGTACACCTTCACCTATAACAATAGTATCGAATTGGGACAGGTGCCGTTCGGCAGACTGAGATCTGGATCTTTAATGGCGGACGAAGGTATATTTATATTCATGTATAAACAGGCAGGTAATCCCATCGGGGTTGTGTAAATTCAGGGTGCTGCGGCTACAGCAAAAAATATGCTAAAAACCAATCTGAAATATTGTTTAAATATACGTAAATAAGCGGTTAAAAATGGATATATGTAATTGGAATGTGAAGGAATTAAATATTAAATTAATAAATATTATCATAAATTATAATATATTATTGTGAAAAATGCACAAGGAAAGGAATTTGACTGTGGTTAAAGTCAGTTTTATTTGTAAAATAGAGAAATAAAATTCATGTAATGGTTGATTGAGCTTCGTGAAAGGGAAATGTAATTTCCACGTAAAACCATCCTATAAATATATCCTAAATTGAAAACGGGTGATTAACTAAAAGATGTTGCTGCGAATCGCCGTGCGTACTATCTTTAAATATGAGGTTGGGTTATAAGCAATTTGGCGGAATTGCGATAAGAGCACTTTAAAGATGCATTCCGCCTCATGCCCGACACCAAGGGGCAAAAGTTTTTCGTTGCTCTCATGCCGTGCCTGATCCAAACTCTGCGGGCGTGTTGCTCAGGATCCGGCGGGTGAAATGTAATTCGAGCTGGTCCGGTGCGCAAGAGGGGGCTCTTTCGACGGGATCAGCGAGGGGGCGGTGAATGGAGATGGAGACATTGCAGGCGGAGCCAACGGGTCATGGCCGGAGCAAGAATGGGCGGCCTCAGGGGGCGAAGTCTTTGACGCGGGCGCAACTGGTAACGCGACTTGCGCATTTGACCGCGCCAGGCCAGCTTTCCGTCGCCCTGCATGCGCTTGCCGACTATGCGGGTGCTGCCAATTACCTTCTGATCCGTTGCGATGTCATCCAGGAACAGGGACTTGATTTCGTCGTCACGTCCGACTGGCCCTTTGATCTGGTCCGCACCATTTCCGGCCTGGTTGCCAATGATTACGCCCGCAGCACCGAACTTGAAAAATGCATGTCGCTGCTGCATCCAACCTATGCGGTCTTTCCCGAGCATGTCGATTTGCCGGCAGATCTCAGCCGCGAATATTGCACGCTGAATTTCAATGTCGGGCGCACAAGGCTGGCGCTGATGCTGCTTTACGCTGACGGGATCATCCTGTCGGCAGACAGGCTGCGCGATGTCGGCCTGATGACCGGCTATCTGCGCAGCTTTGCCGAAACCTCGACCCAGCGCGGGGATCGCGATTGCGACCTGACGGAGCGGGAGATCGAGTGCCTGTACTGGATCGCCGAAGGCAAGACCAGCGACGAGATCGCGGTCATTCTCGGCATCTCGCGCAACACCATCAACAATTACATCACCAGTGTCATGCGCAAGACCGCGACGAAAACCCGGTCGGAAGCCATTGCATATGCCGTAAGGAACAACCTTGTTTAAGGGGCCAACCATGGGATTTCCCGGGGATAACGGGGCGGATGCCGCATCGGGCGTCACTACCTTGCGCCTGTCCAGGTTTTCCAGCCGGTCGGATCTGTTCCCCCGGCTGGTGGTGATGCAGAAGTCGATCAATGCCCGGCATTTCGCCGTGCTCCGGGTCGGCGGGTCGGGTGCCGTCAACAAGCGCAAGCTGTCCTGCGAACTGGAAAATTTCGGCCCCAACAATCTCGCCGTGACAAAGATGCTGATCGAAGCCTATGGCGAAGCGATGCTGAGCCATATCGATCAGTCGCTGCTGCCGCTGATGTGGAATGGCCGCGATGAGGCCAGCACGGCGGAAGCGCCGGAATTTGCACCGCTGTCGGTGCGCCTGAAAGGCCGGGTTCTGCCCTTTTCCGGCATCGCCTTCCCGGTCCGCCTGGGGGCGATCGGCAATGGTTTCGTGCTGTTTACCGCGACCTATCTCGATCTTGCCAGCGAGGTCGTTCTCGACCTGCATGGCAAGGCCTGCCAGATCATGACCGATCTGCTGTCGCTGGATGATCGCCGGCAGAACACATCGGAAGCGCTGAGCGAGCGTGAAATTGCCTGCCTGCAACTGGCCGGCGACGGGCGGATCAGCGAAGAAATCGCCGAAAATCTCGGACTGTCCGTCCACACCGTCAATGCCTATCTCGGCTCTGCCACCGACAAGCTCGACGCCGTCAACCGCATCCAGGCCATCGCCAAGGCGATCCGTCTCGGCTTTATCAGCTGATCGGTTTTCGGCGCACGCGATGATGGAGAGCGTGCCACAGGATTGGCAGTCGGCGCGGTTTCAGAATGTCATTCATGTGGCCCGGGCAAATGGCGGGATCCGCCAGCAGGACGCATGGGCCAAACCAGGGACCCGCTGCGTGGCGGCGTTGAGGGGAATATTTGTCGGCAGGAAATGCCCGGTCCCAGCCTATGCCGCGTCGGCAATCGGCCGCACATAGCGCGCCTCTGCCAGGCTCTGCTTCAGGAAGGCGGTATTGGCGTCCGGATCTTCGGAGGGCTCGCTAAAGGCAATATGATTGATGTCTATGCCTGCCTGCTGGTCCTTCAGCACCAGCCGCGCATAGACTGTCAGGCCCTTCGGCTTGATTTCCAGATCCAGCGTCACTTCCGGCTGGCCATTCCAGTCGAGCACATAATCGCCACCCGCACCAAAATTCACCGTGCCGGGATGGAAGAACAGTTCCGCCGCTGACGAAACGAGGTCGGCGAGGCTGGCGTGATATTCAAAGCGCAGCATCGAGATCAGGTCTGCGGCGTCGATCATCCGCAATTCCGTGGCGATGGGGCTTATGGCTTCGGCGATGATCTGTTCGCGCGTGGCGGAAAAGGTGCATTTTTTCATCAGGCTTAATGAATCCGTCTCGTCTGTGGCGAAGCGGCATAGACACGATGTATCAATTCCGCGACGGCCTTGTAAAAAACCGATGGAATGACCGTATCGACCGAGACTTGCGCAAACATGGAGCGGGCAAGCGGTGGATCCTCAAACACCGGAATGCCATTCGCTTCGGCAATTTCGCGGATCTTGAGGGCAATCAGGTCCTGACCCTTGGCAATCACCACCGGCGCATCGTCTTCCTCGCGCACATAGCGCAGTGCCACGGCAAAGTGGGTCGGGTTGGCGATGACCAGCGTGGCGCGCGGCACATTGGCAATCATCCGGCGGCGCACACGGTCACGCGCTATCGAGCGCTGGCGCGACTTGATGATCGGATCGCCCTGGGATTGCTTGAACTCTTCCTTGATTTCCTGCTTGGTCATCTTCAGCTGGCTGAACCAGTAATGGCGGGTCCAGAAGAAATCGATGACGGCAACCACGGCCGTCGAAAGCAGGATGACGATCATGATATGCTTCATGATCGTCGCCATCTTGACGAAAATCACCTGCGGATCGGAAAACATCGTGTCGATCGAGCCGTAGAACTCACCCTTAAGGGTGAAGAACATGATGGTTGACACGACCAGTATCTTGAACAGCGCCTTGGCGAATTCGACGAAACCGGTGGAGCCGAAAATCCGCGACCAGCCTTTGACCGGCGAGATTCGCGAAATCTGCGGCCTGATTCGCTCCAGCACCGGCGTCGGCATGTTCTGGAGGACGGAGGATCCGACACTGAAGGCAATCAGCAGGATGAAGATCGGGGCGAGGATGGCGCTGGCCGTCCAGGCAAGGTGTGTAAACAGCGAGATGACGTCGGGACTGCTGCCAAGCCGCCATTCGTCCGGCTGTTCGAACAGGTCGCGCAGCACCTGGCTGACTTCGGCCATGCGCGAGGGCAGGAAAAACACCAGGTAGAAATAGAGTGCCAGTGACGAGGCAAAGACCGTGACTTCGCGTGAAAATGGCACATTGCCTTTCTCCGCCGCGTCGCGAATCTTTTTCTCTGTCGGGTCTTCTGTTTTACTTTCCTTGTCTTGTTCGTCAGCCATGGCGCGCCGGTCCTCGATAAGGAAAGACCTGCGGGCTTGCCGCAGGCCGGTTAGACGCAGAATGCTAACGGAATTGCCGGGAAAGTTGAACCCGTCAGCCGCAAGGAATGTGGGGATAGCGGCGCAGGGCAGGCAAACGCCGGGTGAATGCGGCAGGCATCATGAGCGGCGAGGGGCTCGCCGCTCGATCAGGCGGCCTCGCCCTTATCGGTTTCCTTTTCCTTCAGCTCGATCTGCCCGGCATTGGCCAGACGGATGGCTTCCTGGGCGACCGCGCGCCGCGCGACGGCGATTTCGCGGGGGTTGATGCCCTGCGTGCCGGAGGCGAGGTCGGATTCGATCATGCGGCGGGCGCGGGGGCTGATCGAGGCGAGCACCGCTTCGCGGATTTCGCCCGGCGCACCGCGCAGCGCCATGGTGACGATGTCGCCCGCGATGTCGTTGAACAGCAGCACGCGGCTTCTCTGCGGCATGTAGAGCAGGTCGTCGAACAGGAAGATCTTCGGGCGAACCTTGTTGACGGCTTCCTTGCTGATCGATTCCAGCGACGACAGCAGCGTATCGACCTGCGGCTTGTCGAGTTCGTTCATCAGTTCGGCCACCTTGTTGGTGCCGACCGAATTGCGTTCCGCCTCGATCTCGCCGATCAGTTCGATCACCCGGTTCTCGATGATCTGGGCAGCCTTGGGGCTGACATCCTTCATGTTGACCGTGCGGTTCATGATGTCGGCGCGGCGGCTGTCAGGCAATTGCAGCAGCACCTTGGCCCCGAAGGAGGAGGGCAGCATGGAGAGAATATAGGCGATGGTCTGCGGGTGTTCGCGCAGCAGGAAACGCCCCACGAAAGCGGGGTCTGCATCCTGCAGCCGGTCCCAGATGCTGGATTCATAGGCCTGGAATGCGGCGCGGCGGCCGAGCAGGCCGTCCACCTCTTCCGGCGTCAGGCCTTCCTCGAGAATGCTTTCGATGGCCTTGGCATTGTCCATCAGGCCTGCACCTTCGGTGAACAGGTCCTCGAACTCGGCCACCAGAACCGCCAGTTCATCCGGCGGAACGGTTCGCAATGTCTGGGCCGATGAAATGATCAGCTGCAGCTCGGCTTGCGTAAAATATTTCAGAAGCCGACCTGCAACGGTCTTGCCCATTGCCAGCAGCACAGCCGCAGCCTTGTCGGCCTGCGACAGTGGCTTGTCTGGCAGATTGCCTCCGAAATCGTCAAAGTCCATCATGGTCTTTCACCTTTCTGTCCCACGCACCCCGGGATCAGACTTTTCTCGTACTCATCACTTCAATCAGTCGAACGCCAAATCTCGTATCGTCGTTTTCCAGCACGGTGATCTCACCGCGGGCTATGCGCCGGCCATTGACCATGATTTCCACGGGCTCACCGATTTTCTTGTCGAGGGCGATTGTTGCGCCCTCGTTGAGGTTCATCAGGCCGGACACCTGCATGCGGCTGGTGCCGAGCACGATCTGGACATCGATCGGGATGTCCATGATCAGGTCGAGATTGGCGTTCAGCGCACTGCCGGGGGGCTGCGACCGGGGCGCATCATGCCACCCGCCCGCAGAGGCCGCCGGTTTGGCGCCGAAGTCACTGCCGCCTGCCGCCCCGCCGCCGAAATCGCCAAAGGCGGAGAGTTCGGTGCCGGTATGGGCGGTTGACGCGAAGTCACCGCCGAAATCGTCGAGATCCGGCAAGGTGCCATCCGCATCGCTTTTCAAAACGCCGCGCAGATCGTCGATGGCGTGTTCCAGGTCCGCATCGTTGCCTGGAGCATTCATCGAGAAATCGGAATCCAGTGGTGTTTTCTGAGTAGCCATGAATATACTATTCCATCTGAAACTTGCGTCAAACTGCCTTCCGGGACGACCGGGCGTTGCTAACCCATGAGATGACGAAGAATTTCGTCATCGGAGCTGACATTGTCCTTCACGCGGACCGTGTAATTGGCACCAGAGCGCCCGAATTCGCACAGATACATCTCCTTGCCATTGGCGCTGACATCCACATGCACATCCGCCGAATCAAAGAAGGGGATGACATCGCCTTCGGCCAGACGGGAAATCGTGCCAAGCGTCAGGCTCTGCAGCTTGATCCGGGCTTCGAGGGTCACCTGGGAACGGCGGACCTGTTCGCCGATCTGGTCGGCCCATTCCTTTTGTGTCTTGCCCGGCTGGCTCTTCGACTTCGGAAACACCACCTTGGTCTTCAGAAGCGCCTTCTGCGGCACGATCAGGGTGAACTGGCTCGACACCGGTCCAAGCGCGATGGTCATGCGGATTGCCGCACCATATTGTTCGGGCTGGTCATCGGCGGGCTTCGGGCGGTCCTCGGCATTGAGCGGACGCTCGATCAGCGCCTCAAAGCCGCCGGTCGCATTGACGCCCGAGCGCAGCACGCTGGCGATCTTCTCAAAAACCATCACCGCCAGATCGAGCTCGATCTTCGACAGCGGCCGTTCGACCGGCTCGTCGATGGTCTCGGGCGTTGCGCCGAGCAGGTTTTCCATCATGGTGATGACGAAACTGTTGCCGCAGGTCATCACGAAACCGGGGCTCCAGTTGCGCAACGACGCATCGGCAACAACGCAATCCGTGCCGATTTCGGCGACGAGGTCGTTGATCAACCCGGTTTCACAGCCGGCATAGCCGACGAGCACGTTCAGATGGGTTTCGCTGTGAAAGACGTCGGGCAGGAAATCCTGGTAGAGCTGGCCGAAGTCGGCGCAGATCTTGTCGATCGTCTTGCGGTCACCGAGCCCGCCGGTCAGGCGGGCGAGCATCGCCATGTCGATCCGGGCTGCGGGGGGCATTGCTTGTGCTTCTGTCATGGTCATCACGCTGCCTTGTTTTCACCGCCAGGATTCATCATTTCCTGTTCCACGGCGTCGATGGAAGGACGTTCATAGGATGAGATGGTCTTGCGGCCATATTCGAGGGCCACCTGCGGCACGGAGCCGTTCATGTAGGCAAGCAGGGTCTGCTTGACGATCACATAGAGCCGGTGCTGCTTGGTCCTGACGCCCTTGATCTGCGCCACCAGCGGGTTGCAGATCGAGTAGGAGAGAAGGATCCCGAGGAAGGTGCCGACGAGTGCCGAGCCGATGAGGTGGCCGAGAACCTCCGGTGGATCATTGATGTGCGACATGGCCTTGATAACGCCGAGAACGGCTGCGACGATGCCGATGGCCGGAAAGCTGTCGCCCATCGAGGTGATCGCATTGTAGGGCTTCATCTTGTCATAGAGGATGGTGTTGATTTCCTCGTCCATCAGCGCCTCGATCTCGTGGCTGCGGGCATTGCCGATGATGATCAGCCGCACATAGTCGCAGATGAAGGCGGTCAGGTCCTTGTTCTTCAGAACAGAGGGGGCGACCTGGAAGATCGAGGATTCGTCCGGGTTGTCGATATGGGCTTCGATTTCGTTGCGCGACTTGGTTCTGAGGTCACGCATCAGGGAATAGAGAACGCCGAGAATATCGAGATAGTCCCGTTCCTTCGGCACTTTCTGCTTGAAGGCCTCGCCCAGCGCCTTGCCGGAATCCTTTACGACTTTCATGGGGTTGGCCATGATGTAGCCGCCAAGGCCGGCGCCGCCGATGATCACGAATTCGAACGGCTGGAAGAGAGCTTCCACATGGCCGCCCATGGCCATGAAGCTGCCGATGATACAGCCGGCGGTGATCACGATTCCTATGATGATGTTCATGACAAGCCCATACTCGGTGATTGATTTTCAGGGATCTGGATAGAGTTTCTGGCTTGCGTGAGGCTGTTTGTCCGCCCCGTTCGGCCGTCGGATATTGGCGGGACGGGAGCCAGCCTCGCACAAGCAACATCCCGCAGAGTGCGGGTCGAAGAAGGGCGATCATGCCCGCCTTTCAGCAGCCCGTCTTCCAGTATGGCGGGGCAATGTCACGACGGTGTTAACGGGTGGAGCCGCAGGCGGTGTCATCCTGGCACATCCGGGCCCGTCCATCGGGCCTGGTTCGGGATGCGGCCAATCTGGGAGACGGACTGTCCACATCCTGGAACCCCAGCCTGCCATCCGGAGAGTTTGACCGTGCAATCTGGCCTTTATGTTTCCCTGTCCTCGCAGATCGCCCTCGAGCGTCGGCTGACCACCATCGCCGACAATATGGCGAATGTGAACACCACGGGCTTTCGCGCCACCAATGTGAAATTCGATCAGGTGTTGAGCAACACCCAGAACGAGGCGACGGCCAAGGTCGCCTTCGTCTCGCAGGGAAATGACTATCTGTCGGAAAAGAACGGCGAATTGCAGAATACCGGCAATCCGCTGGATTTTGCCGTCAAGGGCGATGCCTGGTTTGCGATCAACACGCCGGTTGGCAAGGTGCTGACGCGCGACGGGCGCTTTACCATCACCGATACCGGTGAGATCGTCTCTTCCCGCGGCTATCCGGTGCTGGATGCCGGCGGCGCACCCCTTCAGGTTCGCCGCGATGGCGGCCCGATTTCCGTAGGTCAGGATGGCAATGTCCATCAGGATGGCAAGCAGGTCGGCTCCATCGGCCTGTTTACGGCGGATCTCTCGCAGGGCTTCGTGCGCTATGAGAATTCCGGTGTGATCCCGACCCAGACCGCCCAGCCGGTTGTCGACCGGCACGATATCGGCGTGATGCAGGGCTATACCGAACAGTCCAATGTCAATGGTATCGGCGAAATGACCCAGCTGATCCAGGTGAACCGGGCTTTTGAAGATATTACCGCCTTGATGCGCGACAGCGAAAGCTCGCTGCAGGAAGCAATCAAGACACTGGGCAGCGGTCGCTGACGGGTGCATGGCGCGGTGCGCCTGCATTTCGCAATGAACGTCCGACACAAATTCCGAACGCGCCTGCGGCCTGCGCAGGTGTTCCGGCAGGGAGCAGTATATGACCGAGGCGCTATTGGCGGAGGGTGGTGTATCGCGCAAGCTGAGCCAGCTGGCAGGGCTTGTCGACCGGTACACCCATCCGAACTATTCGGTGACCCATGGCGGCCACGTCCAGACCATCGCGGCCGGCCATTATACCGTGACCGGTCTTTCCCGGCATGTCCGGCTTGGTGAATTTGTTGCCCATCGCAGCCCCTCCGGCATCCATCTCGGCGAGGTCATCCGCGTCGAGCCGGACCAGGTCTATGTCTGTCCGATCGAACCCGGTGAACCGATCGGCATCCACGACACGATCATCCGCAAGGGGGCCTTCCGGATTGCGCCGGATGACAGCTGGTGCGGGCGCACCATCAATGCGCTCGGCGACCCCATCGATGGCCATGGTCCCCTGACACCCGGCACGATCCGCCGTCCGATCTCCAATACCGCGCCGCCGTCGATGACCCGCAAGCGGGTCGAACATGGATTCAAGACCGGCGTGCGCGCCATCGATATCTTTTCGCCGCTCTGCTACGGCCAGCGTCTCGGCATCTTCGCCGGATCCGGCGTCGGCAAGTCGACGCTTCTGTCCATGCTGGCGCGCGCCGATGCCTTCGACAAGGTGGTGATTGCGCTGGTCGGCGAACGTGGTCGCGAAGTGCGCGAATTCATCGAGGATACGCTGGGCGTGCATATGGCCAAGTCGATTGCCGTTGTGGCCACCTCCGATGAAAGCCCGATGCTGCGCAAGATGGCCCCGCTTTGCGCCGTGACCATTGCCGAGCATTTCCGCGACCAGGGCGACAATGTGCTGCTGATCGTCGACAGCGTCACCCGCTTTGCCCATGCCATCCGCGAGGTCGCGGTGGCGGCAGGCGAGCCGCCGATTGCCCGCGGCTATCCGGCCTCGGTCTTTACCGAGCTGCCGCGCCTTTTGGAGCGTGCCGGTCCGGGGGCGGAAGGGGCGGGGACCATCACCGCGATCATCTCGATCCTGGTGGATGGTGACAACCACAACGATCCGATCGCCGACTCCACCCGCGGTATTCTGGACGGCCATATCGTGCTTGAGCGCAGCCTGGCGGAAGAGGGGCGGTATCCGCCGGTCAATCCGCTGTCGTCGATCTCGCGTCTTGCCCGCAAGGCCTGGACGCCGGACCAGGAGAAGCTGGTGCGGCGGCTGAAATCGCTGATCCACCGCTTCGAGGAAACCCGGGATCTCCGGCTGATTGGCGGCTATCGCCCCGGCACCGATCCCGATCTCGACATGGCGATCAAGCAGGTACCGATCATCTACGAGGTGCTGAAACAATCCCCCGGTGACAATCCCGCCAATGACGCTTTCGCCGATCTGGCCAACGGTCTGAAGAACGGTGCGGTCAGATAAGGCGGAGCGGGGCAGGGGCCTTCGGCTCGACTGGATATGCAGGCTAACAAGGAGGGCACGGGTTTTGGATCTGTCGACGCCCTCTCTCTCGCAGTGAGGTCAGACGTGACTGAATATGATGACGACATGCCGGTGGCACCACTGGCCGGGATCAAGGCCAAATCGATCTGGACGGATCGCGTGCTGGCGGCGGCGGGTATCTGCATGGCCGCAGCTGCAGCGTTCTTTCCCTGGTATGTCTTCTTTAACGAGGACAAGTTCGGCATTCATGTCGCGAGCATGGACCATACCCGGGATCTCCCCCATACCGGCCCCCGCAATGTCTTCAGCGTGTCGCCGATTGCGATGGTCAACAAGAACAAGAACCCCAATCCCCAGGCCATTCCGCTCGACCAGCTCACCACCGCGACGGTCTCCAAGCTCGGCAAGGAGAAGCAGGGTGAACCGGATCCCGCTGAAAACCAGCCCTTTCCGGGCGAAAGCGGTTTCCGTCTGCTGCATGTTGCCAATGGTCGCGCCATGATCGAGGACAATGCCGGCATGTATATGGTGCAGATCGGTTCTATACTTCCTGACCAGAGCCGCCTTGCCTCGCTCGAACAGCGCGACGGCAAATGGGTGATCGTGACGTCGAAGGGTGATGTGCTCAAGCCTGAATGACCCGGCGTGAAAGGCGTCAAACGCAGGGTTTTTCCGTAAGTCCCACGCAAGATTAGGACCTTAGGGTCGGATCAGGACAAGACGGAGAACAGCATGACGCAGCCTATCCAGCTTTTCGCACTGGCATCCCGGCAGGCCGAGTGGCTCTCGGTGCGCCAGGAGGTGGTGGCAACCAACATCGCCAATGCCAATACGCCAAAATACCGCGCCAGGGATGTAACCCCATTTGACGCGGTGCTCGACAAGAATTCAAGCTTTCACCTCGCCCGCACCAATCCGGCGCATCTGTCGGCAAGCCCTGACGGGGTCAGCGACGATGTCGAGGTCAAGGAAGCGGCCCTGGTCAATGATATCGGCGTTCAGGAGTCCGGCAATACGGTCGGGCTCGCCGAGGAAATGACCAAGACCGGCGACATCAAGCGCGAATATGACCTCAACGCCGCGCTGGTAAAATCCTTTCATCGCATGATGTTGATGACAGTCAGGAAGTAACGACCATGGATCCGCTCGCCGCATCCCTCAAGATCGCAGGAACCGGACTGGAAGCCCAGTCGACCCGGCTGCGCATCGTCTCTGAAAACATCGCCAACGCCCGCTCTTCCGGCGACACGCCGGGGGCCGACCCCTATCGCCGCAAGACCATTACCTTCGGGTCGGAACTCGACCAGGCCAGTGGCGCCGATGTGGTGACGGTCAAGAAGCTGGGCGTCGACAATTCGAAGTTCTCGGAAGAATTCGACCCCGGCAATCCGGCCGCCGATGCCAAGGGCATGGTGAAGATGCCGAATGTCAACATCCTCGTGGAAATGTCCGACATGCGGGAAGCAAACCGCACCTATGAGGCAAATCTGCAAACCGTCAAACAGTCGCGCGATCTGATTGCAGCGACGCTCGATCTCCTGAAGGCATCACAATGATCAACGCACTCAAAGAAGTCAGCGGCATCTCGCAACTCGGCAATATCGGCAAATCGCTGTTTGAAAGCAACGACAGCAAGACATCGGGTGCCGCCTCGCCGGGACTGGCGACCGGCCAAACCTTTGGTGAGGTTCTCACCAACATGGCAACCACGGCCATGGACAATATCAAGCAGGGGGAAGTTGCCTCCTTCGAAGGAATCCAGGGCAAGGCAAGCACCCGGGAAGTGGTGGATGCCGTGATGAATGCCGAGCAATCGCTGCAAACCGCAATTGCGATGCGCGACAAGCTGGTTTCGGCCTTCCTCGACATCACCAAGATGCAGATTTAACCCAGTAGAAGGTCACACCGTATGAGAGCGCTCGCCATTGCCGCCACCGGCATGAATGCCCAGCAGACCAATCTCGAAGTGATCGCGAACAATATCGCGAACATCAACACGACAGGCTACAAACGCGCCCGTGCGGAATTTTCCGATCTTCTCTACCAGTCGGAACGTCTTCAGGGCGTACCGAACCGCGCCAACCAGGCCATCGTGCCCGAGGGCGCCAATATCGGCCTCGGGGTGCAGACCTCGGCGGTGCGCAATCTGCATATCCAGGGAGAACTCACCCAGACCTCGAACGATCTCGACCTTGCCCTCGTCGGGCGGGGATGGTTCCAGGTGCAGACGCCCGACGGCACCACCATGTATTCGCGCGCCGGTGCCTTCAACACCAATGCGCAGGGCCAGCTGGTGACGATCGACGGCTATACTGTGGTGCCGGCAATCACCGTTCCGCAGGATGCCAGCAAGATCACCGTCAGCCGCTCCGGCCAGGTACAGGTCCAGATCGGCAACAGCGCGACCATGACCGATATCGGCCAGCTGACCACGGCGAATTTCGTCAACGAGGCCGGCCTGCAGCCGATGGGCGACAACCTGTTCCAGCAGACCGCTGCCTCCGGCGAACCGATCATCGCGCCGCCGGATGATCCGGGCTTCGGCTACGTGAAGCAGGGCTATCTCGAAAGCTCGAATGTCGATGCGGTCAAGGAAATCTCCGAAATGATTTCCGCCCAGCGCGCCTATGAAATGAATTCCAAGGTTATCCAGACTGCGGATGAAATGGCATCGGTCGTCAGCAAGAACCTGAAGTAAGAGAAAGGCAGGGCAGACATGATGTTTCCCCGGAAATGGACAGGTTGCGCGGGCGCTGTCGCGCTCGTCGTCCAGATGATGTTCGGCCCTGCCGCCGCGTTTGCCGACACCTTTGGCACCGCCGTGGTGCCCACCAATATCATCTATCCCGGCGAGACGCTGAGCGAGGACCGGATCCGGGTGGTCGATGTCACCAATCCCAATCTCGCCGGCGACTACGCCCGGCAGGCAACCGACGTTCTGGGCATGGTCAGCAAGAGCACGCTTTTGCCGGGCCGCACCATTCCCGTCTCCTCGCTGCGCCAGCCATACGCCATGACGCGCGGCCAGACGGTGCGCCTCACCTTCAATGTCGGCAACATGGTCATATCAGCCGCCGGCTCACCCCTGACCGATGCCATCGTCGGCGATGTGATCCGGGCCAGAAACCTCGATTCCGGTATCATCGTCAGCGGGACGGTCATGGCCGACGGCACGATTCACGTGGTGGCAAAATGATCAAGCTGCGCCTCTTCCTTCACGCATTTATTGCCTTCGCGCTGCTGGCGGGCACGGCTGCCCCGGCCTCGGCCGCAGGTTCGCGAATCAAGGACATCGCCTCGCTCCAGGCCGGTCGCGACAACCAGCTGATCGGCTACGGCCTGATCGTCGGCCTGCAGGGCAGCGGCGACAGCCTGCGCGCCTCGCCCTTTACCGAGCAGTCGATGCGCGCCATGCTGCAGAATCTCGGCATTTCCACGCAGGGCGGCCAGTCCGGTGCCAAGAACACCGCTGCCGTGATGGTCACCGCCACGTTGCCGCCCTTTGCCAGCCCCGGCAGCCGCATCGATGTCAATGTCTCCTCGCTCGGCGACGCAAGCTCGCTGCGCGGCGGCACGCTGATCATGACCTCGCTGTCGGGTGCCGACGGGCAGATCTATGCGGTCGCGCAGGGCAGCGTCATCGTGTCGGGCTTTTCCGCCCAGGGCCAGTCCGGCTCCAGCGTGACGGAAGGGGTGACGACAGGCGGACGGGTGCCGAACGGCGCGATCATCGAGCGGCAGCTGCCCTCGCGCTTCAAGGACGGCATCGATCTGGTGCTGCAATTGCGCAATCCTGACTTTTCGACGGCTGTCGGCGTGGCCGATGTGGTCAACCAGTTTGCCGTCAGCAAATATGGCGCGCCGATTGCCGAAGCCCGCGACAGCCAGGAAATCGCCGTCGACAAGCCGAAGACCGCCGATCTCGCCCGGCTGATGGCGGAAATCGAAAACCTCGTCGTCGATACCGATACACCGGCCAAGGTGGTGGTCAACGAGCGCACCGGAACGATTGTCATCGGTGCCGACGTGCGCGTGTCGAAGGTGGCGGTTTCCTACGGAACGCTGACGGTGCAGGTCTCCGAGACCCCGCAGGTCGTGCAGCCGGAACCCTTCTCCCGGGGCCAGACGGCGCTTCAGCCGCAGACCGACATCACCGCCAAGAAAACCGGCGGCAAGGTCGCCCTGCTTGACGGTCCCGATCTCAAGACGCTGGTGGCAGGCCTCAACAATATCGGCGTCAAACCGGATGGCATCATCGCCATTCTCCAGGGCATCAAGTCAGCCGGTGCCCTCCAGGCGGAGCTCGTTCTGCAATGATTGACAGATCCCTTTCCATGAAGACATGGCGCGCCGCCGGGCTTCTGGCCGGCACGCTTGCCGCCCTTGCCGTTTTTGCCCCCGCGGGCGCCGAGGAAGCCGCCCCGCAGCAGCAGCCGGTCGCAGCCGATGGCCAGGTTTCCGCCCCGGCTCCCGCAGGCGAGGCCGCAGTCAAGCTGAAGCTTCGCCAGCAACCGCTGACCGAGATGAGCTCCGAAGAGGAGATCAAGAAATTCTGCACCAATATCGCCGATGCCGCCAAGGACCGGCGCTACCTGCTGCAAAAGCAGGAACTCGACAAGCTGCAGGCCGACATCAACAGCCGCATCACCATCCTGGAAAAGCGCAAGGCGGAATATCAGGACTGGCTGAAGCGCCGCAACGATTTCCTCGCCCAGACAGAGGCGAACCTGATCAGCGTCTACAAGACGATGAAGGCAGATGCGGCGGCACCCCAGATGGAGCAGCTCAATCCCGAAGTGGCCGCCTCGATCATCATGAAACTGCCAGCCCGGCAATCGGGCCTGATCCTCAGTGAAATGGATCCGCGCAAGGCCGCCATGGTTGCTGCGGTCATGACCCGTGCGGTCGATCCCAATACGTCCAAGGACCCATCATGAAGAAATGTATCGCAATCGTCATGACTGGCGCCCTGCTCGCCGGTTGCCAGAGCCAGGCAGGCCGGGAAATTGGCATCGCTCCGGAAATGAGCCCGATCGGCAGTGGCCTGCAATATGGCAAGACCCAGCAGATGGCGCTCTATCCGAAGGAGCCGCAGCGCTCCGCCGTCGGTTATTCCCTGTGGAATGACAGCCGGGCAGCCCTGTTCAAGGATGCCCGCGCACTCAATGTCGGCGACATCCTGACGGTCAATATCCAGATCAACGACAAGGCGTCCTTCGACAACAAGACAGACCGCAGCCGCAACAATTCGAGCGGCGCCAACTGGGGCCTCAAGACAGACCTGCTCGGCTGGGATCCGGCCACCAGCGGCACCGGCACCTATGGCACCGACACCAGCAGCCAGGGCAAGGGCACCACCAGCCGGTCGGAAAAGCTGACCCTGCTTGTCGCCGCCGTCGTCACCGGTATTCTCGAGAACGGCAACCTGATCATCAGCGGCTCGCAGGAAGTGCGGGTCAACCATGAGCTGCGCATTCTCAATGTCGCCGGTATCGTCAGGCCGCAGGACGTGGATGCCAACAACACCATTTCCTACGAGCGTATTGCCGAGGCCCGCATTTCCTACGGTGGCCGTGGCCGCCTGACCGAAGTGCAGCAGCCGCCGGTCGGCCAGCAGGCGGTCGATCTCTACTCACCATTCTAAGAAAGGCCGCGGGGAGGGGCCGTGCCCTTCTCCCGGTCCGCGTCAGGCGGGACAATTCATGGCGGAAGAAGCAGAAACGGAAGACGGCGCCAAGAAGAAGGGCGGCATGGTGCCACTGATCGCGGCGCTGGCGGTCCTGACCCTGGTGGGCGGCGGCGGCGGCTGGTTCATCGGCGGCATGCTTGCGGCGAAACTGCAGCCCATCGAAGCGGCAGCCAAGGCGCAGGCGGCCAAGGAAGCGGCGGCAAGGCCGAAAGAGGCCAAACCGGAAGGCAAGACGCCGGCCGAGGGCCTGCCGCATATCTCGACGGAAGCCAATGGCGTGGTGCAACTCGAACCGATCACCACCAATCTCGCCTACCCCTCGGAAAACTGGATCAAGCTCGATGTGGCGCTGCTGTTCAAGGGGCCGCCCGATGTGAAGATGGCCGAAGATATCCATCAGGACATCATGGGCTACCTGCGCACAGTCTCCCTGCAGCAGATCGAAGGCCCGCGCGGATTCGAATATCTGCGGGATGACATCCAGGAGCGTGTTGACCTCAGGTCCGAGGGGCGCGTATCGAAGGTGATGTTCAGGACATTTGTTATCGAATGATTCGATTTATCACTGCCATCGGCATCATGATGATGTATCCGGCGGTGGCCGCTGCCCAGCAGCTGCCCACCAGTCTCCTGAATGTGCCTATCGACGGCTCTGCCGCCGCCTGGATCATCCGAACATTCGGGCTGCTGACAGTGCTGTCGATAGCGCCGGGCATCCTGATCATGGTGACCAGTTTCCCGCGCTTCATCATCGCCTTCTCGATCCTGCGCTCCGGCATCGGCCTGTCCTCGACGCCATCGAACATGATCATGCTCAGCCTGGCGCTGTTCATGACCTTCTATGTGATGGCGCCGACGGTGGACAAGGCGTGGCAGCAGGGCGGCCAGCCGCTGCTTGAAAACAGGATTACCGAAGCCGATGCGGTGATGCTGATCGCCGAGCCGTTCCGCACCTTCATGACGGCCAATACCCGCGACAAGGACCTGAAGCTGTTTGTCGATCTGGCCAAGGAGCGCAACCAGTCGGTCGGCACGCCCGACAAGATCGACTACCGGGTCCTGATCCCGGCCTTCATGATTTCCGAGATCCGCCGCGGCTTTGAAATCGGCTTCCTGATCATCCTGCCCTTCCTGGTCATCGACCTGATCGTCGCCACCATCACCATGGCAATGGGCATGATGATGCTGCCACCCACTTCGATCTCGCTGCCGTTCAAGATCCTGTTCTTCGTTTTGATCGATGGCTGGAATCTGCTGGTCGGAAGCCTGGTGCGCTCCTTCTCCTGACTGCTCCACCCCTTGAAATCCTTGCGGAAACCGGCTGGTGCAGGCGGGTTCTTAAGATTAAATTATCCAAAAA